>JAHWIP010000003.1 GCA_019322375.1 Candidatus Woesearchaeota archaeon
CAATGTATATAATCCATGACAGGATTCCGAAGAAGATAATGCTGCACAGCAAAACATCCCATCCAAGAATGCTGGCAAGAGCACTTCCTCCGCCAATAGTATAAGCAATAAGAGCACCGTAAATGCCAATAATCAGGCATACAAACATAAAGTATTTGCCAAGCCTGCCAGTGTACTTTTCTGCATAACCAGTGAGCTGATGATTACCCTTGGTTCTAAGCACAACCTCTCCCAGATAAAGATTGATTAGCAGGAACACAAGGCCAATAACAATGATATTAACCAGCCCAGTAATAAAACCTGCCTTAGCAACAACATAAGGAATACCCAGAATACCAGCACCAATAACACAGCCGATCAAAGTAGCTGCTGCTTCAAATAACCTCTTTTTTCGCATATGCTAATCTTTAATTATTTCTTTTTTTAAACGTTTCTATTTAGATAAGGTTGATTAGGATGTGGGCTGAGAGGTTTTGATGTTAAATTCCTGTTCCGCAAGCCGACCCATATGAGCGAAGCGGAGTATGGGGAAGGAAGTATGACGCAGACCGACAATTAAAACTTTTTATAGTTATTTAGGGGCAATTTCTATAGTTAGAGCAATTAATAAGTAATCTTTTTATATGTGTATCAGTTTTAGACTTTTAAAATGGGTTTTTTAAAGAAATTATTTGGGGAAGAACCATCAAACGAAGAGTCGTACGATGAAGATGTTCAAGAAGTAGATTTAGAGCCAACATCGGAGATTTCAGAAGAACTTAAAGAAAGAATAAAAAAACTTTTAGAAAGTGGTAAAGATCAAAAAGAAATAAAAAAATCTCTTTTAGGGTTAGGATATAGTGAAAAAGAAGTTGAAAAATTGATTACTTCTTTAACAAAAATATCTAAAGCTGAGGATCTATATTCTTTAAGTGGTCAAGCATTTGAACATTTTTTAGCGGATCTCTTTACACATTTAGGGTATCCTTCTGTTAAAACAAAAACTACTGGAGACCAAGGAGGAGATTTAGTAATTAAGAAAGGAGAAGACAGAATTGTTGTTCAGGCAAAAAACTTCTCTGGAAATCTGGTTGGCAATAAAGCTATCCAAGAAGTGTTCACTTCTAAATCCTATTATGATTGTAATAAAGCTATGGTAGTTACCACATCGAGATTTACAAGAGCTGCTATAGAATTAGCCGAAAAAAATAAGATTGAGTTATGGGACAAAAATAAATTAACTGAAATTATAGACAAAACAAAATTTGTTTGGTTTCCTGAAGAAAAGCATTTGAGACAGGGGGAAAGACTTAAAATTTCTGGAATATCGGTTGAAAACCACCCCTTTGCAATCAAGTTAAGAAAAATTAAGCAAATCGGAAATGTAGTAAGTACGAATCACATGAGTGGTCATCAGACTAAAATTGGAGAACTTGTTAAAGTGGGGTTTGAAATCAAAAACATTTCTGATAAAGATTGGGCTGTTGGTTCTCAAAATGCTTTTTTAGTAGATAAATCTAATAAACAACACCAAGCAGTTAAGTTAGGGATGGAAGATGATAAAGAAGTTTACTTTGTCCCATACGATTATCACGAGGTTTATTCTGGTTGCAGTTTACGTTTTAACTTGTTGTTTCATAAGAAAGCTCTTTTAGGTGGAGTTAAAAAGTTTGTAATAAATATAAGCTACACCACACCCGAAGCGTATCATGGTGGCACTTATGAAACTAAAAATAAAATTTTCAAAATTGAAATGAGCCAATAATGAATGAAACACAAAAAAGAATTGCTGAAAAGATTTATTCTATGGAAGGTTATAGACACCATAATCATGTTAGAAGATTAAAGAAAAAATTAGCTAAATCTTTACATGAAGATGGACATAATATTAATGAAATTAGTGAAATAATTCATTCAAAACCATCTTACACTCAAAGATATATCCATGAAGAATGGGGATTTGATGCAATCGGAGAGAATGATATAGTTTTATATGTTTTTGGCGGTATTGGCGTAATAGTTGTTAGTTTCATTTTGGGTTTGTGGTTCTTTCCTCTAGGAATTGTTCTTTTAATCTTGATTAAATGGAAATTGTTGGATTAAGATGATTGATGAGAATTATATTTTAACAAAAGAGAAACTCTGTTTTCATCATACTAAAATAGAAAATATCAAAGGAATCTTAGCGGAAGGTTTAAAGCCGGGTTCAAAACATGATGAAAATGGAGATATTAAAGAATATTATAAACTTTACCCTAACGAACCTGAAAGAATTTTTGTTGTTTGCTTTGATGGGGAAAACACAGAATTTGAGAGAAACTATCATACCAAAATTGAAAGAAATCCAAAAGATGGAGAAAGAGAGAAAAAGATAATCTCACTTTTGAAGCCACAAGATGATAAAATTTGGTTGATTATTTCTAATGATATAAAACTATTAAACAGAGAAGCAACATATTATGCAAATGCGGTAGAAGACCCAAAAATAACTCCCGATAAGATTATTGCTATTGTTTCCCCAAATAATTTCGATAATAACTGTGTTAATTTAGATGAATTTAGCGAAGTAAATACGTCAAAAATAAAAGGAAAACTGCTTGTTAGAAATTGCCCCGATAAAATAAAAAATTAGTATCATCATTGTCGGTCGAGTAATATTGAAACTATCATCTATCAAACGCATAGTTTTTTGTTTAATATGTGTTATGTCTGGTTTCTTTCGAACAGAATCAAAAATACTCCCCCAACCCCTTCTGGCGTTTATCACTGGCTTCCTCCAGCCTCTCCAATGCCTTCTCCACCCTCTCCCTGCTAAAGTCATGCTCTTCAACAAGTACCTTGATAAGCTTTTCTTTATCTATGGGCTTCCATTTAAGTTCATATTTATCAGTTACTTTCATATGCTTGATTAAATCAAAAACGTCTTTCCAGCTAAAATCAAAGAATTCATTCCATTTTGCTTCTTTGAACAGTTTATCATAATCATATTTATACTTTTTAATCAATCCAAGGGCTTTTTTAGGACCAATGCCTTTGATACCGCCGACATTGTAATCAGTGCCTACAAGAATGCCAAGCACAATGAGTTGTTCATGCTCAAGCTTTAATTCTTTAAGCACATTTTTCATTTCAATTATTTCTGGCATTACTTCGTCATAAGCAATTGCACCTGGCTTTTTTCTTTTGCCACTAATAGTTAAATTCTTCACTAACTTTGGTGCATTAAACATAAAGCAGTCAGCATCCTGGCTTAATACATAGTCAGCATCACCTTTTTTAACAATGTATGATGCCTGGGCTTCTCCTTCACTAGGAGCATCAACAATGCACTGGCCAAGGGCTTGTATTAATTCTTTTGCATCCTCAATCATCTCAGGTGTTAGTCTTGTTGTCCTGGCAGCATATTTTTTCATTTCTTCCAAGTCTTCTTTTTTCTTTGCCTGCCTGAATTTTTTCTGAGCCTTAATCTTTAACTCTTTTCTCCTTTCCCTTTCCTTTGCTTTAAGCTCAGGAACCTCGCCGTCAAAGCAGAAAATAAATTTCATATTATAAGTCATTAAACGAGTTATTCGATTAAACAAGCCTGTTAAATGACTGGTAACCCTTCCCTTGCTGTCAGTCAGATACGAGCCATCTCTCTGCCTGATACTGCTAAGAAACTGGTAAAGAAGATTATAAGTGTCAACAGCAAGAGTCTTGTTTTTCAAATCCTCTATATTAATCTTTTCAGGAGTTAAGATATCAGTTATTGCAATGCCCATGAGGGGAAGGAGGTTTTGGTAGTATTTAAAGTTATTTTAAATCAAAAAACATCTATAACGTATTTTTCTTTTAATTCAGCCCTTATTTCCTTAACTTCTTTATTTTTTGCTTCAAGATTTTCCAAAGGATTTTTTGAAAGAGTTAGTATTCTCTCTAAGATCCCTTCTTCTATATCAATTCTTTTATAAGGAAATGTTAACTCACTTTGTGAATATAAATGGTTAGCAATAGTTAAATGGGCTTGATTTGTGTCTAATGACATATTATTCAAACTTATTATTCCAAGGTTTTGCATGTAAAGAATTGAGCTGAACACGCCGGCTCTTATAATTACTTCTGTCATTTTAAAAACTATAACAAAAGGGAAAAGAAAGGATGTTAATAATATTTTCGCTTAGAGACAGAAGTTAAAATTTTTGCTTCGCAAGGTTGGTGCCAGCTCGGGCACGCATATGGTTGAGGAGTGCTTCGGCTCCCCGGATGGGGCGTCCCCCTCCTTCGCGGACAATTGTTAAGTTGAGGTATGCCCTCGCAAATAGGCATCAACCAACCTTGCTACGCTAATAAAGAAAACACTTACCCTCACTTAACAGCCAGCAATATAAAGAACAAGATGCCTACAAATACAAAAATGCCTATGCCTATCAAGCCTGTTCTGGCCAGCCTGTTTGCCACCATGTCTCCGAGGTCGTTTATTTTCTGGTTAAAGGTGTCCATTAGCTTGGTCTGGAACACGCTGATGGCATGGGTGTATTCTCCCATTCTCTGGTTAAAGGTGCGAATCTCTTTGGTCAGGTCTACTATGCTCTGCTTGTCTGCTGCTTCAAACATCTCCATGACTTTGCTTAATCTTTTTAATACTATGTCCAGTTCTTGTTTTTCCTCTGGAAAATGCTTGGCAAAATTATATATTTTGTCAGAGCCAGATTTAAGATAAGCCAGTTGCTGGGTTAACAGCTTTCTCAGCTCTGTGTCTGTAAAATCAATTTTCTTGGTTATTGACCTGAAGTTTTCCATGAACTCATGGTATTGTTGGGGAGAAAGTCCTCCTCCGCCTCCTGTTAAAGGGGCTTTGTTCAGGGCCTGGTTTAACACTTCTACATTTGTAGCAAGAATTCTTAGTTCTTCATCCCGCAGGTTATCTTTATCCTTTTTCCCCAGTAAAGAAGCATAATCCATTTTGTCTTTTTAACATTTATATTAGAACACATATAAACCTTTCTTATTCTTTTAAAGTGGTTACAAATCATTTTAAATCTCTATAATAATAATTCATATTAATTGAATTTTATTAGAGGAGGGTATGATATATGGCTGAAAAAGACACTATTTTAGGTGCAGGAGTATTAGAGATAGATTGCACTGCTTGCAAGAACTCTTTTGGTGCTTTATCTTTGTCAAAGGCGTGCCATAAATGCATAGAAGTCAAGGAGTATGATCATCTCAGACTCCAGTCAGTGCTTTTTACAAAGGAGTATAATCATAAAACAGAACTTATAGCAATAACACCTTTTTTCATGGATGTAATCCTCGGAGTCGTGCCTGAAGGCGTGAAAATTGTTTCTACTTATACTATTAAGAAGACAGGAGCCAGGGTTTATATCCTGCAAAAAATTGATGGAAGCGGTTATATTTATTATATAAGGATTCCTGAGACCAATGTGACTTTTGCACAGCTGCTTCAGCTCTACAAGGAAGTTGATGCTTTTAAGAAGTCTGGGATGACAGAAAACCCTCTTATTCAGAGATGGTATTTGTACTATGGAATTCTAGAGCACTTATTATTTGATGAACACTTGCTGGAAATAAATATTAATCCTCCGGGTTATAAAACTCCTATAAGACTGGTGCATTCAGAATTTGATGAGTGCGTGACAAATATTTATCCTTCAGATGATTTTCTTAACTATCTTTCCACCAGGATTAAAATCATGACAGGAAGGCCTCTTAACAAGGCGCAGCCCCAGCTGGACGGAGAGGTTAAAGTAGAGAATGAGAAAGCAAGAATAGAAGCAGTTATTCAGCCTTTCTCAGTTTTTGGCTTGGGATATTCTTTGAGAAAGCACAGGGAAAAGCCCTGGACCCTGCCTTTGTTCATGCAGGTAAAAGCCTTTAACTACTGGTTTGCAGGGCTAATGTCATTGGCAATTGCTCATGGAAGAACCTTTTTATGCGCAGGCCCCAGGGGTTCAGGAAAAACAGCCATGCTTGGAAGCCTGGTAATGGAAATCCTGCCCAAATACAGAATCATAACAATAGAGGATACCCAGGAACTGCCAATAGAAGCATACAAATCCCTTGGATATGATATCCTGCCTTTAAAAGTAAGAAGCGCCCTGCTTAAGTCTGGCATGGAAATAGGTTTTGACACTGGCTTAAGAACTTCGCTTCGTTTAGGAGACTCTTGTCTTATAATTGGGGAGGTAAGAAGCACAGAAGCAAGAGTGCTGTACGAAGCAATGAGGGTAGGTGCAATGTCAAACACAGTAGGAGGAACCATTCACAGCGACAATCCATACGGAGTATTTGACAGGGTGGTTAATGACCTTGGAGTTCCAAAAGGCTCGTTTAAAGTTACAGATTTAATCATAATTCTTAACCAGATAAAATCTCCTACAGGCCTGAAACGAGTAAGACGAGTTCTAAGTGTTACAGAGGTAACCAAGGATTGGAGTGATGAACCTGTGTTCCAGGACTTGCTGGTTTATAATCCTCAAAAAGATGTTCTTGAACCAACAGATTTCCTGCTAAAAGGAAAATCAATAATGCTGAATGAGATATTAAAAAGGTCAAAAGGATACAAGAACTATAATGCTGTTCTAAAAGATTTGGAACTAAGAGGATGGGCAAAAAAATTACACCTGGAAACAGCAAAGAACAAGGAGCAACTAGAAGCAGAGCATGTGCTTGATGCAAACATCCTGTTCTCAAAACTATTCGACCAGTACAATCCCTTGGAATCTGCAAAGAATGAGTCAATATTCAAACTAGCCTTTGAGAGTCATCTTAAACAAAGCTTTTATCTAAAGGAAAAAGAATAAGCATAAACAGGATAGAGCTAAACAGGATAAGAAATTGGATCTTATAAAAATATATGCCATAGGGGAGGACCTCCCTTTTTCATTCTCAGTCCCTGCGATAGATAGAAAACTTAAATTTGTAGAGTTCCCTTACACCAGCAAAGGGGTATTCGGAGTGTCTCTCTCGTTTCTATTTATCTTTGGCTTTTTCACTCTGATCTCGCTCATAATAAAGTTATCATCTTTTTTTATTTATTCATTTTTTTTCATAGGACTTATCCTGGTCCTTATCTCTTACATGTATCCTGTTCACATATTCTACACCCAGAGAATGATGAGTTATAGAGAAGAGATGCTTAAATCAATTATGAGAATAGCAACCTTTATCTCAATGAACACCAGCATGGAATATGCAATTATTAATACAAGGCGGCATTTGTGGGGCACTCTGAAAACCCAGTTCACAGATATAGTGAACAAACTCCAAAGAAGAGACTACAACACACTGGGTGATGCTTTTGAACACTACACTCCCATATGGAACGAGGTTAACCCTGATTTTGTAAAATCCCTTAGATTGATAGAGACCGCAGCCATGTCAAAAGAAGAGGACAGGATGAAAATCCTGGATGAAGTTCAGGAAACATTAATCATAAGCTATCACACAATGGGCAAGCGGTTTGCAGAAGACCTGTCATCAAAAGCAAAATCATTAGTAACCATAGGAGTTCTTTTTCCTGTAATCTCTTTAATGCTTCTTCCATTAGTATCAGTGTTTCTTCCAGAAGTGGTCAGCACTCCCTTGGTAACCTTCTTCTATACTATCCTGTTTCCTGTGTTGCTCTTGGTCATGGCTCTTAATTTTTCAGCTTTGAGAATACAAGTAGATACTATTCGTATATCAGACTCTCCCTTATACAAGAAACCTTCTGCATGGCTGCTTCTTATAGGAGCAATAATAATCCTTGTTTTTTCAGCACCCACAATAGCCCACCTGCTAACAATTGACATGGCAATACCTGAGAGTGTTGAGAATGAATACAAATTTGTCTCAATAATTATTTGCCTGCTTTTAGGACTTGGAGTTGCCTTGGCAATTTTTGTTCTAAGCCAGATATATGTAAGGAAATATCATAAGCTATGGAAAGACGTGGATATGACCGAGAGAGACCTGCCTCATCTGTTACAATCCTTTTCAACCTATCTGACCCTGAACCGGTCTGTTGAGAGCATAATATCTGATATTGTTGATGATTACAAGATTCATGGGTTTTCAAAACACCCTGTTGTAAAATTTTTCTCAAATATTATTCTCCAGTTAAAAGTAAGCAAAAAGTCAGTTGCAAATCTTGCCAAGACTCTTTTACCCAAGATTTGCCCTTCAAGAAAAGTGAGCGGAACCCTGTCCCAGATAATCTCTTTCACAGACATTTCCCAGGAGAGCGCTGCAAAAGCTGCCAAGATGATAAGAAAACAAACCATATCCATTTATCAGCTGGATGATTACATACAAACCATGCTGAGTGAGACCATTTCCTTAATCAACATCACAGTATCCCTGCTTGCACCCATATTATGTGCAGCTGCTGTGCTAATGTCAATGGCAATTGTGAAGTCCCTGGTATTTGTAGAGAAAATACTCTCAGCCCTGGCCTTTGGAGCCAAGATAGATCTGGCCCTGGCAAAAGTGGAATTAATCATTCCCCCAACCATAATCGAAGTTGTAGTGGCAATCTACCTCTTGGAAATGATACTGGTGCTTTCCTTATTCTCATCAAACATAAAGTATGGTCATGACATGTTTCAATTTGTTAAAACCCTGCTCTCAAACCTGATGGGCTTTCTTATCTTTGTGGTAATCCTGGTCCTGGGTTACTACTTTCTTGAAACCCTGGTGTTTGGCGAAATCTTTGCTACGTAGCGATTAATGTGCATTTCTTCTGAGTTAGGGGTATCTATGTTGGAGCAAGGGTGGGTGAGGCCGATTCGCGAGGGCATCCCTTAGCTTAACAATCAGAGCGGAGTCGGGGGACGCCCCAGCCGGGGGAACGGAGCCCTAGGAAAAATAACTAGGCCCGAGCTGGCCCCACCCTTGCGAAGCAACGGCTTGGAGAAATCAGGGCTAATTAGCTAAAAATTTATTTTATCTATACAGAATAATAAACAAAATATTTTTCTTTGATAATTCCATTCATATTGTTTTTACAAGGTAGTCTTGCATTATTGTTTCTCCAGTATTGCCAACTAAGAAATTTTTTGGTAATCCACATCCACCGCCTTTTGCAAACTCTCCAGAATTCGGGTCAAACTCAACCAGATAACAATAATTTCTTCCAATTACTGGCACCATGTAGTACCATGGCTCTGTTCCACCATTATTTTTTATACCGAATTTAAGGATTGGCTCCTTAATTTCTTCAACTTCTTTATCTATATTATCCCTTCCTAGAAGAATCACATTTCCTTGCACAATATCTCCTGCTTTTATCTTTAAATCTTGAAGTCCTTCTTCAGTTAAACCAGTCTCAGTTTCTATAGGCAGTATATTCTGATTTATTGTTTCTTCAACTTCATTTTTAGAAAGAACAGTTCCTATCTCATACCTACCACCTTCTACACGATTTTTTCCAACCACCAGGTAATACCTATCCTGTCCATTTACATCAATTTTAAATAACCAACCACTTAAATACGAATAAGGCCCTTGTGGTATCTGGGTACTTAAAAGAGAGGAACTTGAAAGAAGGTACAATCCAATGATAGCACAAATCACTATTTCAATTCCAATTATTATCTTATGTGAAGTCTTCATATCTATTCTAATTTTACTGTTATCTCTATAAAAAACTTTTGTTTAAATTAGAATTATCCTGTGAACCAGCTTTGACTGGATTTATTTCTCAAGCCTCCTAAGCACAAAAGTTATAAAGGATAAAGCCAGAAATCTAGTGTATGAATCGTACTTTGATTGAGATTATTGGCCTGGTGATAGCTGTGATTGCTATTGGCTTTGCTATTTACAAGGTTATCCAGGTGCTGGGTGGTTGAATGGAAACTGTTGAAATCATTGTGTTCATAGTATTTGCTTTTATGGTTGGCTTTTTAATACTGGGTGTTGTTACTGGCTGGGATTTTGGAAAGTATAATGAGGGCTTGAAAAAAGTCTTTTCAGGTGGAGAAGGCGGGGATTTTAAGAAAACCAGTAAAGAAGAATTTGCAGCAGAGGTTTATTCTTTTTTTCAGGAATGCAAGGATAAAGGAACCAATATATCCACTTCGTTTTATTTAAAAGAAGAAGGCTCTTTTTCAAAGCAGGAATTATTCCAGGTGTACAAGGGTTTTGGCTGGTGCAAGTCAATCCAGTCCTTGGAGAATGAGTGCGGCCAGAGAGAGGATGTGACTATGCAGGACCTCCAGCTGCCCAGAGTTGTGCGTCTGGAATGCAGAGACGAGCACTTAACCATATCTTAGTCCATATTGGAATGAAATGTAGAGAGGAATTAAGATAAAATGCAGGTAGCAGAAATTATGATTTATGTGATAGTAGCCATTCTTGTCGGCTCTTTAATACTCCTGGCTATGAGGATTGATTATTCAAAGCAGCATTCTGGTTATCAAGAAGCTTTTGCTAATGAAGAAAAGCCTGTTTTTAAAGTAGAGTCAAAGGATTTTCCTTTGGAAGTTGCTAAGAGATGGGAGGAGTGCGGCTTGGGCACCATGAACAAGTCTTCTTCTGTTTATGTTCATGATGATGCTCTTATTAATGAGAGTTTTGTGATTACAGAACTAAAAAGGCTTGATAAATGCGATATTATTGATTGTTATAATACAGAAAACAGATTTATACTCACAAACTTTCCTATAACCACACCAAAAATTATAAATATCCGTTGTTTTAATAATACTTTAATAATAGGATAGGAACTTTCAAATGGAACTACCAATAAGAATAATGATAATATTGTTTGTTGCAATTGTTGTAGGTGTGATGATAATAGCTTTTTCAAGAAATATCCTGGAAAGGTCCAAGGAAAAATTGGACAATCCTCCTGGCTTGGATTTATCAGATGCTGAGGAGCAAAAGATTGTTGAATTAAACAATCTGGATAATTCGCAGTTAATAGAGATGGTAAGGGCTTGTTATGAGATGCATCATGCAAAGACTTTTAACAGAGAGCTCTGCTTTGTGGTGATAGCCAGCACTTCTTCATGGACCCAGGGTGGTGTGCAAGGCTATTTTCAGCAGCCAGACAACCTGATTAGTGCCAGTATTGAGTTTGTAGGAAACCCGGATTATGCATTAAAAATATACTATGAAGCCTCTCCTGATATTGAGCAAATCGAGATTTCAAGATAAATAATAGATAAAAATATATAAAAAACAGATAAAAATAACAAACTATATTAATAAGGATTATAATAAACTAATAATATATAAGAATAATACATAATAAAAGAAGAGGTGATAAAATGACATTAAAGGTTTCTAGAGGAAAAAAAGGCACAGACAAGCCAATTGAAATCTTTATTGCTTTATTCGTAATACTGGCAGTGGCAATGGTGCTGTTAAAGATGTTCTCCAGCCAGATAGAGTCTAAGAAGAGAGAAATGGAGGAACAACAGCTACAAGAGGCTGCAAGAGCAGCCATGGAAGACCTTAACACGTTCTGTGATTCTCAGTGCACGCATGCACACCGTTCATTAAAGGACAAAGTAACTTTTTGCACAAGCTACTATCGAGAGCACGTTGATATAAATAAAAACAATGTTGTTGATTACACAATGGCATTGGATAATATATACGGCTATTGCGAGGATAGGATTTACTGCGCTGTTTACAGGCCCTGCAGCAATCTTAACATGGAAAATTGCATTGAAATTCTATGTGATTATTTGGGTGTCAATGCTAATTTAAGAGTCTTTGACATACAATACGGCCTTATACTGCCAGGAGATTGTTATGACGCAATAAGAACCTCTGCTGACCAGGATGACATTTTTAAAAAGGCAAATCACTGGTATACAAGCTTGCTGTCTTCATTTGGCGATCCACCAACCTGCCCTTAATCATTATAATAAAGCAAGAAAAAAGCTATCTGTAGGAGCATGACTCAAGATGGACCAGGCAGTTTGGGCAGTTTTTGGTATTATAGCAGTTCTTATTGGAATCGGGATTTTATTAAATGTGCTTGGAGAGAACAAGGATGAATCAAAGTATATTCTTTTTAAACAATCCTTAGACTCACTAAAGAACCAGTGCGATTTTGTGTGCAACTCGCCTGCAGAAACTTATTTATCAATAATGGTTGAGCTGCCTTCTGGCATGCGCCTCTACACAGACCAGAACAGGATTTGCGCTCATCTGAATATTTATAAAAAATAATCTGATGAAACCAAGTGCGTGTTATGCAGTTGCCAGGTTGTAGTAAAAAACAATGAACTCAATCTCCAAACCCCGGCTGCTCTGAAAGCTTTTTCTTCTCATAAATATTCTTGCTTTTTTGAAAGAAAAGAAAATGAGATTGAAATCGAATGTAAGGGCTGATATCCTTGCTAATACTGTTTTATGGTTTGGAATCCTTATAGCAGCCATGATTTGCATGGCATGGCTAGTCAAGAATCTTCGCTCGCCTTATCTTCCAACAAAAGAACTGGATAATGAGCTTGACCAGTTGCAGCTGGATTTAAACAAGGCCTGCACAATGGATTATTTTTGGAAAAGATACTATCCCAAGGTTAACAAGGGCAAGCTGATATTCAATGACTTCCAGGTGTGCATGAATGCAGGAGAATGCAAAGTGCTTTTTTTTAAGCCAACCATGCCCAATGCATCAGGGCACTTACTTGAAGGAAAAGATATCCTTCTGCCCAATGCAACAGAATGCGAGAATATTGAGCTTTGCCAAGCACTTTTTTTTACATCAGACAATGAACCCCCTCTTATTGATTATATTGATGATGCTCAGGGCAGCAGGATAAGGATTAATAATGCTAATGTTTGTGAGCTTAAACCAAAACCAATAACAAGATGCAGGCTGCTTACATGTTCATTAAATATAACAGAACATTTTTCCCTGGATAAAATTGTTTACCTTAACATAACAAGAGATAAAAGTGGTGTTTTCAGTGTTCAGCCAAAAGAATCCTAAGCAGAATAAGTCTGGAAAGAAAAAGCCTATGCAAAAAAAATCCAGGCAAAACAAGGGCATATATTCCTTAGCCACTTCCTTCTTATTTATTATCATATTAATATTTGTGGTCATAGCTGTGGTTTTCTTTTTTAACCTGTTAAAAGCCAAGAGAATGCAGGCAAGTGATGAGCTAGTAAAATATGTGCATATAAGGGATGCTAAGAACAAGATTCTTTCATCTGAGTGCTATACGCATATTATAGAAGAAGCAGATGCTGAGCAGGAGTGCTTTCTGCCTGAAGGCTTTATCAAGGGATATGTTATTGAGATGCTGGTTTATCCTAACTGCACAACCCAGCACAAGACATGGGAGCATATGCTTGTTGAAGATGAAGCAGGGGCTGGTGAAGAAGGAGAAATTTATCCTTACTTTGTGCCTGTTCAAGCCAATACCACAGGCAATATTTGCCCTGGAAAACTAAAGGTGATATATTAAAAGACAGTATATTAAAAGGTGGTTCACTAAAATGGGAGTTGTTGACAATATAATGGGAGCGGTTCTTGTTGTCCTTATACTATTGATTGCTGGCATTATTTATCTGTCCCTTTTTGCACGCGAAGCATCACAGGATATTAGTGTGACCAGCACTGCTTTTTTTAATGGTATAAACACAAATAATTTTAACACTGTTCTTAAAATAACAGAGGAGAATTCCCAAAAATCTTTGGGTGTTTTAATTTCAGAAATAACTTATTACAGGTCTTTGCCTGCGCAGTCAGATGACGGACCTAATGTAACAGGGACTTTAAAGGATTTGCTGGATACTGCTTTTTCCACTAATGATTATTATTTCAAAGCAGAACCAGAACTAACACAGATTAGTCTGAACTTTGTTTTTGACGGCACACCCAGCTCTATGCTTAAGAGAAATGTATTAGCAAACAATCTGGTGAATATAATAGACTTTACCCAGGAAAAAATGGATAATAAAAGCAGAAGCGAGGGGCGTATTCCAAAAAACTCGGTTACAGCAGATGTATACATCATGGGTCCAAGAGGTGACAAATGCAATATCTTTGATGATTTAAACAGGGTTGATATAAACTGCCATGGCATTCGCAGCAATGAGATATATTTAAGCGAGGACATGATGCAAGGACTTTTTGTGCCTGGTTTTCTGCTTGACTATGAAATGTATCCTCCTTTTGGTTTTGAATGGATTGAGGAGGATGCTAACAGAGAAGACTCATACGTGGCTAATGAAGAAGATTATTATCAAGCTGACTGGGGTTTTGGAACAGCTTATGTATCGCATAAACTAAGCAGTGCAGCTTATAGGAATCGTTTAAACCTTATTTTTCCTGTGAGTGATGAACTATCCACCAGCTCTATACCTGATGATTGTTTTTACAAGACATTTATTCCTGACTGGGTTGTGTGCGCTCTTTGCGAGGATGAATGCCCTGTTGAAAGAGCTAACATATCCATTAGCAAGGCAATAGAAGTGGCAACAGATTATAATCATGTGCTCATACCTGTTTATGGTTATGGAGGTGATTATGAAATAACCCATCCCCAGATTTATGATTGGAATGGCCTTGCAGGCACTTCAAGATATGTTGATGGTTTTGGAAGCCCTGGAAATACCTGGTGTGATGCTTCTGGGTGTGGTGGTTGTTCAGAACAACAAGGAGGCATATGCTTTCATCCTGATTGTGCAAGCATTCTGCAGGAGCACATGAACAGAATGGCTGATGAAACCAATGGAATATTCATTGACCTGACTGCTAGCCAGCAGGAATTTGCAGACACCATCTTTTCAACAATAAGCAATATCATGGACCAGTTCACAATAGAGATTGGGGTGAAAAATGAGAGCAGGGAAAGGGATGTGGTGGAAGTGAAACAGCCCCTGCCAGATGGAAATTCTCTTCCCTTGAAGTTATGGGTGTATAAGAATCAAAACATTTAAATCAGAATAAATTAAATATATAGAAAGAAATAATATATAACGAGGTTGGTACTATGAAACTTGATAAAAAAGCATTTGGTAAAAAAGCAAATGTACTTGCTGCTGTTTTAGTAATAATAGTTGTTGTTGCAGGAACTGTTGTGTTCTCTAATATTGTTGTTAAGAAGTACCCGACAGAAGATTCTCAGGAAAACTTTAACACCCAGGCAGATGCTACTCTTAGGGAAGCTATTTTCTCAGGCATTGCTGACTGGCTTGAGAACGGGTTTTCGCACAGAACTCCTTTCTGGTATAACAATGAGCCCCGTCCTGTTTCTTTTTCAGAAGCCCTGGATGCTCTGTACTACTATGTGAATAACAGTGTGAGCAAGAATGCAGATTTATTAACTGATGATGAATCTGATTTCTATGTGGCTCCAGGCGTGCGCGTGGTGTTTGATATACATAACTCTTTTGACCCTGAATCCCTGGACGGCTCTTTAGAGGATTTTGAGGTTGGCATACAAAAAGAGGATTTAGAGCAATTACAAGACCTTTCATCTGAGTTTTCTTATCCTGTAAAAGCAGGCTTGTTCTTCACCACCTTTAACACTTGGATGGAGAGCAATGCTGATAATGTTACCCAGAACATGTTTGACAAGCTCCTGGAAAAACCATGCCAGTTAGTGACAGGGGTGTGCCTGTGTGATGAGCCTGGAGCAGAGTTTGACCCAGATGCTATAGATAATATAAAGCTCAAGTACAGTGATGTTCAGGATGTGCTTGATGAAAGAGTGCAGGCCTTGGAAGATTTGTTTCCTGCTGACGAAAACATTGAGTGCGGATACATAGTTGAGAAGCTGAACATAAACAATCATATGTATTCTGACTGGAGCAGAGAAGAAATCGGGCCTGAGCGTACTATAGAAGTTCCAGTGAGAGTAGACCCTGATCCGTTTGGCTATGTTTTTAACTTTTTAGAATGGAATGAAACCACAACTTATCCTGAGGAAGAAGACTTGACTTATTTTAACCTAAGACCTCCTCTGCCTGTTGACACAGGAATACAAGGAGTTTATCCAGGCGATGCAGAGGTTATGAAGAGCTGTGAGGAAGCAATTGCAGACATCCCAGAAGACCCTGACAAGCCTGTAAAAGTTGGCATGCTTGCCATGAACAAAAAAGTTGCTTTGCTGGCAAAAATCTACTGTGCTCATCCAGAAATAAAAAAATATGGAGAAACAGGTTTTGAGCCTTTAACAGCAGAATTCAGAATAAGGGTATCCCTTGCTTTGGACTGTCCTTTGCCTAGCTATGATGTGGACAAGCATGTTGGTGAGCCAATATATCAGGAACCATTTATTAATTGCGAAATACCTCCGCCTCCTCTTCCTGAACCTGCTGAGATACCAGTTCCTTGCATGAGTCCTGAGGACTGCCCTGACCCATGCGAGGAATGTAATTTAGCTACTGGCAGATGCGTGGATATTCCTAATTGCTGCTGCGGAGTAATTATGCCGTCTGGAATGAAGTGCTGTAGTTGTAATAATATCTGCAGTGCTTGCTGTGGCAGGAATTGCCTGCCTGCTGGACGAGTGTGCTGCAAAGGCCAGGTGTGCGCATCAGGACAGATTTGCTGTGGCGGAGAGTTCTGCTCTTCAAGTGCTGCATGCAGTGCAGCAGTTAGCTAAGGATACCCCAAACTTTAAAAAGAGAAACCAAATCTTAATTTATATAAATATAAAAGGTGATTTATGTGGTAGTAGAATTTAGTGAATTCAAAGGCAATAAAATGATTGTTTTAAAGAGAAGCGATGAAGACCCTTTTCCATTCAGGTTTGGAAAGAACAAAGCCAAACTCTTAGTAGAAAATTACGAAGCTGTTAAGAAGTTTGCTGAGGAAGAGGACTGATTTTTTAACTAATAACTATTTTATTTTTAGTTTTCTTTCATAAGCTTTATATAATTGTAATACTTTCCTATTCATTATGGAGAAAATAGAAGAAATAATAATAAATACTTTACGAAATCCGAAATCAGCCAGGCAAATTAAATATTTAGCTCTTGATTTACTATCTAATGCATTGAATATAAATGTTTTGGCTGATT
Organism: Candidatus Woesearchaeota archaeon; assembly: GCA_019322375.1. Taxonomy (GTDB): domain Archaea; phylum Nanobdellota; class Nanobdellia; order Woesearchaeales; family SM23-78; genus SM23-78. Next base: position 16,954 of record JAHWIP010000003.1, read on the forward strand.
TAGCTAAAAAGCACAACATTGAAAATAGAATGGGTTACTTAGCGGAGATTAGTGCTATTGCTGCTAAAAAAGAAGGGCTATCCTCTTACTCAAAATTGAATAAATTGAAAAATCAATTATCTAATGGAAAGCGTTCTTGGGCTTATTTAGAACCTACTTTGCCTGAATATGCTAAACGAATAATCGCTGATAACCCTCAAACTAAATATAATAGAAAATGGAAAGTATATTCTACTCTTAAACCCAAAGAAATTTGTGATTGGGTTAAACTTTATGGTTTAAAGAAAAATGCCCCCTCTTTATCAAGACAAGGAGCTTACTAAGGAAAATGTTCTTTCTATTTTAAGAGAAATAGATTCTGATTTAGAAGGATTACAGAGAAAATTAAGATTATATTGTTTAGGAGGCACACAACTAGCTCTTATAGACCTTAGAACTGTTTCTAAAGATATCGATTTTATAGTGTCTCATAATGATTGGATGATGTTAAGCGGTCCAGTTGCAAGGATAGAGAATAAAAAGGAAATAAGGTTTGATGTATTTCCAGGAGGCGAACTTCCTAACTACACATACCAATCTTATACTTTCCATGCGAAGAAACTTCCTTTCTATTTTAATAACTTAGAGATTTATTCCATAGATGATGCAGATTTTGTATTGACAAAAGCACTTTCTGGCAGAGGAATAGATTACGAAGATATTGATACCCTCCTTTCCGGGGGAATTGAAATTCCTAAAGAAGTTCTTGTTGAACGATTTAAGGGTGTAAAACCCATGAAAGGAAAAGAAAGGGAGATTAAAGATAAATTTGAAAAATTCCTTAATGAATTTTATAAATAATAATTGTAAACTCTACATTATATTCATCCTTTTGAAAGTAAATCAAGAAGTTTGCTGAGGAAGAGGACTGAGCCAATTTTTTAGTTTACCAGAACATTTATATATTTTCATTGTTTTCTTTACTATTCTAGAATGAAAAGAAGAGATTTTATTAAGACAACAGGTTTGGGATTAGCAGGCCTTACTTTGAGTTTGAATGAGGTAAATTGTTTTTCTCCTAAAGAACAAGAATTCTCTGTCCGTTTTGGAACAAATATACGTGGATATTTATGTATAGATGATTTTATAGCAGAAAAGACCGGAACTGTCAAGGAATTAAAAGATTTTTACAAAAACACTTTTATCAAGTATCATCCCATTATAGAGGTGTGGGATAAGGATTTAGATGAGAATATTATTGCAATGCTTGAAAATGACAAAGATATCTTACCAGTTCCATACAAACCACGTGATTTTCATGATTCTGATATAGAGAGACTTCATTATAAAATAAGTCCTGTTGTGAAGAAACTACGTTATTTTAAGCGTTTTAACATAGACAATATAACTCATGAGTTTGTATTTGAATTTATGTTTTCAGCAGGCAAGATTCTTGGCTTGCACGGATTTAGTATTGGGAAAGAAATAAAAGAAGACAGGGGTTTCAATGCCTTTTTCTTTTTAGGATATCATGATAAGGATGATTTTGGAGCAGGGGCTGGTACAACTTTGAGTGCTAGAACTTTTGGGATTAATTATAAACCAATTAAGGATTTAAATGATAACAAGATATTTAATTCACTTGCTAATCATGTAGATATGAGTGATAAAAGAAAGCGTTTGATTAAAGCGCTTGAAGGCCAGAAAGAAGTTCAGAAATATATGCATGGTTAGAATAATATCTTCATATCTTCTTCACTATCATGCCTTTAAAATCTTTGCTTAGCATTTCTTTGGCTTTTTTAGTCATGTCTGCTGTTGTTATGAATATTACCGGCAGTTTCCTGGCCTGTCCTTGCACATAAGCACTGCTTAGGTCGCCGTCATTTATTTTCTTTTTCTTTTTTGCTTTGCAATAGTATTCCTGGCTTCCTATACGAGAAGGAACTGCCAGAGTTAGTTCTATGTCTGATTTTTTCCTTTTAATCTTGTACTCAAGCACCTGTATATCATTCTTTTTGCAATAACCCCAAACTTTTTTGAAGAAAGAATCTTTTTCTCTTTCCAAATCTTCAGATGGTATGCCTAGTTCTTGCTGGACTTCTTCTCTTGATTCTTTCTTTTCGTCTTTTTCCTCTTCCTTTGCCACAGCAACCCTCGCGAGCTTTGGGCGAGCGAGCAACAAATCTTTTTCTTTTTCAGTTTTTTCTTCAGTTTTTATTTCTTCTTGCTTTATTTCGGGTTTCTTTTCCTCAACTTTCTTAACAGGCACCTTTACCACTTTTCTCGCAGGCCTTATCTCACTTAGTATCATCTGCTCTGCTTCCTTTGTCGGCGTCATATACCATTTCCAATAGATTTCTCTCTGCCCTTTAACTGTTACTTCCAATGGCTTTGCAAAATCCCTTATGCTTCTCAAACTAACTCTTACTAATGGGCTTAAATCCCTGTCTTTCAAAATCTTTTTCTGCCTTAACAACTCTGCTGTTTTCCTGTCTTTTTCATTCAAATACTTCATTAAGTTCTGCAGCCTTACCTCTGTTCCTGGCGTGTAATAAGCAGGTGTGCTCCCAACTTTTGTATTGGTTACATTGACTTTGCCTGCTTCTTTTAACTCTGCGAGTATAGCTCCAAGAAGAATTGTATCTCCTGCCTTGATAATCTTTTTCAGCTCATTAGGAATAAGAGGCCCTCTCATCTGCACAACTTTAAGAATGTCTTCTTTGTTAACCATTTTGTTATATTATTATCTTATATTATCTTCTCCAAGTGAATAATTTTAGTATTAGAACTCTGTTTATATAAATTTATATTATTTACTTATAGAATCCAGGCAAATCAGGGTCTCATCCATTTAATCTCATAATAAGTAACATCGCCTTCGTCGTCTACTATGCCCATCATTAATCTCTTTTTGGTACTATGAGCCACCCTGTTCTTGGCTGCAAACTCATACCATGTTAAGGTTTCTCCTTCATGTACTGGAAAGATTATCCATCTTGCATGGTCTTCTCCTGGCCTTATTCCTCTGTCATAAACCCTGAAATCAGCTCCAAACTTTAGCGCAGTCTTAATTATATACCCGCGATTCCTCATATCCTTAAACACACAATACCTTATCCAGAAGTTTGGCTCTACTGTTCTTGCTTTTTTTATGAATTCCTCTGAGGTAATTGCTTTTTTTCTTTTTTCAGAAATGATTATCTTGCCTTTTTCAAGCAGATACAGTGCTTCTGGCAGTGAGAGCTGCACTTTGCCGTCTTCCATTACTTGTCCATAAGCACTTTTGCTAAACAGGTTTCTTGCTTCATCTGTTGACTCTGTTATCACTCTTTCCCTTGCAAACATGGCTTTGATTACTTCTTTTGGCTTTTTTTCTGTTAGTTTTTCTTTTGGTTTTTCAGCTACTTTAACCTCTACTTTGGCTTTCTTCTTGCTTTCTTTCTTCTTAGCACTTTTCTTTTTTTTACTGGTTTTCTTCTTTGAAGAAATGCTCAAAGGTTTACCTTTGGCACTCAAAGGCTCTGCCTTTGATGGCTCAGAAGATTTATCTTCTGTTGTTTTTTTCTTTGCCATGCTTGTTCTTAGCACATATATTCTGTTTAAAAATTTTTGTAAATAAATATATCTTTCCATATAGAAAATAATTCTCTTTTGCAAAATGTTAAAAACCAAACAAAACACCTACTCTACACGATGGAAATCACAATACTAGGCACCAGCTGCATGGTGCCAACCAAGGACAGGAATGTGCAAGGCATTTACCTAGAGTATAAAGGAGAAGGCATCTTAATAGACTGCGGAGAAGGAACCCAGAGACAGATGAACATAGCAGGCATTAACCGCAACAAGATAAGAAAGATTTTGATAACACACTGGCACGGAGATCATGTATCTGGATTAATAGGCTTGCTGCAAACCATTAGCAACAATGAAAACCCTCAGAAAGTAACCTTGTTTGGGCCAAGAGAAACCAAGGAAAGAATCTTTCACTTATTAAAAGCAGTTAGTTTTGAACATAACAGATTAGAGCTTGATATAAAGGAATTAAACCCAAAAGGAGTTGAAAAAATCTTTCAAAACAAAGATTATTACATAGAATGCGCTTACATGGACCATAAAATGCCCTGCTTAGGCTATAGTTTTATAGAAAAAGATGTTCGAAAAATAAACATGGCAAAAGCAAAAAAATATGGCTTAAAACAAGGGCCAAACATAGGCAAACTGCAGAGAGGACAGACAATCACATTCAAAAGCAAAACCATAAAGCCAGACGATGTATCATTTATTCAGAAAGGCAAAAAGCTAAGTGTGATACTTGACACACTTCCATGCACAAATGCCTATGAGCTAGCCAAAGAAGCAGATATATTGATATCTGAGGCTGCTTACCTGGCAGAACTAGAAGAAAAAGGAGAGGAATACAAACACTTAACAACCAAAGATGCAGGATTAATAGCAACCAAAGCCAATGTAAAAAAACTAATAATAACCCATTTCTCCCAGAGATACAAGACAAACAAAGAATTACAAGAAGAAATAAAAACCTATTTCAAGAACAGCAAAGCAGCGCATGACTTTATGAAGATTAAGCTTTAGAAATTATTGATTATTTATTTCTGATTATTTATTATTCTTACTAGCCAGCTTAATATCCCCTGCTTTAACAGTCCTTCTTTTAGCATGCCTGCTCAGCTCAATAGCATCCCTGCTAATCTTATCACCAAGCTCCTCAAGAACATCACGTAAAGCTTCTTTAGACTCCTCGCTAACCCTGTAAGCACCAGCAGCCTTCATAAGCTTTTCCATAGCAGACAAGGACAAAATCTTTTTAGATGCCATAAAAAAGGTTAATTTGGAGGTTTTTATAAAGTTATTGAAAAATATTTGTTAAGCTTTTATTTTTTCCTTAATCCAAAGAAATTAGACTTGTTTATTAAATATGCATAAACCCCTATGATTAAAATCACTAGAATTAAAATGATTATTGGGTTAAAACTGACTCCCCATTTACCACTCATTAAATTAATTCCTAAATAAAAAAGCAAAAATATAATTAGTGAAGTCATTAAGGCCAGCAACAGGATTCTCCATTTTTGCGGGTGCTTATACCAAGCAACCAAGAGACATGCAAATATGAACCAAAAGATTATATCAATCACCAAATTAAACCATGAAAAATTAAGAGGCTCAGGGCATTTTCCTCCCCAGCACATTGCAGAACCAACAGGATAAAAACCAAGCGGGATTCCCACAAGCATTTGCGCGTCTAAAATACATGTCTGAGTTGAGCATTTATAAGCAGGGTAAACCATAAAAATCAGTATGAAAACAACCAGAATGATTAATTTAGAAATGTTTGGTTTAAAAAATTCTTTCCAATCCATGTTTCTTATTGGAATACACAGATATAAATAATTATCGTAAAAATCAAAAATCTTCGATTTTTGGCCCCAAAAAAACAAAGTTTTTCTGGAAATCAAAAACAATTAAATAAGAAAACATATTAACCACTATCATGGGCATTAGCCACAGCAGAAGAAAGAGCAAAGGCAGCAAAGCAGAGCGGGACTTAATCCATTTATTCTGGAGTAAAGGCTTTGCTGCTATGAGAGCAGCTGGCTCTGGTTCTACACAGCACCCAAGCCCTGATATTGTTGTTGGCAATGGTAAGAAATTTTTTGCTTTTGAGTGCAAATCCAGTCGAGATAAGTCAAAATACTTAACAAAAGATGAAATCACTCAATTGGATTTGTTTTCCAATAGTTTCGGAGCAAGGGCTTTTGTTGCAATAAAGTTTGATAATGAGCAATGGTATTTTTTAAGGTTGACTGATTTAAAGAAAACAGCCAAGAGTTATGTTGTGACGCTTGAACTTGCAAAGAAGAAAGGGCTGGGGTTTGAGGATTTAGCAGGCAAAACATAAAGTTATTTATACTAAACTTTATTTTCTGGATTAATAATGATAAAAACAGATAAAATAATTAAATTCATAGTTTCTATTGTTGTATGCCAACTAGCAGGCATAATCGGCTCATTTTTCACTGCTAGCTCTGTCTCTACATGGTATGTTGGCCTTGCAAAACCTTCTTTTAATCCTCCTAATTGGGTATTTGCACCTGTATGGACCGCCTTGTTCATATTAATGGGAATATCACTTTATTTTATATGGGAAAAGGGCTTTAAAGCAAAAGGAGTTAAAACAGGTTTATTATTATTTAGTGTACAGTTAATACTAAACATATTATGGTCAATTCTTTTCTTTGGATTACAAAATCCACTGATAGCATTCATAGAAATAGTAGTACTTTGGATAGCAATCCTGTTCACTATTTTGAAGTTCTACAAGGTTTCTAGAACAGCAGCATACTTGTTAATACCATACATACTATGGGTAACATTTGCAGCAGTATTAAACCTGGCAATATTTATTCTGAATTAGTAGACAAATAAAATATGCGCCGACCGGGAAACAACCAATTCTTCATTCCTTTATTTTCTCTATAATGAGAACTTTTTTTACTTTTGCCCCATAAAATAAGAAAAGTGTTTCAACATCGGGAATGATTGAAATAACTTCTCCTTTCAGATTATTAAGGAAATCCTCAAGCGAATCAGGTTCTTTAGCTAAGTTAATATTTAATTTGTGTACTTTATATTTCATCTAAATCTACCTCCCAATTTTTTTCCTTCTGCCAGGTAATTTTTATCATGAGCCGACCGGGCTTCACCTCAGCCTCATCTGCCTTAGCTTCAAATACTTCTTATCTGGTCTGAAGGCATAGGCTGTATGCTCATCAAAGTATCCACACATTATCCTGTTTAAGGGTATGCCTGTTCTTCTGCTCAGCATCAGGGCATAGAAAAAGACCTGTGTAGAAGCATATTTTTCCTGCTCTGCTCTTGGCTTGTAATCCCAGACCCATACTTTGTCATTATCAATTCTTAGAACATCTATGTGTCCTGATAAAGGCTCTTTGCTCTGAAATAATTCCTCATGCTTCCTGCCCAGCTCATATGCTTTAAGCCAGATAGGAACCTCAACTCCTACAGTAGAGTTATCATAGCTTAGCATGAACACCTGAACATTGCTGTGGGCATTTGTGTATTTATTCCAGTCAAGCCCTTCTCTTGCCAGCATTGATACTTCGTGGTTGTCTATCTGCCTGGGCCTTATTCCTATATCAAACCTTAGCCTGCTTCCCCTGGGTCCTGCTAGAAAAGGCTCTTGAGGGCAGTTTTCAAAAACCCTGTTAAGGTAGGTGTGCAGAGGAGAGAGACCATTATCTCTGAGCAAGCCCAGCTTTGCCCTGTGCAGCCTGTAGTGATAATACCATCCATGGTCTAGAGAAACGTGTTGCAGCATCATGATATATATGAAATTAATTAAAATAAAAATTTTTTGAAAAGAATTTATCTTTTCTTCTTTCTAAGCATCCTCTCAATCTTGAGCTCTTCTGCTTCTATCTTTTTTTCCTCAGCAGCAATCTTCAACACAATCCTTTCAAGATTAAGGTCAATTTTGGCAATCCTTCTCTCCATTAAAACCAGAATCCTGAGGCTGTACACAATTGCTGCCAGTGTGCCAATAATGATTGCAAGTATCACAGTGTCCATTCCCATTTTAAAATACCTCCACCTCTTTTTTATTAAATGTCTCTTGTTTTAACTTATCTTACGAGGTTTAAATATTTTTTCTTTTTTTGGCGTTACGTCCAGATGAATATCAAAACCTTTATATATTCCTGCCTCTTTATCTTCTTCATAAATGATTAAAGGTGGTATGAATGCTTAAGATGAAAAGAATATCTGAAACCTTTGAAATGAGAGTTTTTACTGATACTGGTGATTATTTTGGTGATGTGGAAGAAGCTATTCTGACTCAGAACAAGGTGTTTGGCTGGAGAGTGAGAGCTACCAAGAACAGTTTCTTGAACAAAGTCCTGGGTAGTGCCAAAGGCGTTATTGTGCCTCACCAGCTGGTAAAAAGCATTGGCGACATAATGATTATTAACAAGTCAGCAGTGCCAAGCTATGGGCCAGAGGAAGAATAAATTTTTTATTTATCTTATTTCTCTTGTTTTTTTTAAATTATGTGCTCTATTTCATGCACCTGCATTAGCTTGCTCTTAGTATAATTCTTTTCCAGTGCTTTCATCCTTTCGTATAGTGTTGTTAAGCAGATAAATTTCTGGTCTTCTTCTTTTTTCAAATGGTACTGCGGGGTGAATGGAAACTCTTCTAGAACTCTGAGATTGTTTTCAAGCCCATAGTAAAAAATAACCAGCTCTCCAATATTCCCTTCTAATGATGTCCATTTTTTTAAAGAAAATTCTAAGGTTGGCTTATAATCTTCAAGAAGCCGGATATAATTCTCTGGCCTGGCAATAACAGGCAGTTCTGTGCTTCCTTTTGGTTTTTGTTTCTGTGGAATTTTAAACAAGCGGTGGATTGTTTTTCCAGCCTGTCTTCTTGACTGGGGAATGCTTATTACTCTGTAAAGCAGTTTTGAGAATTGTTCCCAGTATAATTGTTTTTCTTTTGGCATTTTTTTCTTTGTTATGCCTGTTCTTTTGGCCATCTCTTTTTTTACAGGCTCTATTGTTTCCTCTGTTACTTCATCATAAAATCGGCTTGCTAGGTACCATAATTTTGCGCTTCCAGGTTTTTCTATATCAAAATCTTTTGCTATGTTTGCAGGTATAACCAGTTCTTCAAGTTTCATTTCTTTCATTTCTTTTGGAGAAATAATTTTTTCTATTTCATTTGTCACTCTTAGATCTGTTGCATTTGAAACATATCCCAGCATATTGGTCATTAGGCATTTCCATTCAAGAAAAGGCGCTTTTTCTAATGTTTTTTTGCCTCTTCTTGTAACTTCTATTTCATAGGTTCTCATGACGTTCATTTCAACTCCTTGCTTCCAAAGGTCGGTCATGTGTTTTACAAATATGGACATTTCATCAAATACATCCTGATATTTTGGGTTTATTACCTGCACATCTGTTACTAATCCAAAACTGATTCCATCCAGGCTAAAGTCTTTTGGTCTTATTGGTGATTCTTTTGGAAGGTGTTTATCATCATACCCTGTTTTTGCTTTTAGCTGTGCTGTGCCTAAATCTATTATTCCTTCTTTTATATCAGAAAGAACATCTCTGTCTGCCCTTACCCTTTCTTTGGTTGCTTTTTCCCCCATTTCCTCATAAGCTTGGGGTTTTACCAGAATTGCATGTTCTAAATTCATTTTAACTACCTCTTCTTTGGTTAGGTCTAACCTTTTATCATATCCTCCTAATCATTTCTCAAAGTCTTTTAGGTAATACTGTAATTTTTATTAAACTATCTAATCTATTTAAATTTTTGAGGTGATAAACTTCACCACACTATTCAAAAGCTTTTTAAACCAAGTCCTCTTTCTGAGCAGTATGAACCAGCACTTCCTGGAACAAGCAGGATTAACATCAACAGAAGCAAAAATATACCTGTGCCTGCTGGAAAAAGGCTCAATAAGAGCAGGAGAGATATCAACACACACAGGCATACACAGGAGAAGCGTGTATGACTCTGTTGAACGCCTGATACAAAAAGGCCTGGCATCGTATATAAAAACTAACAACAGAAGGTATTACAAGGCAGCTGACCCTGAGAAGCTGCTGGAACTGCTCAAAGAAAAACAAGACAACATAAAGCAGATAATGCCAGAGCTAGAACTCCTGAGAAAATATTCAGAAGAAAAAAAAGAAACTGTTTTTTTCAGGGGCAAACAAGCCATAAAAACAGTTTTTGACGACCAGATAAAAGCAGGCAAGGAAATACTGGTGTTTGGAGACGCAGTTAATGTAAACGAGATAATAAAATACTATTTCCTGCACTTTGACAAGCAAAGAATAGACAAGAAGATAAGAGTAAAAATGCTTTTTGATGAGAGCGCAAGAAAAGAAAAATACCTGAAAAAAATCCCCTTGGCAGAGATAAGATTCATAAAAAAAGGAAGCAAAGCATCCACATCAACAAACATATACGGCGATAAAGTGTCCATAATCATGTGGGAAAAGAATCCCAAAGCTATATTAATAAAAGAAGCCTCCCTGGCCCAGAGCTTTAAAAGCTATTTTGAATTCATGTGGGGGTTTGCAAGGAAATGAAAAAACCCAAAAACGGAAAAAAGAAATTTTCAAGAGAATACTTCTTTGTAATCCTGCTCTTCCTGATAATCCTGGGTGCAAGGCTCTTTATTACTTTAAATGAGCCAGGCTTTGAATATGATGCTTATGATGCTCTTAGGCAGGCAGAGCATATAAAACAAACAGGGCTTCCATTATTCCAGGACTCTCTTAGTTACTCTGGCAGAATCCTGGTCTTTCCTCCGTTTTTCTATTACTTGCTGGCTGGTTTTAGCTTTATCCTTCCTTTGACCCTTGTTGCCAAGCTAATACCCAGCATTGCATTCTCTGCTTTGGTCATAGTGATATATCTCATAGCAAAGCATATTACCAAGAACAGAACAGCTGCTTTTATTGCAGCATTGTTTTCAGGCTTTGTGCCTGTACTGTACACCACTCTTAACCAGGTGTCTGTTTATTCATTAAGCCTTTTGCTCATCTTTCTTCTTAGCTATGCATTTCTACGCATAGAGGAAAAAGGCTTTGTAATTCTGAGCATAGTTTTAACAGCAGTACTATTACTAACCCACACCTCTATTTTTGTTCTGCTCATAAGCTTTCTGGTATATTTCCTTATCTTAAGGCTTGAAAAGCAAAAACTTAGCATAAAAGAAGTTGAGACAACCCTGTTCCTGTTTTTTCTAGCCCTTTGGTTAAATATTTTATTATATAAAAAAGCCTTTTTTTTACATGGGATAAGCTTTATACGGCAGAACATTCCTGCGCCCTTGTTATCTGCTTATTTTATGGATATAAGCTTTTTAGGGGTGATATATGCTGTTGGACTAATCCCTCTTCTGCTTGGAGTGTATGCTGTTTATCATGTTCTCTTTAAAACCAGGAGCAGAGCAGCAACCCTGTTCATCAGTTTTGCTCTTGTCTCTTTCATTATGCTCTGGCTTAAACTAATACCTTTTAGAGCAGGCTTATTGTTCCTAAGCCTAAACCTCATAATCCTTTCTGCTTATTCAATAAAGATAATTCTGGTCAGCATAAGCAAAACAAGAATGCCCCGCTTGTCAATAATAGCAATAACCTTTATTATAATCCTTTTTGTGCTAACAACTGCAACTCCTTTTGTTTCCACCCTGACCATCCACAGACCCCCTGCCGAGGATATTAAGGCTTTGGAATGGATTAAGGAGAACACACATGAAGATGATATTGTTCTTGGCAGAGTTGAAGAAGGCTTTTTAATTAATTATATAGCAGAAAGAAAGAATGTTGCTGATTCCAACTTCTTATTTATCAAGAATATTAATCAAAGATACGAGGATGTTAATCATTTGTTTACTCTGAGACTAAAATCAGAAGCTGTCAGGCTTATTAACAAGTATGACATTGATTACATCTTTTTATCAACTCGGAGCATGGATGAATACAGCATGGCTGAGCTCTTTTATGCAGAGGAGGACTGCCTTGAACTGGTTTATGACAAGGATGCCCTTATATACGAGTTCCTGAGGTGCAATATAGAATGAAAAAATCAGCTGATAATAAAACCATTCAGACTGAAAGAACAATAAAGAACAAGCACAGGATATTAATCTTTGCATTAGTATTGCTGGTCATTGTATTGTCACTGGTAATCATTATACGTCTTAAACAGCACCAGCCAATTTTCCCGGCAGGCGAGTCTTATTATAATCTTAGGATGGCGCAAGCCTTGAAATCTGATTTCTTGTTAACCAAGGACCCTGTCCAGGGAACCCTTTATGAACCCAACCCTTACCACTACTTGCTGGCCCTGCTGTTATTTTTATTCCCTGTTGAAATAGTATCCTTGTTCCTCCCATTAATCCTAGGAGTGGTTTGCGCAGCCCTTTTCTATAAATTACTCTTATTAATCAGGGTTAAGCAGAAGATGGCAGCTTTTTCCCTTATAATATTGTCAGTTACTCCTGCTTTTATCAGTTTGTTCACCGGGGTATACATGCCTGGCTTTGTAATCTTTGTGAGCCTGCTCATTCTTGTGCTTTCTCTTAATAAGAGGCATGCTTATCAGGCTCTGTGTGTTTTGTTATTCATACTCCTGGCTTTAACCAGCCTGACAGGTTTTGTTATAACCTTGCTAATACTATTATTTCTTTGCCTGGTTCTTAAGAGGAAAGTCAAAGTCTTTTATGTTCCTTTAATAATTTCAGGCCTGCTGATTGCTCTCTTAACCATTTTCTCAAATCATACTAATTATACTCCCAGGATGCTTGGGTTTCATGGGTTTGCTTTTAAGAGCATATTATCGGTTCTGCAGGCAACTCTTGGGTTTGACTTGTTTCTTATTCTTTTGTTCTGCTCTGGCTTTGTCATTGTATGGATTAAGGCAAAGGAAAAAAAACTGTTTCACCTGCCAGTCCTGCTTTTTGTAATTCTCTCTTTTTTTAACATCATTGCAAGGGCTTATGCTAGTGTTATAATAACTGTTTACTGTGTTAGTGCAATAACTTATTTTTATAACAGGAAATGGGACTTAAAGGTTATCAGAACAGGCACTTTGCTCTTGGTATTCTGCAGCCTGGTATTCTCAGTTCTGAACCAGGTCAACATACTCTCAGCTGCTCAGCCAGATATAGAAATGGAAAAGGCTCTTTTATTTCTCAGAGATTTGGATGAGGGCAGGGTTTTAACTGTTGAAGAAAACGGCTTTTTAGTTGAGTTTTACTCTGGGAAAAAAGTACTGCTTGACTCAAATTCATTCATGTATTCAGATTATCCTGTGTTAAAAAAAGATTCAGATGATTTATTCAGTGCTACAAGGCTTAAGGAAGCAGAGCCTTTGCTTGAAAAGCATGATTTGCATTATATATTGATAACCCCTGCTATGAAGGAAGAGTTATGGGAGGGCCGTGAGCAGGAACTCTGGTTCCTGGTCATGCACAGCGAGAGCTTTACCAAGAAGTATGATAAGCAGGATGTGGAGATATGGGAATACACATCAACACCTGTTTAGAGGAGGATTGTTAATGCTGGAATTCGGAGAGGTCCTGATATCTGTAATTGCTTTTGTTAGTTTGTACACTGCTATTTTCTTTATAATTACTCTTCTTGAGCATAAAAACAACATCACCAGGCCAGAGCATCGCTTAAAAAATCCTTTTGTGTGCATAATTGTTCCTTGCTATAATGAAGAAGCAACTCTTGCAAAAACTCTTGACTCGCTTTTAAAACTTGATTATCCAAGAAATAAATTGGATATACTTGTTGTTGATGACGGCTCAACAGATAATACTTACAAAGTTGCAAAGAAGTATGTTTCAAAAGGCATAAGAGTATTTAGAAAAAAAAATGAAGGAAAATACACTGCTCTTAACCTTGGGCTTTCAAAAACCAAAGCAGAGTTTGTAGGGGCGCTTGATGCTGATTCATTTGTCCATCCCAAAGCGCTTAAAAGAATAATTGCTTATTTTGATAATCCAAAAGTAATGGCAGTAACCCCGTCTTTAAGAGTTTACAAGCCCAAAAAATTAATTCAAAAAATCCAGATGATTGAATATGCTTTTGGCATCTTTTTTAGAAAGATGTATTCGTTAATCGGGAGTGTGCATGTAACTCCAGGTCCTCTTTCAATTTACAGGAAAAGCTTTTTTGACAAGCACGGCATTTACAAAAAAGCTCACTTAACAGAAGATATTGAAATGGCTCTTAGAATTCAGTCTCATAATTACCTTATTGAGAATGCAGTCAATGCATATGTTTTTACTGTCAGCCCCCAGAACTTCAGGGACCTTTATAACCAGCGAAAAAGGTGGTACAATGGTTTTTTAAAAAACATAATAGATTATAAGCACATGATGTTCTCAAAAAGGCATGGCAATCTGGGGATGTACACCCTTCCTCTTGCATTTATCTCGATAGGGCTTCTAATAGTTACCTTAAGTTATGTGGTTTACAAATTTGTAAAAGGAACATGGGATAATTATCTGTATGCAAGAGCAGTTGACTTTGACATTTTCAGATTTAATTTTGACTTTGACCTGTTCTTGGTAAACGTGAACACAGCCATTATACTGGGATTAATAACAATATTAATAGGAGTGGTGCTCTTTATCCTCTCTGTCAAGTATTCAGAAGAAAAAAAGAAAATAGTTTTTTCATACATAATATACACTCTTACGTATGCCTTTTTTTTTGGTTTTTGGTGGCTTGCTGTGATTTTTAATAATATAATCGGAAGAAAGGTTGTTTGGAAACCCAAAAAAGCAATTGATAAGAAATCAATTACCTGACCTTACCTGATATTGCCTGACAGTTGGTGGCTGTTCAATAGAAAATATTTATAAAAAGAACCGGTTTTGTGTGTTAAGATGGCAAAGAAAAAACATCCCAGAAATATTGATTTACAAAAATATGTTCTGGTATTAGCACTTACAATAATTATCTTTGGCTCAGGAGTGGCGCTTGGTAACTGGGTTGCTTCAAAAAAATTCACAAGCGTGGAAAACCTGGGCCAGGAACTGAGAACAGACATTATTGCCCTTGAGCTCCAGCAGGACCTTATAGAAGCTGACCCTTGCAGGGAAACAGGCCTGGGCCCTCTTTCACAGCAACTTTACACCCTGGGCACAAGGCTGGATTTTATGGAGAGCCGGCTTGGGACTAATAACGAGGAGGTTATACGCTTAAAACAGTATTATTCATTAATTGAGATAAGGCACTGGCTTTTTATGAGAGAGATTAACCAGGGATGCAACCAGAGCAATGTGTTAATACTCTATTTTTATTCCAACCTGAACGACTGTTCTAAGTGCGAGGAGCAAGGATATGTTTTGTCTTATCTTCACAAAAAGCATCCTGATGTTATGATTTACTCTTTTGACAAGAACATGAATAATCCTGCTCTTGACACTATCAAAGAAGAATTTAATATCCATCAAGCCCCTACTATTGTGATTAACACTGATGCTTATCCTGGCTATCAGAGCAGGAACTTTATAGAAAGAATGATAAGCTATTACCAGGGAGAAGAAGAACGAGAAGAAGAAGCTGTTGAACAGCAGGAGCAGCAAGAACAATAGAAACTTTTATTCATTTTATGTTTATCAAGTCACCAATGGTTATATCCCCTGACAAACCCTTTTTCTTACTGCTGATTCCTGGATCATCAAGCTCAACTTCTTCTATCACTTTTATTCTTAAGAATTTCTCAAGCTTTCTGGCTAAAGGAATGCCTGGCTTTATTCTCCCAGACTCAAGCTTGTGAATAACACTCTCTTTTTCAGCAATCTTTTTAGCAAGCTCTTTTTGCTTTAACCCTAGTTTTTCCCTTTTTTTCTTAATTAATCCTGGGTAAGTAGAAGTGATAATCTGCACTGTTTCAGATTCTTTCTTAGGCTTGATATCCATGTGCTCAAACATGCCTTGTTTTTTCTTCTTGCTTTTCTTAACAGGCTCTTCCCTCTTAAGCCTGGCAATAATCCTGCCATAAGAAGAACATTTCTCGCAAACATTTAATCTGGAACCTTCTAATTCAATCCTATAAACACTTTCAGGAGAAGAACACATGTCGCACATGCTATCACCCCACTTACAGGTATCATGGCTTGAGCCATATATAAAATTATTGGTAGTTAGTTCTATATATATTCAAGTAATTTATTAATTTGGTGTTTATAAACATGGTTGTTCGGTAGCTTTCCAAACATTTCTTCTAAAGCATCTAACGAAACCCATTTTAATGCACTAATTTCATCTTTTTTTCTACTTTCTTTTCCTCTGCTTACTTTAGCATGATAATCAAATCTTTCAAGAATATCTCCTTTGGAGCCTGAATGAAAATAATGATCAAGTAATTTAACAATTTCAATTAAATATCCTGTTTCTTCCTTTATACCTCTTTTAATTCCTTCTTCTGGTGTTTCCGCAGGTTTAATTGTTTCTGATGGAATTTTCCATTTTTTAGAATCTATTTCTTTAACTAATAGATATTCTCCTTTATTATTTTCAACAAAGGCACTGCTTATTATGACTTTATTCATAAAAACCTAAGAACAAGGCGCCATATTTAAATTTTACTATTATGAAGTAATAAATTAATTTGTTATTGAATACAACGTATTCATACTTTTTCAACCACCACAACCTCATACCTCTGCTTGCCAGCCCAGAGTTCATATTCTTTTATTAATTTGAAGGCCTTGGTTATCATTTGTTTGAGCAGGCTGGTGTTTTCTGTTAACAAAACCATTAATCCTTGCTTTTTCATCACAAACTCTGCTTGGTAAAACAATTCTTTGTAAAGCTTGGTTATGAATGATTTAGATGTGTGCTTGCTTGGGCATGGTATTCTTGAGGCAATAATATCAACACTTGCCTTGTCTAGCTTGGTGTCAAGCCATTCAACATCCATTTTAGAGAATCCAATGATTTTATCAACTCCTGCAAGCTTTGAGTTCTTTTTAGAAGCCTCAACATTTCTTAGCATTGAATCCAGGCCTAATATATTTAACTTTGTTTTTGTATCTGCTTTTGAATCAAGTTTTTTAAAAAAACCATCCCAGTTATTTTTTTTGTATGGCTTTAGTTTTTTAAAAGCAAAATCCTTTGAATAATAATTAACACTTAGCTTGGAGGCATAAAGAGCAGCTTCTATGCACACAAGCCCTGACTTGCAAATAACATCAACCAACTTCTTTTTGCCATCAAACCCTGCAATCCTTGAAATGGCATAGCTAAGATTAGCATTAACAATTCCTGGTGCAGAAAAGATTTTGTACTGGCGCTTGCTTAAATCCCTGCCAATCAGGTCAACTCCAAGATAAGCCTTGTTATTGTTTATAAAAACATAAAAAATAGTATCAGGCGATTCCATTTTAGCCTTAGGAGCAAAGCCAAGCTCTTTTTTCACTCTTAAAATGATTTTTTCTCCCAAGTCCTGCTCAACAGTGCTGCTCCCAAATCTGTGCCTGCCCATGCGCTTGCACTCAACCTTAAAAGTGGTGTTTTTATCAAACCACTCCTTAAACTTGATTTTATTTATTTCTTTCTCAAACTTTGATAATAAGTCTTTAGACTCTTTAAACTCAAAGTTTGCAAATAATAATAAAACTCTTTCAATGCTCTGGGCAAAGTAGCAGAACTTAAACAAATCCTGAAAGGATTTGCAATTAAAAATAACAGCGCAATCCTCTGCTTTTACTTCTTTACCTTTGACCTTTATAAGTTCATCTAGTTCTAAGAGAGCAATCCTTTCTAAGCCTTTGTCAGTGATGGTGAAGGCTTGCATGGTAAAAAAGAGAAAATCTGATGTTTATAAAAAGTTTGTTTATTAGAGTAATTCTTCAGGAAAAGGATATTGCTCTTTTTCCCATATCTCTTTTCCATCACTAGATTTATAATAGTAATTAGCCAAGTAGTTCTCAGTAAAACAAACTACTAATTTATTAAACCAATAAAGATTGCAGGCTTCTGTTTTTTCTATTTTAAAGCAAACCAAGCCGTCATCCAAAACAACCTTTTCGATCTCTTCTTCAGGACATTCTTCATATTGGTATATACGTTTTAATACATTAAAGAGAAATAGTTTTTGCATTTGTTCAGGATTCTCTTCAAATAGTGTACTATTTCGGATAATTCTTTTCTCTCCTGTTTCTTCATTAGTTTTTAATAATAAATACTGGATATACTCTCCATTACAGAAGTAAGCATGTTCTTTATTAATTTCAATAGAAAACTCAGAGCCAGGGAAATAATTGTGTGTGGTTTGGTTAACTTTAAAGCAATCTTCAGAAGGATTTCCAAGATAACTGATTAATTCTGGATAAACCGACTCCTTGCAATCTCCTTCGCAGCCTTTGAGTTGCTCACTAATCTTAAAATCAAAAATTAATTGTTCAAAGGTTTTCTTTATATCATTAATTTGATTTGTATCTAATTCATATCCTACAAGCTTCCATCTAACCAGATTTCCACAATGTCCTCCATAATCCTCATAATACATTAATTCATCATTATTATTAAAACATATCATAAAAGTCGGTTTATCTAATTCCAGAATAGAAAAACAGTTTATACCATTAATTGGAACTTTTGAAAAATGAATATCTAGCTTTGGTTGAAGCTTGTTCTTCAATATGTTAATGATTCTATCAATAGATAGTGGTGTAGTACGTAAACTAATTTCGTCAGATAAATTAACGTTTTCATATAAAGGTTCACACTCTTCATGGCTTTTACACGAATATTTTTCTTCATCTTTATATCCTTCGCGTCCATAAAAACCATCTATTTTATGAAATTCTACTAACCGACCATCTTCAAATCTTCCAGACATATTTTTTTCTATTGTTCCTCCTGACCATGAGCATCTATAAAATTGTGTGAATTGATAATCACCTGGGATTCCAACAGATTCCAGTTTATCGTAGAATTCTTTATTCTCACCAACCAAATTAGAAGCATCTTCTGGTGGCTTAGAACCACATCCAGTAATCAAGAAAAGAAGGCATATTATTAAGATTCCATTTAATATTTTGTGCATATTACATATTTATTTTCTTTTTTTAAATTATTTTCTATTATTACTCCCCCAACCCCATCTCTTTTAGCACATAATCCTGCATGCTTCTGCTCTTCTTGTTTATACTTGAAAAATATTTTTCTCCTAGAAGAAGTCCTGCCACTCTTTCATACTCTTTGCTGGCTTTGCTTTTTGGATGGCTGTGAGTAACAGGATACTTTTTCTTTTGGGCTTTTCTCACGCTTTTATCATAAGGTATTGCTCCGATAACAGGAATATTCAGGAGTTTTTCAACTTCATTAACTTTTAATTCGTGCTTATCCTCTTTGACTTTGTTAACAACAACTCCAAGAATGGTTTTTCCAAGCTCCTGCGCTACCTGGATTGTTTTCTGGGCATCAAGCACAGAGCTGAGCTCAGGATTAATTATAATTAATACTTCATCACTTGCTTCTATTGCACTAATCGCTTCTCTGCTAAGCCCTGCTCCGCTGTCTAATAAGATAATATCTGCTTCTCCTTCAAGGTCTCTGATAGTGTTTTTTAGTTTTTCAAACTTTAATCTTTTTAAGTCATGCACATTGCTTATAGTGGGAACAAGCCTTAAGCCTGATTCATGAGTGTATATTGCTTGTTTTAGAGAAGCTTCATCTCTTAACACACTCATCAAAGTCTTTCTTAGAACAGGAGCTCCTAAATGGATATTAACATTAGGGGTTGTAAGATTAGCGTCCACTAATAATGTTTTTTTATGCTTGCCCATGGCATGAGCCAGGCTAATGGCGCTGGTAGTCTTGCCTACTCCTCCTTTGCCACTAACAATGCAGATGTAACGGCTCAAAAAAAACACCTCTTTTTTTATGGTTACTCATTAACCTTGTTCTCAACCCATTCATGAAACTCTTTTATCATGTTATAGTAATCTGTTGCTATATCTATATCCACTGTGACTTCTTTATCATCAATTATTGTTCTCAGAGTGACGTGCCGTCTGAATTCCTGCTCTTTTTTAGGATTAGTTTTAATAATCTTTCTTAGTAAAAAGTAGAGCTCCATGTTCTTCTGAACAATATCATCTGTAAAGAGCTGTTTTACAAGATTGCCTTTTTCCAAAGGGGTCTTGGGTATGTGCTCTTCTAGTCTCATTTTTTTATCAACAGCCAGTTTTAACAAGCAGTCTATCAAGCAGTTATAAGCATCTATCATTCTGCCAATAGTATTCATAAGCACATCCACTGTTCTTGTGTATTTCAAACTAACATATATCTGGTGGTCTACTCTTTTCAGCTCATCAAGGGCTTCTTGTAAAGATTCTTTCATGCTGGCTCACGATTTTGTTTATATTATCCACAAAAACCTTGGTTTCAAAAATATATTTTTTTACCAGGTTAATATCAATGGTTTTTAAGCTGTAGCTAGGAGAGCAGATAACAAACTTGTCTTTTCTTGCGAATTCAACAGGGCTTTTTTTATGCTCAGAGATTATTGTTCTTACATCATTTATCAGCTTGGCATGGCTTGGGCTGAGCTTGTACCTGGGCACCATCTTGCTCTTAAAAATATCAAACCTGGAAGGGAAGGTATCATGATAAGGAGGAATCCTCTTAAACAGTCTTTCATGCTGCAATAAAGCACTCATGCCAAAATCAAGGCTTGCAAATATATTTTCAATAATAGCCAGCAATAACTTAGGGTCTTTTACCAGGGGATAAGTCATAAAAAGCATGTGGTCAGCTACTTTTATCTTTTGTAGAGCCTTATCTCTCAGAATCTGGAATTCTTCCATGCTAATTCATTTCACCCTCAAGAATATTAAGCACAGAAAGTATATAAATCTTTGTGTTGGGAAGTATTTCTTTGTGTTAAGAACTAGTTTTACTCCTTCTTCAACTTTAAAATAGCTTCTGCAAGGTCTCCTTTGCATTCCTCAATAGCAGCTTTAGCATCCTTTTCAGAAGCATCTGTCTGCTCCATCACAGTTTTGAC
The DNA here is from genome assembly GCA_019322375.1 of Candidatus Woesearchaeota archaeon. Classification (GTDB taxonomy): domain Archaea; phylum Nanobdellota; class Nanobdellia; order Woesearchaeales; family SM23-78; genus SM23-78. The sequence goes on from JAHWIP010000003.1 coordinate 37,537, forward strand.
ATCATCATCACTAATATCAGGTGTAGAATCAAGTTCTCTGATCTCTTCTTCACCAACAACCTGGTAAGTCTGTTGCCCCATCATGTTAACCTTGGACACACTAGGGTTAGAAATAACAATCTCTTTGTCCTCAAGCTTAATAATAACTTCTTTAGCATCTATTTCCTGCTGCTGAATACCCATACGTTTCATGGCCTGCTTCATTTGTCTAGGATTCATACCCGGGATCATTTAAACACCTCTTAATCTAAAAGCCTCCACCTTGAAGATGAAGAATAATAACAATAATAACAACAAGAATTACAAGAACAATTACATGCTCTGGCTTGAACTCAATCTTAGACTTATAATCATCAAAATACCTGGTAATACCTGCTCCTGAGCTAGGCATCTGAATCTTGTCTTGTTTTCCCATAGTTTTAAGGAGTTAAAAGGTGTTTAAAAAGGTTATTATTTAAACAGATGTTCTTTTATTTTTTCAATCCTTTTTTGGTTGCATTCTATTATTTCTAATTCACACATATTTATGAATTCATTTATGGTTTCAAGGTTTGGAGGCTTTGGCTTTTTTAGATAGTACTGTGTGTTAATTCTGTTTTCTTTTAAGCCTTCAAGGAAATCTGTGAATCTTTTGAGTCTTTCATAGTGTTGTGTTAGAAGAATACTGCATGAATGTATTTCGCTTTTGATCCCATACCTAATGAGTAAAGCAGATAACGCATTGTAGCATGCATAATAAGAGATTATTACCTTCCAAATAGGATTTTGTCTTTCTATGTTTTCCTGGTCTAATTTTGCTCTTTTAAGGTATGAATCTGAAAGGTTTTTGTTTGGATGAATTAGTTTTATTCCTTTTGGTTGTTTTAAGCACCATTTTAATTGTTCCATTCCAGCACCATTTTTGCGAATTCATTATAATTACCAAACAAGACATGGTTTTTTATTACCTCAACTGCTAATGTATTCTTGTTTTTATAGAGTTTCCTGAATTCGTTTAAGGTGATGAAATGAGCATGTGCTTTATTAATCTTGCCAAGAATTTTTCGTATTTTTTGACTTTTTTTCGCAAAAATTACTAAATCCAAGTCTGAATCTTTTATATTGGTTTTTAAGGCGTGACTCCCGAATATTACAAAATCTGCTTCTTTATGAAGTTCAGTTAAGATTGGTTTTAATAAAGGGTTTTTCTCTAGGAATTCCAGAGCTCTGTATGTTTCTGTCATTGTAAGGACAAATTCTGTGTTAAGGTTCTTTTTTAGGAAGTATTGTTTTATTTTTCCTTTAATTTCATAATCAAGAATGTTGTTTTCAACCAGCCCGCTTAGTTCTTTGCTGATTATTTTAATATCTGTCTTTGTAATCCTTTCTAGTTCTCTCATATAAGCTTCTTTTTTTTCTTTTTCAATAAGAGCCTGCATTATTTTAAAAATATTATTGTTGAATTTATTCATCATATGTTGAAATAATTCAACAAAGTTTATAAATTTTGCTGAAAATTGATGCGTAATTTAGAAAACTTAAGGTAGAGCAGTTATAAGCCGCCTTTTGTCAGCCTCCACGTCTTGCATGGGCAGGCTGTGCTTAACATTCTACTAAGCGTCTCAAAGGACTTGCACCAGTGAGGACTCGCCGTTTCACCCATTCCCATGGCTTAAAGCGGTCGGGTTGTTAACTCGCGCCCTGTTGCCAGAGTGCTTCATTACCCTCATTCCTATCCATAGGTGGTCTCGTTTCTGAGCCGTTGCCCTGGCTTTCACCAGCTAGCTTCCACTAGTCACTTTTCATGGTGGGCGGACTTTCCTAAGCAGAACAAGTCAAAACCGCGCCTTTGAAAGCGCAGGAAATGATAGGTCCTACCTGCTGTTAAGCCACTGCCCTACCTGTGCATAAGAGGGTTTTAAGGGTTTAAAAAGCTTATCTTTTTTCGCCTCTATAGTAACATTTAAATACTAATAATTTCAAGGATAAGAGATAGGATTTAATACTTAAAAAAATAGAGGTGATTATCCATGGATAAAAAAGCCCAGGGTCTGAGTATGAATGTTATTATAATAGCAGCAATAGCTCTTTTAGTGCTTATCATTCTTGCTGTTCTTATCCTGAGAGCAGGTAAAGGAGTGACTGAAGGTACAGGGTGCAGAGGTGTTGGAGGAATTTGTTATTCTAGCTGCACAGACTTGATTGAGGACAGAGGCGGAATGTGGGTTAAGAATCTTCCTAACAGCGGAAAGAATGGTGGCTGTTCAATAGACCAGGTTTGCTGTGTTGAACTATTAGAAACACCTGAGGATTACTAAAAATGAAGTTCTTGAATAATAAGAAAGGAGTCCAGCTAACCCTTTCTACAGTGGTTATTGCAGTGCTTGTAATCATTGTGCTCATAGTGTTGATAGTGATTTTTACCCAGGGAACAGGCTTGTTCAACATAGGAATAACCAGCTGCGCTGATAGGGGAGGTAATTGTAATTACGAATCAGCAGATCAATGCGTTGATACTGGCGGCAGTGTTTACAGGTTTGGCAAGTGCACCGACGGGGTTTGCTGTATTCCTAAGGACAAGCTTTCAGGGCAAGATGATAATCAAGACTAATAAGAAGAGGGCTGAGCTCACTATAACCCAAGTAGTACTCATGGTTCTGGGTGTAGTTGTTCTTATTGTGCTGCTTTTTGTTTTGAAAATAATACCCACAGGAATTAGAAGTCTTACGAGCTGCTCTGACTGGGGGCAGTGCAGGCCAGGAAATGTTTGCGCACCAAATGAATACATAAAATTTGAAGCAAAGGATGACTGTCCTGCAAACCATGTGTGCTGCGTGCCTACAACCACAAGGCCAGGACCTCTTCAGGATTTTAATGAAAAAGAGCTTGAATACCTGAGAAATGCTATTATCATAAAGCTTAACAATGACCCTACGCCTATAAGCGATGTAGCAAGCCTTAACTTAAAAGTTGATACTAATTATACATTTCGTATAAGTATTAATGATAAGCTCACCAAGGATAAAAAAACAAGTGAAAAGCTTGGCCCTTGCGCTGTTTATGTGGTTGACACAAGAGAAGCAGGCAAGAAATATTTATTAACAAATAAAGGCTGGGACTTGATTCTTTCTGACAAAGAGATTGATTTGAGCGGCATAGAGCTGGCTGAGTGCACTGAAGAAAGCATTAGGTTAAAAAAATATTCTCCTTCACTAAATGATGTTTACAAGGACTTGGTGCTGTATGTTATTCTTTTGGATAAGGAAGTTGTTGATGCACTTGAAGTATTAGAAACACACGACCCTGGCTTTGTTAAACTAACTGCTCCTGGGTTTGGCAGTGGAATTAATCTCCCTGATAGGGGGATGGCAGCTTTTTATAATCTCACAACAATGTACAGCAATGTTGACCACTGGCTTGCTTACAGAGCCATAAGACTTAATGTTGAGCCAGTAGTCCAGATTAGTGGTATGAGCGGAATATGGGTTGACAAGGACCCAATAACCATATCCTGCCCTGATGTTACCTGCATCAGGTTTGGCTTAAAACTAGTGAAACTAAAAGACAATGATTATTTACAGTTGGTAGAAGAGTGCAAGAAGCCAGAAGGCTTTAAGTACACTCTTGATTATGTTGCAGGAACAACAACAAAAACAACAGGCATACCATTGAACATTAATATTGGAGGTTTCAGGATTCCTCCTCAAAGACAAAAACTCCAGTACATTGTAAGCCAAAAACCAATAACTGTTGTTAATAATAAAGCAGATGTTTTGATTGACAGGGCTACCATGCTAAAAACCTTTTACTCAGGAGACCACGAGTTATTAATCGAGGACACTACTTATCTTTGCGTAGAAGCCACCAAGGATGACGGCTCAAAGGTTCATGGGCTCTCAGAGCAGCCTATTAAAGTGGATGTTTTTCCGCCCATGGTTGACCCTGACAAGGATGTGCAGTTATTTTATCCAGACCCAGTGATCTCATCAGACATATCAACCCCTTATTATTACAGGAAGTACCCTAAGATTGTTGTTTCTGGATGCTATGATTATGGCCAGAGCGGATGCACTAATTATGATTACTATATTCATTCAGGAGAATTTGTTAATCTAAGGTCTCTGACAGCAGAGTGGGAGATAGGAATTGCTTCTTTGATACTAACAGAGGGCTTGAATGCCCTGCTCACTTATTTTGCAGAAAAAGATGCTGTCAACACTATATGCCCGTTTATAACCAGCCATTCTTACACAAGAAACACCCGCAATGAGATAAGAATCCCAAGGCAAGGGCAGGGCATAATATGCATCAGGGTTAGTGACAAAGTAGGCAACAAAGACATTATCTGGAAGGTGCTCTGGACACCTGAAGAGATGTTCAAGAAAATTATTGCAGAAGGAGTGGCAGAGGCAGAAGAAGCAGTGACTGGATAGCAAGTTAACTTAACATCTCCCTTCTTAATAAAACCGAAAGTTTATTATAATTCTGTTATGATAGATTAGGATATGAAAAAAGGAGATTTGTCAACACTGGCAACTGTTATAATTATATTATTAACTCTTGTGTTTATAATCTTTATTTTCGGAAGAATCTATGGGTGGTGGGGTTGAAAAGGATGAGCAGGATTAATAAAAAAGCAGGATTAAGCACATTACAAACAATTATCATTATCCTGCTCATATTTGTTGTTCTATTAATCTTTTACCAGGACTTAAGAGCAACTCTGTTAAAAAAATCTAACAGAGAGATATGCAGGGCTACTGCTCTTGCCCAGTCTGTTGCTGTGTGGGCGCCTGAAGGAGAGAATTTGGTTAGTCTTGAATGCAAGACTTACAAGGTTGTGTTTTTTGAAGACCATGTTGAGATTAATGATGAAATAATTGAGGTGTATGACCCCAGGAAAAAAGATGTTGTTAAAAAGTTTAATGGCTTAACAGAGGACATTGTTAACTGGGTGATTGCAGAGGAGCTCAGATGGTGCTGGTGGCAGTTTCTTGAAGGAAAAAAAAGCTTGTTAAACATGAAGAACTTTTTTGGCTCAGCAGAAAGAACCTGTTTTTTATGCACTGAAATAACTTTTGATGAATCAGTTAAGACTGATGAATTCAAAAACTTCTTTAAGTACACCAAGGAAAAAACAATGCCTAATTCTGAAATGACTTATTACCAGTACTATGCTGAGGAGCCCAGGAAGTGCATCTGGAGGTATGAAGAGATTATTGATGCAGATAATTGCTGGGAAGCCTATGCACAGGGCATCTCGCCTAATATAATAACCAGCACTGTACAGCATTTTAAAGAGGCATTTAGCCATTGCTCAGGCATAATACCTGCTCTTTCAACTTACTGGTCTTCTGTAACGCATTATAGTGTTGTTAAAAACATAACCTTTGAGAAAGATAAAAAGTATGCTGTGACTTTTGTAAGGGAAGGAGCAACCTCAAGGCATCTTGAGCTAGAAAAATTAGTAAAAGGAGAGACTGATTGTTTTTTTGAAACTTATTTTTCATATGTAATCCCTTCTGATGAACTAGGAAAGCACTGCGGCCCTGTGAGAAGAGGCTCTATGAAATAAAATGAACAAGAAAGCCATTGTGTTTGACAAACTCATGACAGCTGTTCTGATAATCATTGTGCTGGCTGTTTTTATTTTTTTCCTGGTAAAGATAAAAATCCATGCCTTAAAAATTGTTGAGGATTCTGAGTGCAAAGCAAGCATTATCAGCCATGCAACTCTTTTAAGGGTGACTGGAGAAGACACAACACCAGACATTCACTGCCCTACCAAATATTATACTCTTCCAAAAGAAAGCAATGAAGAAATAAAGCATTATATTGCTGATTCATTAAAGACCTGCTGGGGAACCTGGGGCAAAGGAGAGCTTCAGTTATTTAACCAGCAAGGCTATTACTGCCATGTGTGCTCTGTGATTGATTTTGATGATAAAACAAAAAAAATACAAGGCCTGAACAATTACCTGATTAATACGCCAACAGATAAAGATACCCCTCTCACATACATGGACTACCTCACAGGTTATGCATCTGAAAAAGCAGACCCTGCATTAATACAAGAGGTTCAGGAAAAAGGTTTTTCAGACACCATACACACTTCAAAGCCTTATGCAGTCATGTTTGTTTATGCCAAAGGAAAAACAGGTGTTAAAGCATTTCTTGATGGCATGGATGCTCTTGGCCTGGGAACAACAGGAGGAGGAATCACTACAGGGCTTGCACTGGGCTCAGCAGCAGGCATAGGGCTGGCAGCAGCAGGAGTGGCAAGTGGTGGAGCAGCAATTGTTATAGCAGGAGCAGTCACAGCTGCTGGCGGAGTGATAGGCTATATAACAGCAGATGATACTCACTGGATAGCCCTTACATTGTTCACAGAATACAATGCTGAAACCCTGAAAAGCATTGGGTGCGAGATAGCCCCTGCAAAGCAGGACAGAAAAACTGATGAAACTGGTTAAAAAACTTAATTTGGTGATTTAGTTAAAGCGAAAGCATTAAAAAACACAAAAGCATAAAAAATCTTGAAACAAGAGGTTTTAACATGAGTTATGGCATGAACCGTATGAACAAGAAAGCCCAGGAAACAATGAGTCCTGAAGGCGGCACACTAAGAATAATATGGTTTGTGATTGTCTTATTAGTACTTATTATTATTGTTTATTTTGTTGCAACAAATTTTAAACTAATCAAACTGCCATTTTGAGGTTAAGAAATGAAGCTGATAAATGCTATTGGTGCCATTGTTTTAGGATTGTTTGTATTAATTATACTAATCCTGATATTTGTTCCAAACACATTCAAAATTGTTAATAATATCTTTCTTATTATTGGCCAACAATTAGGCTTTAACCCAGCAGTTCCTGGAGGTGAAGACTATGGCTTTGGAGGGCTTTATGGAAGCACACCATCAACTATTCCAACTGATGCTGAGCCAGAGCGTATTAAAAAAGTCAAAACAAAGCCAGGCATTCCTGTTGATGAAAAATATTTTGGAGAGCTCTACTCTTATTCCAGGGAAGGAGCACTTGTTGACACCATTGTACTGCACCACACAGGGGATAATAAAGCTTCGCAAACATTCAATACTCTGAAAAAAAGAGAGCTTTCAGTGCATTATGTTGTTGACAAGGACGGCACAATATATTACTTGATAGATGAGAGCACAAAAGGCGCTCATTGCGGTTGCTGCCCGCCAAGCAACCCGACTTGTTGCAAAGCAGGAGAAAACTGTCCTGTTTGCCTGAATGAAGAATTAAGAGAAATGAATGCCAAATCAATAGGCATTGAAATTGTTAACACAGGATATGCAGATGATTACTACACTAATGAGCAATATGTTTCAATAGATAAACTGATAAATGATATTGCAAGCAGATGGACTGCTATTGCTGTTGATAATGAGCATGTGCTTGGGCATTACCAGATTACACTGGGTAAGTGGGATCCTTCACCTGTTTTTAAATGGGCAAGAATACAAGGATTGTCAGGCCACTTAATGCTTGCAGACATAGGAAAAAAAGCACCCTCTGAATACGGCTATACATGAGTTTGTGACAGAGCATTAAAATACACTGAGACACATTAAAATAATAGCAAAGTTTATATACAAAGATTTGCAAGAATTATATGAGATGAAACCCTTGTTTTCAAAGAATAAAAAAAAGAAAGGCTTGTCAACCCTTGGAACCATTATAGGACTAATACTTTTACTAGCAGTCCTGGCAATCTTTCTTCCGGTTATTCTTCGCGCAGGCAAAACAACTGATGAAGTCCCCAAAGACATAATGGACCCTGTCAAGGCATGCCATGGAAAAGAGAGTGGTGAGGAATGTTATCTTGGCGGAATAGCTGGTTTTTGCAGGGATTTCAGGTGTGTTATAGAGACTTCAGCAAAAAACATGAAAGAATCAATAACTATTTTCAAGACAACTTTCAAGGACAGCATTGAGAATTGCCAGAAAGATGTAGCCCAGTGCCCTGAGGCAACAAAGGCTCTGGACTTAATGATTGGTTATTTCACAGATGCAGGGCTTGTTGTTCATAGATTAGCCTCAGACAGAGCAGAGTTCAGGCTATACCAGGAAAAAAACTTTTTAGGTATTGGAGGGCATAAAGCCTCTTTTGTTTTTTACGGCGATACTTGTGTAATAGAGAAGAAAGGGGATAATGATGTTCCTACATCGGGCAAAAACTTTAAGCTTGGGATCAAAAAAGAAAGCAAAGGTTTTGTAGTATATGACCTTGAAAAAACTGCTGCTGAACTAGGCACTTTTATATCTTTCAGGCATCAAACCCAGAATGATGCAACCACCCCGGTCTGTGTTTATTACACTACAGATTAGCAATGCTAAAATAAATTTTATTATCATAAAATATTTAATTATTAAAAAAAATTGATTGCAAAGGTGAACTATTTTGTTAACAAAATCAAGAAAAGGACTTTCCCTTTTAGGAATGCTTGGTGGTGTAATCATAGTAGTTGTACTGGTTATTGTTCTAATCAATATTTTCATTAACAGAGGAGCCAAGCCTCTGGAGAACATCACTGGAGAGATAATTACCTGCGGAGGACTTGCAGGTGTTATTGGCGGGGGAGAAGGGGTTTGTATAAGCAAAAGCACTCTTTGCGACGGCCCAAAGCTTCCTAATCCTGAGTGCAAGGCTAGCAATCCTGACAAGCCTTATTGCTGTTTTAAACAAGCAGAGGGTGCTGAAGGCCCTCCTGGTTCTGGCCCGACGGCTTGTGTTAAGGATGTTGACCCCTGGGAACCTGTAATTGTTGAAGACGATTATGTTTGCGCTTCTAGTAAGGAGGCGTGCGAGCAGACTATGAATTTTGTTAATGTTCTGAATGAATGTGCTCAATTTAGTGAAGGTTGTGAATGCAAGGATGAAGTAGAAGGAATTGAGCACCCTTGTGAAGGCAATCTTAAATGGGCTCTTTTTGGCCTTGATAAATCTGAGCCTAAACATGAAGTTGTTATGAAATGCTATCCTGCTGTTAAGGAATGCGAGGATTCAAATGAATGTGAGCGTTGTGTTCCAAACCATTTTGAATGTGCAGAATAATAACTCTGTTAATTCTTCCCCACCGAAACAAATTTATACTTATTAAGCAAGTTTCTTATGTATTATGGCTTGGATGAATAAAAAAGGCGGTGAAAGACAGATTGGACTTAGCGAACTTACGCTTTATGTGTTTGTCATTCTGCTTATAGTTGTCTTATTTATTGTTAGCTATAGGTTTATCGGAGCTTTTCTCAGAGGAGGAGTTGATAAAGACACTGAGTCTAATTTTGTGTCACTGGCAGAGAACCTTGAGTTAATGATTGAGAAAGACGCAGGGTTTGAATACCAGACCATGATTTTTTATATGAAAGAAAAGCATTTTGTGTTTGGCTTTACATCCAAGCAGGCTCTTTCCTCTTCTCCAGCAAAGCATTTTATGCCTGAGAAATGCAATGAGCACTCATGCCTTTGCCTGTATAAAGAACCTGATGATGTAGCAGATGACAAGCCTGTCAAGTGCATATCTTTTGGGCACAAGGTTATTTTTCATGGCTATGACTTAAAAAAAGTGTCTGCTGCTCAGCTGGTTTATCCTGACCTAGGAGCAGAGCTGGGTGCGCGTGAGCAAGGAGAATCTTATTATTTATCTGATTATCCTGAAACTATTTCTTTTTATATAGAAGGCTTGTTTATTGGCCCTTCACTAGACAATCCTCATGACCTTTACCTGGAAAAAATAGTTGCTAATAACAGGGTGCATGTTTTTGTGACTCCTGGCCTTAAGCAGGAAATGATAGAGACAAGGATTGAACTGTTATCTCCCTGCCCTTTTGATTCTGATGAAGAATGCATGGGCAAGAGAAGAAACTCTGTTCTGGGCAGTAATGATTATTGTTTTTATGATGAGAGCCAGGCTAAGTGCTTGTTAAAAAAAGATGTGGATGCCTGTTCTTTCTCAGACAGAATTACACAGCCCTGTCTTTGCGGCTCTACATTTATAGACCCAGACACCAGGACAGAAGAAACCTATTGTTATCAAAAATCTGATAAAAGGATTTTTGTCCTTCCATTTGACTGCGATTCAGAGGAATTAAGAGAAAAAAAATGCCTTGCTTACTGCAGGGCAATCACTGATACAGAGGACTGCGACACAAGAGAACAGGATTACTGTGATAAAGACCCTTGCGAGTTTGCTTCTAAAGAAAAGCCGTGCGAAGTGCGCCCATTAGGCAAAAAAACTTATTGTGCTTCTTACTCAAGGGATTACAGCATGGATTAATAATAGTTGCTTGGATTAATAATAATTATTAGTAATTGTTCTAAAAACCTAAATCTTTTTAAACTCGTTTATCAACAATTTAAGTTATGAGTTTTTATGATTTTAATAACAAGAAAGCCAGGAGCATGATTGCAACTTCTTTTTATGTATTATTTGGCTTGATGCTGGGAGCCTTTTTTGTGATAGCTGTTCTTGGAAGAGTTAAGGATGCTGTTGGTGATTCTGCTTATCATAAAAAGTTTTATTCCAGGGACCTGGCCTTGCTTGTTGATGCCTTGCATGCCAGCAATGGAAAGTTTGTTGTTGATTATGATGTTAATCTTCCAGACAACATGCTCCTGGACTTTGGTCTTGAGCCTGGAGCAGTCATCTTAACAGACCGCTCTGACACACTCATGGATAACAGGCATAAAACTGCTTTTTTGTTTGGGCATAATGATTATGTAAAAATAATTCCTGTCACAATTGACAAGAACATGCTTAAATTGTTAGTGGTGGCTGATAACAACACCATTACATTTGAAGAGAAAGGGATGGATGATTTAAGTACAAATGATAAAGAGGAGTGATTTAAGTATAAATGATTTAAGCAAAGAATAAGGATGAGAATAATAAAAAAGAGGCTGAGCCTGAATAACAAAAAGGGGTTGGGAACTGAGGAGTGGCTTGAACTTCTGCCTTACATAGTGTTAACAGTGGTTGTAATGGTGGCTATTTTTGCCCTGATAAACCTTTTTGTTAATATTTCTGTTGATGTTAAGCCTGTTCAAAGGGAAGTTCTTTTCTACAGGCTGATGTATGCTCCTAACTCAATTATGTATATGGATAATCTTACTGGCAGGGTTCACCCTGGTGTTATTAGCTGGGATAATTTTACCAACCAGACCCTTGACAAATCTATTGCTTATGATTATGAAAGGCATATATCTGCAAAATTGATATTATATAACCTGGAAAAAGAGCCAATCAAAACAGCTTATCTTAATGGGCTGTGGTTTAACCGCTTAGAGCCTTTGGCCAGGAGCAGGATTAAGGGTGCAGGCAGTGCAGAGCTCTACACCAAGAAAATCCCTGTTGTTTACAGGAGAAATGATGTGAACAGGGCAGGCTATCTTAAAGTTGAGATTATCATTCCAAACTAACAGCGAGTGATTTGAATGAGCAGTTTGATTAATTCAAGAAAAGGCATGAAAACCATTGTGACAATATTATCAGTTGTCTTGTTAGTATTCATATTCATAATATTTATTTTTCTTTTCAGGCTTGGCGCCAGGAACAAGGCAGAAAGCATAGAATCAGATTTTTCCTCTGTAAGAACAGAGTTTTTGCTTAAAACCTTTTTAAGAACACCAGCTGTTATTAGTGATGATTACCCTGTTGAAGACTTGTTCCCTGGCATAGGAGAAGGCATTACCAATGCAGACCTGGTATCATGGACATGTAGTAAGGATAAAGACAGGAATTACAAGACCTTGAAAAACTCAATAAACACTTTTTTTGATGAGGCATATGAAGATGACTGGGAAGCATGGATAATCTATTCTAATCCTAAAGTAAAAAAGAAGGGCTTTGGGCACAAGAGTTATCTTGAAGGGATTGAGAAAAGCATAAACCGCTTGCTAACAGCAGGACAGCTGGCTTTGCTAGCAGCCAAATCATCAGACCCAGCCAGCAGGGGATTAATCTTCAAGCTTTTTATAACTCCTTATCGTGAAGCAGGCTTTGGCTCCCAGGTGGTTCCTTGCCCAGACGGAGAACTAGCCCAGATAATGCTTTACTCCCACACAGCATTTATTGAAATAAAACACCTGAAAGGCTTAACATAAGATAAAATAAAAATGGATAAAGTAAAACTGAGATTAAAAAACAGAAAAGCACAGGTTTACCCGCTTTTTGTAGTGGTCTTTACAATAGTGGCCTTGACAACAGCCCTTATTGGCTTGAGCAATGCAAAAGAGGTTACTGATTTATCTGGCAGGGAAATGCTTATCGGCACCAAGCAATCAGCTGTTTTTGCATCTCTTCAAGACGCAGATGCTGTTAGTTTATTCATAGAGCAGGCAGCAGAATTTGCAGGCCAGCAAGCCCTGGATAAAATAAGAAAATCATGCTTTTTTGGAGTTGATGAGGAACAAGAAGTTGATGAGTGGGAGTCTCCATGCGGCAAGTTTGTTTATCCTCTTTGGAGCACTAATGAAAATCTTTGCCTTCCTGATTGTGAAACAGCTTTTGTCAATGCCTTTAACAAGGATTTTTTAAGCCGAACAAACAAGTATTATGAGTTCACAAACATAGAGCTGCCTATTTCTTATAACATGAGCCTGGAAATACATGACAATCATTTTTTTGTTCATGGAACCTCTGACACAGAACTAAGGATTAATGTGGTTGATATTCAGAGCAGGATTAAGTCTCCCCTGGCAATAGCCCAGACTTATGAGGAAGGCAGGCTTATCTGGCCTGTTGATTACTCTGACCACACAATCACCTCTTGCTTTGGTGAAAGAGATGTTGTTGGGGGGAGCAAATACCATCCTGCTGTTGATATCCGGGCTCCAAAAGGAACACCAGTGCTGGCAGCTGCTTTAGGAAAAGTGATTCTTACTGACCCTTGCTGGGGAAGAATTGTTATTAATCATGGCTCTGGCTTAAGCACAGAGTATCTTCACTTGGAAAAAATTGATGTTAAGGTTAATGATGATGTGGTGCAGGGACAAAGAATAGGAACTTCTGGCAGCAATGGCTGTGACACAAGAGAGTTTGTTCCGCACCTGCATTTTGGGGTTATATATCAAGGTGTTCAGTCACCCATGCATTATAAAGGGCAGGAAATAGTTTTGAGCAACAACCATATCCAGCCCATGTGCTTGATTGAAAAAGGGTATGCTGCTAAGCCAGAAAGCAACTGCAACCAGCTTGTGAACACAGACTTAGACAAGATTTGTGAATTGTATAATCTGCCAGAAGAATTTTTTGAATCATCAGAATCATCAAAGCCATCAGAGCCATCAGAACCAGACCAAGACACTTCTTCTGAAGAAAGTGCTGATGCAGAGAATGCTGGTGCAGAAAGTGTTAATGCAGAAAGCACTGAGCTGGATTATTCTCTGGCACAGGCTCCTGGCAGCTATGCTTTTAAACCATCTTTTACCTTGAGGGTTAACAAGAAAATAGAAAACCCTATTGAGCCAGTAACAGAGTGGTTTGAGAACACCTGGAACGAGTGCGAGGATGACCCTTGGAAATGTTTAAGAGAAAAAATGAGTGAGTTTAATGAGCAGGACTATGATTACAAGCTCATGTTTGCTGACAGGTGCGAGGAAGGCTATCACTTGTTCTATGACATACTGGAGTTTTTTGAGGACTGCTTTTCAAACCAGAAGTATGGGTGCTCATGCGAGTTTAATTTATCAGATGCTTTTTCAATAACTGACTTGCGAATAGTTTTTGACACACAAGCAAACACAGCCTCTCTTTTTTCCAAGCAGGGAGATAAGCCTGGTGATGAATATGAATTAATTGATTCATACCAGTTCTATTATGGAAGCATAACCAAGCCAGCCCCTGCTTCTCCTTATAGGTATTATGTGTATCAGCTTGATTATGATGATTATGGGGAGCTGGAAAATGCAGAGCTTATGCAAATGAAGTCATTGCTTGATGTATTTGATGTTGTGCCTTTTTTTGATTACAAAGAACTAAGACTGGCAAAGCCAGGAGAGGCTGAGCAAGGATATTTTGTGAACACAGAAACAATTCAGTGCAAGTACAAGAAGAACAAGTTCAGGCTGTGTGCAAAGCCAGCACAGGAAAGAGAAGACTTGTTCCCTATAAGGTTTGCTTTTCACTTAAAAGACAAGCCTCCTGAGCCTGTTAAAAAAGGAGATGTGGAAATTATAGAGGTGGAGGAGAGTTCTGAGTCAGATGTTGACAAGGTAATGCAGGCAGCAGGCTTTCTAGGAACCATATTCCCTCCTCTAGGCTACTTGTTCACAGCAATTAATATTCTCAGTGTGTTGGAAGACTTTAAACCAAGAAAGTTCGAGGTAATAGTTGATGTTCCTCTTGACAAGGATGGCAAACCCCTGGATGTTGCTGGCTATGAAGTTTATTGCAGTGATTACCTGACAAACATCCTGCCAGTGGATGTTTTGGATAAATATAATCCAAGTCATTTTGTTGTGATGGCTAATGATGAGATGAATAAAAAAGTAAGCCAGCTAGACCAGTATGTTAAGAAGAACCCTTACACAGACTTTCTGAATCTTGAGAGCTGTGATGTGCCTGTGAGCAAGTTCACAGGAGAAACCATTCTTGTGCCTGGAATCAAAGGGGTTGTTAAGGACGGTAAAATGGTTTTCAACCTTCATAAATGCGGGGACTTGGCAATAATTATAGATAAACTAATAAGAAAAGACTACTGTGTATCACTAATACCTGTTGACAAGAATGGCAACAAGATAATGGAGCATGCTGTGAGCAACTGCGCGCAAACCAATTCACTGCTTGACCTGGTTATTAGTGAGATGATAGAGGAACAGCTAGGAGAATTTATTCCTGCAAGCCTTATACCTGATAATTTAAAGCCTTATATCAAGCTGCCTGACACAAGCGATATTGTTAATGCAGTAACAGGGGAAGGCAGTTTTGACATGATAGACATTGTTAATCTTGACAAGCTGGACGCAGACATAAAAAATTATCTTGAGGAATTCGTGGTTGGAACTATTAATGAAGACATAATAGGCACTTCTGTTGTTAATTCTATTGATGACTTAAAGCTCTGGGAAAAACAAACAGTGCTTAACACCCTGTCAAACCAGATAAAAAATGATGATGCAAAAACCTTGTTTGATGCCTTTGTAACAGGAGAAGGTGTTGCTGAGTCTGCCAAGCGCATGGCTTATGAAAAAGGAGTAGGATATATAGACCAGACAAAAACACCTGAGATACTTAAGGAGATAGCCAAAGGAGAAGACCCTAAAAGCCTTGCATACCAGGAACTGGTAAAAGCAGCTGAGAAAGAGCTCAGCACTGACGAGAAAAAACAGGCTCTGCTGGAGATAGCCAGGAGCAGCAGTGGAAGAGAGGTAAAAGATAAGATAATAGAAAAAGCCCTTGAAAAAGGATGCGGCGAGTCATATGGAATAAGTGCAGAGCAGGCAATCAACTGCCTTGACAATGAAGAGGTAGAAAATATTTATCACAAAGTTCTGACAGACTACAGCACACCAGACAAGGTAAAACAGTTTTTGCTTGACAAGGCAATTGACAAGTTTGATGAAAAAACACCAGACGTGCTAAAAGAGATTGTTCTGAAAAGAGACTTTAAAGGAGCAGCAAAGGACATGCTTGAGAAAGAGCTTGACAAGCTTCCAGACGCTGTTAAGAAAGAGTTTATTACTGATATACTTGAAGGCAGGCTTCCAGATGTTGAGTACTTGCAGCAGGAACTAGTGAAAATGATACCAGCAGTAAACAATGAATATGTGAATGCCCTGCTAAAAGACGGCAATGTTAAAAACCTGATAGAATCAACCCTTAAATCAGAGATAGAAAAACAACTAGGCTCATTCTTCTCAGATGAATGCGTGGCAATTAATAAGGATTGATAAAGCTAATTCTTGCAACAAAAAGCCCATCCTGTGAATTATCCGGCTCTACTATGGAAAAGTTTTTAAAAAACCCCTCAGTTGTTCTTTTGAAAGAGTTATTAGGGTGGTATTTAATGATTAACATGCCTTTAGAACAGATTAAGAGCAGGATTTCTGAAAAAACAGGCTTGTCAGATGAGGAGCTGGATGACAAGATTAAGGCTAAGCTTAAGCAGTTGTCAGGGCTTATTTCTGAGCAAGGAGCTGCTCATATAATTGCTAATGAGCTTGGTGTGAAGCTGTTTGAGATTGGTGAAAAGCTCCAGATAAAAAATGTGTTGACTGGCATGCGCAATGTTGATGTTGTTGGCAAGATACTGCAGAAATACGAGCTTAGAGAGTTTCAGACAGAAAAGCATTCTGGAAAGGTTTCTAACATGCTCATAGGTGATGAGACAGGTGTTATTCGTGTTGTTATGTGGCACAAGCAGGCAGAGAATATTAATAGTGTTAAAGAAGGAGATGTGGTCAAGATAAGAGGTGGCTATGTAAGGGATAACCAGGGCAGAAAAGAAATTCATCTGAGCGAGCTCTCAAAATTCATTATTAATCCTCCTGGTGTTGAAGTAGAAGCAAAGCCTTATGAGCGCCCTGTTGCTGTTAGAAAGAGCATTGCTGATATAAAAGAAGATGATGCTAGTGTTGAAATCTTAGCCACTATTGTGCAGGTGTTTGATATAAACTTTTTTGAGGTGTGCCCGCAGTGCAGCAAGAGGATAAGGCTTGGGGACCAAGGCTTTTTATGCCCGACCCACAGTATTGTGGAGCCGGATTATAATTATGTATTAAACCTTTACCTTGATGATGGAAGTGATAATATAAGAGCTGTTTTCTGGAGGCAGCAGGCAGAGCAACTATTAGATATGGACAAATCCAAGGTAATGGTTTTTAAAGATGACCCTGCCAAGTTTGAGCCAATAAAAACAGAGCTCCTGGGAAATATTATTTTGGTGAGTGGAAGAGCTAATAAGAATCAGAACTTTGACAGGATTGAGCTGGTTGCTAATAAGATTGACAAAAGCCCTGACCCTGATGAAGAGATAAAGAAGTTAAAACAAGAAGCAGACAAAGCAGTTGCGCAGGATGAAGGTGGGGATGAAGAGCAACAGAAATCGAAGATTTCTGAGGGTTCCTACGGAACCGAAGAGGAAATAAAGCAGGAAGTAGCTGGTGGGGATGAAGAGGAAGAGATTAAGCAAGAGGAAGTAAAGGCAGAGGAAATTAAGGAAGAAGAACCTGTTGAAGAGGAAGTAAAAGAAGAAAAAATAGAAGAAGAGCCTATTAAAAAGAAAACAAAAGAAAAAGAAGATTCATTGCTCGCTCGCCAAGGCTCGCGAGAAAGCCAGGATGACTTAGAAAACCTTGACCTGGATAAAGAGTTAGAGGATATTGAGTGAATTAAAAATGTACTTATCTTACAACCCTGTCAAGACCAGCTTTTATAAAGGGCTCTTTTAATTTGTTTAATGCTTTTAATTCAATCTGTCTTATTCTTTCCCTGGTAACTTTGAATTCTATACCAACTTCGTCCAAGGTATGGAAATTATACTTACCAATTCCAAAGCGCATGTAAAGAATTTTAATTTTTCTTTTACGGTCAGGATCCTTTTTAAAAGTGTCATGGATAACTTTTCTGACCTGATAACCTACTAATGATTGTGCAGCAGCATGTTCAGTATCAGCTTTTGGATCCTCAACAAGCTCACCTATTTCAACCTCTACTTCTTCTCCTATTGTTGTTGATAGTGAGATTGGTTTTTCAGCCCATTTTTTATACTTCTCAACTCTTTCCTCAGCAACATTCATTTCTTTAGCAACTTCTTCTGTTGTTGGCTCTCTGCCTAACCTGCCAAATAATTTCCTGGCAATTCCCAAGTACTTGTTTATTTTTTCCACTGAATGCACAGGAGTCCTGATAGTCCTTGCCTGGTCTGCTATAGCCCTTGTTATTGACTGTTTAATCCACCAAGTAGCATATGTTGAAAATTTATACCCTCTTCTGTATTCCCAGCTGTCTATTGCTCTTAGAGCTCCCATGTTTCCCTCCTGAATCAGGTCAGTAAATTCCATACCCCTGTGCTGGTATTTTTTTGCTATACTCACAACCAGTTTTGTATTTGAACTTGCAAGCTCATTTTTGTTAGATATAAGCTCATCATGAAGCTTTTCTATTTCAGGGCTAACAGGGTCAAGATGAGGAAATATTGATTTGTAAGTTTCATAAGTTTTTTTCCAGTATTTTTTTTTGAATTTAAGTTTGCTAAGAAGCTTTTTCAGTGCAAAATCTCCTTTTTCTTTGGCATTATGAAAGTTCTCTATAAATTCTATTTTTTCCCGAGCAGTCTTCTCATAACCTTTCCAAAGTCGTACTATTTCATCCGGGTGATTTATTTTAATAGCCTTTTCTATATCTTTTACAACATAATCAACCAGGCATTCTGGCTTCTTATTGTCGCCTTGCAGGGAGCGCTCTTCAGACAATCCATTGTACAAGAAATTCCTGCTCTCAATTGTTTTGAACTCATTAAACAGTTCTGTTAAGTATTTTGTTACAAACAAGTATTTTCCTAGAAAAGATTTTAGGGCTTTCTCCCTTCTTTTCTCAGCCTTTTCAAACTTTTTTTTGAAGACGTTCACATCTTCACAACAAATAATATCTTCAAGGTCTTTTCCCTTGTTTTCAAGGGTTTCATCCAAGCTTTCACCATGTTTTTTATTCAAGGCTTCCTGGGCTTCCAGGGCTTCATTAATATCCTTTCTTATTTTATTTAAGATATATTTTTTCTCAATAATATGCTTGAATATTTCTTCTCTTTTCTGCTCTATTTTTTTTCCAAAAGCATATTCCTGCTCTCTTGTTAGCAAGGCGTGCTTGCCCATGGAACTTAAAATAAAACTTGTTTCACTGCCAATATATGTCTTTCTCAAGTCTACTTTATCCTCCTCAAGGTCAGAGTACTCTTTTATCAAGAACTTATAATTATCATTAAAAATCTTATTTTTGTTTTCCAGAGCAGTTCTGTGCATGTCAAGAAGCAAGTTATAATAGAACTTTCTAACATCTGCCCTGTCATATTTTTTTCCATAGTCTAACTTAACAGGGTCGACATACCTGCTTAGTATAATGTCATGTTTTTTCATGTATGGGTCTCCGAATTCTTTTGGAGTCTTGGTTTCAATCTCTCTTTTTTTTTGCATCAGGTATGCCATAAATCCCCTTAACGAGATATAACTGTCTCTGTTTATATAGTCCAGGCAGAAAAAAGGATTTTTCTTAGCAAGCTTGATAAGAGCGCTGTTTTCAATATGAAATACTTTAGCAAGGTCAGCTGTTCTGAGCCTTTGGGAGTATCCAACTTCTTGTTTTAGAACAGAACCTTTTTGTATCAGGTCAAGAAAGAATTTTGAATCCATCTCTATGTTTTCCCAGACAGAGGCTCCGAATTTTTCTTTGATTTGAGCAGGGCGCAGGTATATACCTTTGCTCTCTTCTAGAAAAGCATGGGCTGCTTCTTGCATTTTACTTTTTCACATAATTTAAAATATGTTTTAAATATATTTAAAATAATATATTCATATTTATTTTTAAACAATTTGGTATTCTTGCCTTACCTTCTTGTTTTTTTCAATGATAGGGATGAGCTGCTCTACAGCGCTTTTATGAAAAGCCTTTAAGTAGGTGTCTGTTGATGTCATTTTTAAGAAAGGAAAATCAGGGTCTGTGCTCATTCTGCTAAGCTGTTTGGGCTGAATCCTCATGCCAGTTGCTTCATATATATAATTTGAAGCTTGATGCACTCCAATTGTTTCTTTCTTGTCTTTTTTTATTAGTTCTATTTTTTCATCAAAGAACTTGGTAATAAAGATTTCTTCAAAACCGTTTTTTACAAGATAAACAGGCATGGTATTGCCTAGTTTTTCTATGTAGCTTATTTTCTTTTCAGGGTTATTGAACTCGTATCTTCTGAGATTCTTGATTAGTTTGGTTTCTATATGCTGGAACCGGGTTACACTTGTCCTTGCAAAGTTCTCTCTTATTATCTCAACCAGAAGTTTGTGCCCCCTAATTTTCTGAAGAATTTCAATTGCTTCAGCTCCCTTGTAAGTTTCGCTTGGTCTTTGATTAAAGAGACCTGCTTCTGCAAGCCTTCTGAAAACCAAAAGATTTCTTCCAGTGATTTCTGAAAGTTCTGACCCAGGGTACAGCCTTAAAGGATAAATCTCTAGCATGTCTGGCCTGGTTTCAAGCCTTAAATCACCAATGCCTTCAAAAATCTGGGCAAGAGTCCTGCTGTTTTTAGATATAAGATTGTCATCTTCTTCAAAATACATTTCATCCAGCATGTCTATGAAACGCTTCATACCAAACTCTTTGAACTGCTCTGCTCTGTGCTTTGCAATAGCATACCCACAGTCCCTGCGAAATTCTGCTTTGAGGTGAGCCAAAAGATTTCTATCATCCTCAATTCTTTTTTCCTTATTTATGTAAATAACAGCACCATCTTCCTCTGTTTCCATATATTTAGCAAAAGGGCCGGAAACTGATGGTTCTGCCAGCTCAATTTTAGTTTTTTTGTCTAATCTTTTTTCAACCCAGTCTGTTGCTTCTTTAAGAAAATTTCTTAGCTTTGCTTCTTCTTTTTTTTCCTGCTCTCTCTTTATGTTTGTATAGATTCCGCGAGCAATATTTTTTATATGACTTTTTAGTTCTAAAAGCTCCTCAGTCCCTTTTTGTATGCGCTGCTTGTCAAATCCAAGATCTGGCTTTAATGATTCTACTTCTATAAACCCATATGTGCGTGCTGCAAAACCCAGAGCCATTTCTTCCAGCTTGACAATTCCTCCTTCGCCCAGGGTTCTTCCAACCACAAGATGAATTCCACGCACATCCTTTTCTATTGTTTTATGCGGAAGATAATATATATGCCCTCTAATAGGACCGCATTTTTCTAGGGCATCCTTGATTTCATAAACAATTGCTTCTTTTGGAATAGGGGTTTCTATCTCTATATCATTCATTTTTACTCTAAAAGCAGGGCTGAGCTGGAGTGCAAACTTTTGTTTAATCAAATCAGCAAGCTTGTCTGTTTCAATTGTGATTTTTCCTTTTTTAGAACCCAAAGGCTTCATAATGATTTCTGTGCCATGTTTTTTTTGGTCAGTTATTCTTTCTTCACTATAACTAACCTTTCCCCATAAGCCCTGATTAATTATTTTTTCTAAAGAACCATACTCTTCCTCAACATCCTCTATAAGCAGACTGGTGTTTAACTCAGGTATGGTGTGAGGGGATTCTCTTTTATCAAGAACTCTTTTGACAATCCGCTCAATATATTTATCTTTTTGCTTCTCATTAAGATTCATCTCTTCAAACTTAGGGCTGGTTAAGATGGAGTGCTGAATGGTTTTTCTTACAAACACCTCTTTGGTATGATATTTTTTTCCTTTTCCTTTTTTTACTGTGCTCATTTGATAGCCAAAACAAAGGTATCTTATGAACTCCTTGCCTACTCCTGCATCACCTATTTTTAGTCTTCCAGTGCGGGTTCTGGGGTTAAGCTTCTTAATATTAGTGCCATAAGTATTGAAGTGCTTAAGGTCTTCAAGATTCATGCCTTCCCCATTATCTCTTATGAGAAGACTTTTATTTTTATCATCAATTATTATTTCCACAAGAGGAGCATCTGCATCCCAGGCATTATCAATGCCCTGTATTATTGCTTCATAAGGGCTTAGAAATAGGGATTTGCCAAGATTCTCATGAAACTCTTTTGAGATTCCTCTCCTTACTTTAACAGTTTTCTTTGTCATCAACACCCCCCGCGCCCCTCTGTTTTGCTACTGAATAATAGATATTTTATTTAAACCTTTCTATTTTAGAGACACAGATTTGACAGATAATAATTGCAAGCCATGTTTATATACTTTACTCAGGGATGTCCAGTGCCTATTTTAGAAAATTTTTTAAACTACTGTTCTTATACCATATACTAGAATGCCTAAAAAAAAGGATTCAAGCCCTGTTTTTGAAATATTCGTTGTTCTGGCCATAGTAGCTATTGTGGCTGTTACAGGACAGGTGCTGTTGCGTTATGAAAACACAGGCAGTTCTGCCAATGCTATTACTGGCTTTGCAGTTGCTGAGTATGAAGAGGAAATGGTTGAAGAAGAATTTCTTGATGTGGGTGTAGATGATATAAAGGTTAATCCTCCAAGCCCGTTAATAGGAGAGCCGTTTGAAATCAGGGTGATAGTTGCTAACAAAGGCTTTGTGGAGATAAACACTCCTTTTTATGTGCAGGCAAAACTAATACCTAATGCAGAGAATGTTAAGCCCACGCTTCTCAACAGCGTGATAACCCAGATATTAAAGCCAGGAGAAACCTCAACAGCTGTTTTCAGGATAGCAACAGTAACAAAGGAAGGTCCTATGAAGATAATAGCAACAGCTGATTCTACTGCCAAACTAGGAGATGATAATCCTTCAAATGACCAAAGAAGCAAAACAATTATATTAACCAATCAATAGATTATTTCTTAAAATGATGTATATAACCCATATGGCAGTTGCATTATTTGCAGGGCTTTTAAAAGTAAAAATAATCCCTTTGCCCATAAACAAATATGTTTTTCTATCAATCGTGGTGGTATCAGCTCTTCTGCCAGACATAGATTATGACTCATTCATAGCCAGGAAACTAAAACTAAGATTTGTGCGTTTCTTTTTTGCACACAGAGGCTTTTTCCACAGCATCCTGCCCATGGTATTCTTTATGATACTAGCCTTTTTAATCACAGGCAATCCTTACTACTCCTTAGCTGTTCTGATAGGCTTTGGCTCCCACCTGGCCTTTGACAGCATAACCATGAAAGGAATAGCATGGTTCTGGCCAAGCAAACTAAGAGCAAAAGGCCCCTTAAAAACAGGAGGAATAGTAGATTGGATACTGCTGTTAGTATTTATACTAATGGATGCAGTGATGGTGGTGGTTGTTTTCTGAATTGGTTATTTTGAAGAGAAAGAGTTAATAAAAAAAGAAATAATTTATAATTTTAACTTAATAAAGATAGTCCGGAGTTCCCCAGTACCCTCCGCAGCCTTTACAAGCAGATTCTGAGCTACATGCACGGTTATACTTGCAGCATCCAGGAGTTTTTCTTGAAGTTGCATAACAAAAACATGTCACCCGACCACAATGAGGATCTCCCCCGCCAGATTCCATTGGCTTTCCCACCACGTTTTCTTCTTCCATTACTTCAGAAAGCATGTCATATTCCTCATCAGTAAGCCCAGACACAACATATGCCTTTTGTAATTCAGGTTCAGATGTTGTTGTAATTGTGGCTGCCTCTTCCCCTCTATTCATAAACATAACTACTATTGCCACTATGGCTACTATTGCTACCATTGCTATTAGTGCGAATAAGTAGTTGCCTTTGTCTTTTTCTGCCATTTATTCACCTCGTTTTGTTGAATATAAGCTCTTTATTTTTGTTTTTTGGTTTGGGTTTATAAAAAGCTTTCGCAGGAATAAGCCACAAATTAGTTACTACTTTAGAATGGATAACATATTTAAATGTAGATGTTTTCCTGGGCTTGTATGGCACAATCATCCATGTTTATTGGCAAGTTTGAATTTGAAGGGCCAGGCTCACACCTAACCATGACTCTTTGGCAGGGTAACAAGGCTTACCAGTTCTCAACTAATTTCATAGGGGTTTATCCTAATGACCAGACCAAGCTTAAGAAGAAAAAAACCATTTGGCCTGCAAGCAGGGAAAAAAAGATTTCTCTTGAAAAAATACTTGTGGAACAGGGCTTGGAAAAATCAGATTCTTTTGATATAAAACAGGGAGAATACGCCTTTGATATAATAGACAAAAGAATTGTGCAGCTTTTTCTGGATAAAAGAGATTATGACAAGCTTCCGGAAGAAGCAACCAATGAGCTGATCACCTGCCACACTCAAAGCATGAAATGGGATTTTGGAATCATGCAAAAAGCAGAGATAGAGTCCTGGTTGTTAAAGATACTAAAGGAAAAGAGCAAGTTAGACCAGGAAATTGATTCCTTGTACAAGGCAATGCTCAGGACCAATAAGAAACAATTAACAGGTTCATTAGATGATATAACGAGTTTTATTAAAAAAGATTATCATAAAGATGACTTTGATAAAAAAATTATTCCTTTGCTTTTTGAAAGCATTGGGTACAGATTTAAACAACAAGAAGATAAAAATTTATTGATTCACCTATTTCAGCAGACCAGGTATTCTTTTAAGCACAAGCATCATTATATTAATGCACAGAAAAAAGTGTTTGAGCCTTTAGACATAGAGATTGATTACCCTAAATTAACAGACAAGAAAAATGATGCTTATTATAAAAAGATATTAAAAAAGCCTTTTGGCAGAAGATTTCTTGAAAACAGCAAGCAGGTGCTTGGTGAAAAAGGCATAGATGCAATATTTTCCAAAGATAAGGAGATATACATCCTTAAATCAGAGCAGGAAGAATTGTTTAATACCTTTAAGAGACTGCTGAGCCATAAAGCAGAGTATCCTGATGTAGAGGACTATGTGGAGAGCATAAAATACCAGCTGGAAGACTTGTTCTGCAGAGTACAATACTTTAATCTTCACAGCAAGACACGCAAAGACCTTAGGAAGCTGGTTAAGGAAAAACTAGAAGAAATAGGGGGCGAAGAGAGAGACAAAGATAATTTGAATTATGATAAAAAGATTTTTGAACGTGCACAAAGACTCAGGCAAAAAAAGCAGGACTTGGAGAGCAGGATTAAGCAGATAAAAAGCTCCAACACCCTGAAGTATGACTTTGACTACCAGAGAACAATGCTCTTTCTTGACATAATGCACAGGCATCCTGAAGTAAAAGGAGATGATAAGCTTAAAAAAAAGCTTAGAAAAAAGATTTATTTTGAAGGAATAAAACCAAAAGGAATGATTAATGAGCATGAATGGCTTGACCAGACACCCAGTGTTTTCCTGGACATAGAAAAATTTCAGTATGGAACACCAGAAGAGGTTATTAATGCAATTATATCTTCTGTAAGAAGAGTAGATGGAGAATACATAGGGCGGATAGATACTGATATTGATTCAGGAGAAAAAAATATTCTTGGTTTTCAAATAAAACACCACCATAATAATATGAACCTGATGCTATCCTCTGCTGATTTTATTAATCCAGAAAGATGCTATACTTACTTTACCCAGGGCGACTATGATTTTAAGCATTTAAGCAAAACCAGGCTTTTTAGGACTGGCAAGGAAAAAGTGATTGTTCCAAGGCAAAAGGTGCATGAGGAGTTTATCAGGCGTTATGACATACCAGGCGTATCTATTAACACAGTCACGCTTGCAAAAATAATTTGGCCTCACCTGCTTAATCACAGATTAGCAACTCTTGTCAACAAATTATATCAAAAAGAAGGAACAGAAAAAGTATTTGAAAAATCATTTGACTATGAAGAATTAAGAGAACAAGCAGGGTTGGCCAAAAAAGGAGATAAAGAAAAAGCTTATGACATACTATATTATGGAGGGGATGATGTTGATAAACCATTCAAAGCCTGGCTTCATCCAAAAGCCAGATACATCTTTAAAGACCTGCTGGAAGTGTGCAACACCTTTGGCATAACACCTGACCAGGCAAGCTCTAATGCTAACACAGCAGCCCATCTTTTTGAAAAAAGATTTTATGAAAAATCCGGAGGCATACTCTCTCCAGGCATCTTTAGGCAGAAACACCAGGAATTGGCCAAGGAGTTCAGAAACAAATATACTGAGTACAGAACCAAACATTTGCTAGAGCAAGGCCTGAAAATAGATTTTGAAAGAGGAGTCCAGGACAATGTCAGCCAGCTCTACTTTTCTCCAGAACTGTTCATATGCAAAGTGCTTTACCCTGATTTTCCAGGAGTAAAAGCCTTTGTTGACAGAACCATGCGCATGAAAAACCCTGAAAGAAAGGTCAGCAGGCTGCAGTATGTAAAACCCTTTGTGGTAAGCATGCTAACAGATTTATACGGAATTCATAAGATACAAGACGAGATAAAAGTGCTTGAGAAAGAAAAAGCTGAACTTCTTGAGGAAATAAGAGGAATGCCTGAAAGCCAGGAAAAACAGTCGGAAAAAGAACAAAAAATAAAGGCTTTTGGAGGGAAATGGGAAAAAATCATTGACAAATTAATAAGCATGAATAATAAGAAGTATTTCTTTGGACAACTATTCGGAGTTAAATGCGAAAAAGTAGAGGAAAGAGTACAGCAGGCATACAAAACAATAGCAGATGTAATCAATGAGAATGATATTCATCCCTTGCAAATAAAAGGCAACTTTATCTATGCAAAAGAAAATCTTCCTGACAAGGTGCTGAGAAAAGCAGGCTTGTTCAGGATGAGGAATATGCGAATATTTAATATGCAGAAAAATGAACTCACTTTTCATGCAGAAGACCAGTACGCAGGCTACCCGCCCAGGCTTGACCGCCCGGGTTTTCATTACAGCATGTTCCAGACAAGAATAATCAAAGAAGCCCTGGACAGGCTTTTGCAAAAAAAAGAAGACTATCTTGGAGTCCTTAATATTATAAACACAAGCTCAACCAAATTATCTGCAGACCTGCCAACAGCCCTTGTTAATCCTAAATTAGAAAAAAACCAGGCATTTATACAGGACTTGTTAAAATACAATAGAACCAAGAACCGCTATGTGGGCAATGATGAAAAAGGAAAAAGAGAATTTACAGAGCACAACAAAAAATTCTACAGGCCAGATCCCAAGTACTTTATGAGAAAGTTCTATGGAAAAACAAGCAAAGACATAGATGTTCATGCTCCTATAGCCAAGCTCTTTGGAGGAATAATAAACCTGGGAGAAGACAATTCCAGTGATACAAAAAAAGAATTTTGGCGTCAAAGACAGATGTACAGGCAGCTAATATCTGAGACTATGCTGAGCAGGCAGGAATTAAAGCAGATTTTAAACCAAGAGCTTGCAGTGCATGAACCAGGCGGACAGTTTATTATTATGTAAAAGAAATAAAAATAATAACCCAGAAATTTTTATGTAAACATCATGCTAAGCATATAAATCTTGTTAAGAATCTCAACCTTGTTAAGAACAATGGTTTCTACTAATGCGCCGATAATGAATATAATAATCGCTATTATGAACAAGGTGTAATTATTAGCAAACACTTTTTTCAGTCTTTTCTGCTGAAACAAGTTTCCAATAAAATGAATCATGCTGGTAATTACTATAACACAGATTAAGCTGAAGATTAAAGGGCTTGTTATTCCAAATCCATACCCAAGGATTAGTTTTAAAAACACAATCAGGGCAAAGCCGCAGATAAGATAAAAAATAAAATTTCTAATATCCTTTCTCTCCTTAATAATCTCATCAGATATAATGCCCCCAGAAATAGCAGCCAATATATAGGCTCCGCCTTCAAGTATTAAATGAGGCAGGGTAATGATAAATATCAAGAATAAGTACCCCCAAGGGCTGACACCAGCAGCACTGCCAGCTGCAAAAGCCCTGTACCCAAACAAAGCACCCCAGCTGCTGGCATTCCAGGTTATAAAAAAGATAGCTCCGTCACCAGCAACAATAGCCAGTAAAAAGCAGGCAAGCAAAACCCACCAGTTATTAGCCAGGATGCTCACAAAAGTGTCGAAAATATAAGCCCTTCCCCTAAGAGCAGGGTCAACAAACAACTGCTCCTTAAAGATGTTAAAAGTGTTGACTCCGAGCTGAGGAAGGATAAAGGAATAAAAAGTATAAGTCAGATAAATGCCAAAGAAAATAGCAAAATAAACCCTTATAGCCTGGTTGTTCTTAAAAAAATGCTTAACAGAAGCAAAATTCTTTAAAGAAAGCCTTTTCTCAGTCTCCTCTTCTTTTTCCTCCTTCTTAAACATTTTCTGCAGATAAGGAAGAATAAGCAGAGAAGTAAAAATAACACTAACAATGCCAGAATTAGCCCCAAACAACAACCTGGCAGCAATAATCCCAACAGTAGAATAGATAACAGCAATAAGAAAAGCATAACCAACCCTTTTCTCAAGCCAGTTCTCAGGGAATAAGTGTTCTAGGACCATAAAATAATTTTTTGATTATGTTATATAAAAAGTTTTAGGTTGGTGAGGTTCAGGTTGGGGAAAGAAATAATAAAAAATTTTGTTGGCATTGGGGGGTGTTTCTCTAGAAAAATCTTACTTTTCAAAGATTAGATTGCAGTTTGATTCTACAATTAAAGCAGCAGCTTTTTGCAGAGAGCTAATCCTGTTCTGGTTGGCATCAAGTATTACTCCTTCTGAAGAGCTAAGCAGATTTCGTATTTCATTATAATTAATCATATTAATATTAGCCAATCTTTGTAGCTGTGCCAAATTGTTTATTATAATCATCCTTCCACAATCTCCCTCAAATCTTATATTGTAGGTGCTGAATGGAGATGACACAAGGTTAATCATTCCACTGAAAAGAGGGACTGCTCTCTGGTTTTCTGTTCCCATTAGAGAAGCTGATACATCAAAAGCACTAGCAGCCATGTAAGAAGGATGATTATTACCATAACTCACAAGAGGATCTCCTATCAACTCCATTTGAGAGGGTATGTTTGGGTTAATTTCTCCGTAAGGCCAGGCTATAGTAATGAAATAATCTCTTGAATCCTGGAGTGCAAATCTTATCACATCTCCTATCTTATGTCCTTGATTAAAGTAAGGCATAATCCAACTAGCCCAACCGGATCCTGTTCCTAAAAGATCCACGCTGCCATATACATTTGTTGATAATGATCTAAGAGTGCTGTCAAGATTATTATCATAATTAACATGTTTGATTGTGCTGCATGCATGCAAGTACCATAAAGATGGCTTATGAGGTCTCCTGCTCAGAATTGAATCTGCATTAACATGGGGTTCAGTTGCACTTAAATAATTTGGACCTCCATGGCCCTTGAGTATTACAAATTCACTATTTTTTGCCAAATCAAGAATTAAATCCAACGGAGGATTATTAATCAAACTGTTGGTGTCAGTTGGATCTCCATAAGAATCAACCTTGCTTGCACCATACATTTTATTGAGGTTTTCTATAATTGATTTTGAATCCCAACACCTATATCCTATTGAGCAATTCGCAGTCCAAGTTATGTCCCAGTCAGAAGAAAAAACAGCTTTCTTACTTATTTGTATAAGATTGTTTTCTTTTAGCCAGCCAAGATTTAATAGTATTGAAGCACTGGTTAAATCATAACCTGTTATTCTTCCAACACCCATGTCAGGAATAAAATATTTATCTTGGTCTCCAATATCACTAGAGCTCCAAGCACTGTTTCTATCAGCATACAAAATATCAGCACTGAATTGCTGTAAGAAAGGGTTGTCACTCATATTTATGATTTCAATCGGCATCCTGTAAGTATATGGAATTTTAAGTCTGTCAGCAACTATGGTCATGTACTTGAATTCCTGGTTATTATTGTAAGGTCTTAACAAGTTAAGTTGTCTATCAATATCATTATCAAAGCTGAAAGTACTGCCTGCTGCATCACCCTCTACAGATATCAAAGCAGTATTTCGGTATAATACATAGAGAACTCCAAGTTTTGAGTAATCTGAAGTTACTTTAGGAATAACAGTAACAATCTTTTCACTGGAAATACCTTGGTTTAGTTTTATTTCTGCATTCCTAATATCAGGAACTTGCTCTATGTTGCTGGAATAAGAGTAAAGATATCTTCTTGTATAATCATTGTTACCAAAATAAATTATTTTTCTTGAAGGTATTTTTTCAATATATCTACTAACATCCAGCACAGAGTCCAGAAACAAACCATTGTTTTTACCAGCCCAAGCAGACGCATAAGGCTTTAACTCTTCATTGTCTGAGAAGGAGATTAGTCGAAATGGGGATACTAGCATTTCATTAACTGTAGATTTCTGATATTCAATGCCTTCATTTGTTAGATAACGTTCAATATTATTGAAATTTTCATTATCTTCATAAACAATTTTTACCAAGACATCTTTTGTAAGGGCTTTTAAGAACAGTATTATCTCGTATTCCCGACCTTCAGTATATATTATCACAGGAACCTTATCATTATTAACAGCAAGAGGAGCGATTTTTAGCAAGGTATCTGTGTTTTTTACTATGAACACGTATGATAAAGTGTCACAATCCTCATCTATTTGTCCATCACAGTCATTATCCTTTCCATCACACACTTCAGGAACACAAGCAGATATACATTGGTTGTTTTGGCATGTTTGGCTGCTTTGGCATGTTCCGCAACTTCCTCCGCAGCCGTCGTTACCGCATTCTTTGTCAGCACAGTTAGGGGTGCAAGCAGATACACACTGGCCATTCTGGCAGCCATTTTCACAGCTATAAGATGTACTTCTAATCCTATTTCTTCTACAATAATACTCTGTAAGATCCTTACTGCCAGTGCACCCATCAGTTTTAGTCGTAGAACCTGCTCTGGTAGTTCCTCTCTCATAATAATCCCTGCCCCCATCAGAATCAGTGCATGTTGTTCTACCCCCTCTCCTGGCTTCACCAATAATATTGCCTTGTTCATCAACCAATAGAACTGTTGCATTAGCAGCCATCATAAAGCCAATTAATGCTACCAGGGCTACCATCAGCACCAGGCCAATCATTGCACGATTAGGATTAATGGTTTTTTTCAATTTCTTTTTTTCTCGCGAACATAGTGAGCGAGCAAATAATTATTTTTAACTTAATTTTTAATTCAATTCTTGTTTTAATCTTATAAAAATTTTCCGAAAATCTGCACTGGACACACTGGACATGGGGACGTAGGATATATAAAGGACTCTGGCTTCTCTATATGTAAGGTAAGCACGTAATTCTTACCTTTTCTTTCCTTTTTTGGAAAGAAAACCTCCGGCTCTCCGGCGCCTTGACAGCGCCTAAATAAGAGAGCTATGAAACAGGCAAATCTTTGATTTGACGGTTCAAAGAAAGTTTGTTTCTTTGAAATAAAATGCGATAAGCAAAGGAGGCGGTGAATATGGAAAAAAAGACAGCATCAGGCAACTTGCCTGTAAAGAAATTTAAGGCAGGAGCTATTTCTGCAACAATTTGGGAAAACCAAGCCCAGAATAAACAAGGAGAGGAAGTAACCTATAACAGTGTCAGCTTTGACAGGACTTATAAGGATGCTAATGGTGAATGGCAAAAGACTAATTCTTTAAGAACATCTGATTTGCCCAAAGCAGCCCTTGTTCTTAACAAAGCTTACGAGTTTCTGGCCCTTAACAGGCCAGAAGCTGCTGAGGCTTAATAATTGAGGTGATATTCATGCAGAAGTTACAATCTGTTAAAAAAGTGGAAAGATTTAAAATGAAAAAAGAAGTTCCAAGGTTAATGCCTTCTAAAAAGCGAGAAAAAGAGACTGAAATCCAGGATTTGCCTGGCATAGGAGCAGCAACAGCTGAAAAATTAAAACTATCTGGTTTTGACAGCCTTATGAGTATAGCAGTGGCTACTCCTGGAGAAATAATAAATGTTGCAGGAGTAACAGAGGCAACTGCTAGAAAAGTTATTAAGTCTGCCAGGGACAGCCTGGACATGGGTTTTCAGTCAGGTATTGATTTAATGAAGAAAAGAGAGGGTGTTCAAAAGATTAGTACTGGAAGTAAGAATTTTGATACTTTGTTAGCTGGAGGCATGGAAACAGGTGCTATTACAGAATGTTTTGGTCCTTATGGCAGTGGTAAGACCCAGATAGGGCATGTTCTTGCTGTTCAAACTGTTGCTAATGACCCTGATGCAGTAGCGGTTTATATTGACACAGAAAACACTTTCAGGCCTAATAGGATTAAGCAGTTTGCAGAGGCTCTTGGTTTAAAACCAGAAAATGTTCTTAAAAATATTAAGGTTGCAAGGGCTTTTAACTCAGACCATCAAATGCTTCTTGTTGAAAAAGCAGAAGAACTGCTAAAACAAGGATTAAAAGTTAAATTAGTAGTTGTTGACTCATTAACAGCTCATTTTAGAGCAGAGTTTGTTGGCAGAGGAACTCTTGCTGAAAGGCAGCAAAAGCTTAACAAGCACATGCACGCCCTTTCAAAGCTTGCAGACGTGCACAATCTTGCTGTTTATGTGACTAACCAAGTAATGGCAAAGCCAGACATGTTCTTTGGAGACCCAACAGAAGCAATAGGAGGACATATAGTAGCTCATAACAGCACATACAGGATTTACCTGAGAAGAGGCAGAAAAGGAACAAGAGTAGGCAAGCTGGTAGATGCTCCTGACTTGGCAGATGATGAGTGTATATTTAAGATTACTGAGAAAGGCATTGAGGATGCATAAATTTTTTTCTTCTCTTTTTTTAAATAACTTTATAAATAATCAAAAGTTCTATTGTATTAAATACATAAGGAGGGTTAGATAAATGTTTGGAAGAAGACGTTTTGCCCCTGTTAGGGAGGGCGATGAGTTGGATGTAAAGATAGAGGCTGTTGGTGAGAAAGGCGATGGCATTGCTAAAAAGCAAGGCTTTGTTTTGTTTGTGCCTAACACCAAGGAAGGCGATGAGGTGAGAGTTAAGGTTACCCGTGTTCTTAGGAATGCTGGGTTTGCAGAGGTTATTGGTGGTGCAAAAGCTACTCCTGTTGAAGAGAAGCCAGCTGAGGAAGAAAAAGCAGAGGAAGAAGTTGCAGTGCTTGAAAAAGAATCTGAAGAAATGGACTCAGAGTCTTTTGGTGAAGAAACTCCGGAAGAGCCTGTTAAGGAAGAGCCAGTGGTAGAAGAAGAGCCTATAGAGGAACCAGCAGAAGAACCTGTGGTAGAAGAAGAGCCTGTAGTTGAAGAAGAGCCTATAGCAGAACCTGAAGCAGAGGAAATAGCAGAGAAACCAGAGCCGCCTGAAGAAGAGAAACCTAAAAAAAAGGGGAAAAAGAAGTAACTCAATAAAAAGTTTTTAATATTATTCTTTTTTTCTATTATTTCTTATGAGGTTATTCATAGCAATAGATTTGCCTGAAGAAGTAAAGCAGGTTATTGAAGAGATAAAAAAGCCTATCAAGGATATAAAAGGAGTCAAGCCTGTTAGAAAACAAAACCTTCATCTGACCATGAAGTTTCTTGGAGAAATAGAAGATGATAAGGTTAAGAAAATAGTTGAAGCCCTTGGTAAAGTCGAGTTTAAACCCTTTAACTTGTCCCTTGGCAAATTAGGGTTTTTTCCTAATGAAAAAAGAATAAGAGTACTATGGATAGATGCAGTGCCTGCAGAACCATTAAAAATATTAAAACAAGAGATTGATAAGGCTTTGCCAGAGTTTAAAGATGACCATCCCTTTAAGAATCACTTAACCTTTGCGAGGATTAAGTATATTG
The DNA here is from genome assembly GCA_019322375.1 of Candidatus Woesearchaeota archaeon. GTDB lineage: Archaea > Nanobdellota > Nanobdellia > Woesearchaeales > SM23-78 > SM23-78. The sequence goes on from JAHWIP010000003.1 coordinate 70,884, forward strand.
CCTCTGAGGAGGATAAGAAAAATATTCTTGAGTTGATAACTAATACCGCTGTTGAGAAAAAAGAATTCTTAGTTGATAAATTTGTGCTATACAAGAGCACATTAATGCCAGAAGGGCCTGTTTATAAGGTATTAGGATTGTTTCCTGAATCAGAGAAACCTTCAACAAAAATTAAAAATAATTTTTGAGAATGTTTTGTTAAAACACAAAACATTTATAAATACCTTTCCCGTTCTCTCCTCTAAAGCCCTGCCAAGAGGAAAGCCGAAAGGGACTCTTGGCGTACTGCACGGGCGATAAAAGGCAGTAATGGATTTCTCTGTTGCTGTTTAAGATTATATGGAGGAATATAAAATGAGCGAGGAACAATTACTAATACCAAACGATGAATACTTGAAATCAGGCATACACATAGGTACAAAATTCAAGACCAAATACATGGAGAACTTTATCTATAAAACAAGGCCTGACGGGCTTAGTGTGCTTAATGTGCAGCAAATAGATGCAAGAATAAAGACCTTGATAAAGTTCCTTTCAAACTATG
>JAHWIP010000037.1 GCA_019322375.1 Candidatus Woesearchaeota archaeon
CACCAGAACAAGAACCACAACTACCACCACAACCATCACCACCACACTCCTTACCAACACAATCAGGAATGCAGCCATTAGATGTGAAGGAAATAGTAACATCGATAAAACGTTCACGATCTTTGGGCTGCCATCCAACCCTGTACCTTATGGTATATGTTCCATCTGGAGCATCATTAATAGTGATCTGAGAATTTACTGTTTCAACTCTGCCTGTATTGCAGTCTCTGCATTGCTCAGGAGTAGTTCCGCATGGGCTATGAACCCCTGCTTGTGAGCTGGCAATCACACTAGGATTAATTGATATAGAAAAGTCACTATTTGAGCCTGTCCATGTACAAGCACCTTGCGGTCCATTACAGCTCACTACACTGGTTGTGATATCAGTAATAGATGCACCACTTACTGTACGATAAAAATTCCTTATTTTTATATCAAAATCAAATGTATCACCGCTCAACTGTATATTAGTAGGCTCTGTAAACAAACAAACCCTGTTTTGAGTCCCCCCAGGGTGACAATCACAGTCTACAGAAGAAACACTCAGAGAAATACAGATAAGCATCAATACTGTTGTTAAGAACCGGATAATGTTTTTGAGTTTCATAAATCAAAACCTCTAAGTAAGCTTAAGTTTTATTTATCTAAATTTAATCCATCTAAATTTAATTTAACTTAATTTATTTGGTAAGCTTTTTAATATTAATAATCCTGTAAACCACTATTGCAACAAGAGCTGCAGCTATCATCAGGAAAAGAATATCAAATACATTGGTGTGCTGCCCAACCCTAATATTTGTATCAATAGGATAGCTTTCCTCAACAAAGTTCTTGCCCTTAACCTTAATTCTTAAAGGATAAGTTCCTGGCTCTGTGTCTTCAGGAACAAATAATGATGCATCCAGCATTATCATATCAATATTCCTGATTTGCTTAATAACTTCAGGCTTAACAGTTAAAACAAAGTTCTCATTATCATCAAGAACCTGAACATCATGAAGTACAAAATCATCTTCTCCTCTTCTTACATACATCTTAAAATATGTTGTTTCTCCTGGCATTGCATAGATAACAGGCTCGCCTGTTAAGACTCTTAAATAATAATCCTCATACTTGCCAATATTTATTGATACACTGCCAGTAAACACTCTTTTCTTCTTAGGAGTCTCATTCTGAGCAGATACAAGAATGCAAACAAAACTACAGAGCAAAAAGAATATAAGAATCAGAACTACACACCCCTTTTTCATATTCCCTAAAAACATCTTTCTAAGTAAAACTATGAAAGTGGTTGTATTTAAAGTTTATTAAAAAACAACAGATTAATTATCAAATTTTAATTTTGCAATTATTAGACACTCTATATGATTATTTAAATCTTTTAAACAGCTTATCCAATTCATCAGAAGACCAGCCAGCATTCATAAGAGTCTGACGAACCTGCTCAGGAGAATAGCCCCTATCCAAATTCATCTTAATATAATCAGACGCTGTTCTCTCCTTATCATCCATTCCTTTACCATAAGACCTTTTCTTTGATGCCTGAGAAGAAGAACCCCTCCTCATAATATACACAAGCAAAATCACTCCAACAATACTTAGGATTAAAAACAAAGTTATCCAAGGAAAACCTTTCTCAACAATCTCTTCAACTTCCTCAGGCTCTTCCTCAGAAACATTACCAGCACCATCACCAACATCAGTATCAACACCTCCACCAACATCAGTGTCTACACCAGCATCCTCACCATAAACACAACCCTCAGAAACAGCAGGCTTGCCAACAACACTACCACAACCCTTCTTATCAAAACAAAAACGAACCCTAGTACCATCAACCCTGCAACCAGTCCAATCACTACAACTCCAATCAGGAACACAACTACCAGGAACAACACAAACACCACCATTACAAACCTTACCATCAGCACAAGCCCCACAGCTACCACCACAACCATCAACACCACAAACCTTACCAGAACAATCAGGAGTGCAACCAGCAACACAAACACCACTCACACAACTCTCACCAGCAAGGCAAGTACCACAGCTGCCACCACAACCATCACCACCACAAACCTTGCCAGAACAATCAGGAACACAAGCACCACTAACACAAACACCACTACTGCAAACACAACTACTATCACCACAACCAGAACAAACAAAACCATCAGCAACACTACCAAAAACACAAGAACCACTAATACAACTACCACTAGTACAAACATTACCATCATCACAATGAACACTACTAACACACTCAACACACAAACCAGAACCAATATTACAATAAGTACCACTAACACAATCAGAATCACCAGTACAACCACTGCCCAGATTAGCACAAACACCAAGAACACAACCACAACTACTATCACCACAAGTAGTACAAGAAGAACCAGTAGGCAAACTAGAAAAACTACAAGAACCAGAAACACAAACACCACTAGTACACTCATTACCATCATCACACTGACTAGCTTGCAAGCATTCAACACACAAACCAGAACCAGTATCACAATAAGGAGTGCTAGGAGTAGCACTGCACTCACTATCGCTGCTACACCCACTTGATGAGCAAGTACCAGCAACACAAACATCACCAGAACCATAACCACACCTACTATTATCATCAACATTACAAAAACCATTCAAACACTCACGACACTGAAAATCACCGCATAACTCCCCATTATTATCATAATAATACCTTAAAACACCAGCAACACACAAAGGACCACCACGGCAATCATCAGAAAAACCATCATTCTCAATGCTGGTAACACAAACACCAGAACAACAACTACCACTATCACCAGCACAAGAAGAACCATCACCTAACTTAGCATGAGAACAAAAATTAGAAACACAACTATCACTAGTACACTCCTCACCATCATCACAATCACCAACAACCAAACACTCAACACACAAACCACTACCAACATTACAAACAAAACCATCACTACAATCAGAATCAGAAGTACAACCAGCATTAACACAAAAACCCCCATGACACTCACAAATAGCACCACCACAACCAGAACAAGAAACACCAGCAGAAACAGGACTATTAACACAAACACCAGAAGAACAACTATCAGTTGTACATACATTACCATCATCACAATGACCAGCATTCAAACACTCAACACACAAACCAGAACCAGTATCACAATAAAGACTACCGCCACACACACCACAACTACCACCACAACCATCAGGACCACAAACCTTACCAGAACAATCAGACTGACAAACACACACACCACTCACACAACTCTCACCACCAGAACAAGCAGTTAAAGAACCCCACTCTAAACAAGAATCACCATCATAATTACCACAAATACGATAAGAATTACCAGAACACTCTCTAGAACCAGAAGGAGAACACTCATCAGAACAAGTAGAAACACACACACCATTCACACAATTATACCCTCCAGAACAAGTTCCACAACTACCACCACAACCATCACCACCACACTCCTTACCAACACAATCAGGAGTACAAGTTGACACACACTGACCATTCTGACAAGTCTCACCACCAGAACAAGAACCACAACTACCACCACAACCATCACCACCACACTCCTTACCAACACAATCAGGAGTACAAGTTGAAACACACTGACCATTCTGACAAGTCTCACCACCAGAACAAGAACCACAACTACCACCACAACCATCACCACCACACTCCTTACCAACACAATCAGGAATGCAGCCACCATTAGAAGAAAAATCAATATTAACATCAATGTATCTTGACTTAGGACTAGGGTCGTCAAGACCACCAATATAAGGTGATTTTACTGGCACCCAGGTTACTTTGTATTGGATAGTATATGAGCCATCAGGTGCATTCACTATTTTTACTTTTGAATTAGTACTTGCAGTAACACCCTCACCACAATTCCTACAATTACTCATGCTGCAGTCAGAGTTTTGAAGTTGGCTATAGGATATACTCTGATCCCAGCCTATGTCATTAATAGTGGTTGGATTAATAGTCACCTGAAAGTCTGAGTTTGTGCCAGATGTTGTGCAACTGCCACCTGGTCCTTGGCAACTCTCTACTTCTGTAGTAATGGTTTCTATGTTCCATGAGAAATAGTTCCTAACCACTATGTCAAACTCAAAGGTATCTCCTGATAAAGGTATAGTGCCTGCAGGGTCAATGTATAAGCATACCCTGTTCTCCCCTGTTCCTGGATGACAGTCACAATCAAAAGCATAAACACTAATAATGCACAGCAAAATTGCAATACTCATTGCCACAAAGTTTTTTATTCTCATTTTTTCGAACTTTTCTTTGAACTTTTCTTTGAACTTTTTTTTGGACTTTTCTTTGAACTTTTTCTTGGACTCTTAGTTAAAGACCTAGACTTACTCTTTTTATAATAATATTGGGATATTATTTTTTTCTTTTTTTTATGTTTATATTTTTTCTTTTTATATTCAGCCTTAGCCCTTTTATTCACCCTTCTTATCCATACAAATCTAAAGATGAATGCAAGGCTTATTATGATTACTATGGCTCCGATAAGATAGTATGTCTCCTCGGTATAATGCCTTACTCTAATCATTATTGCATCACTAAAAGCCCCAATCATGTACTCATCTGTACCCATGAGGAACTCTAATTTATAATTTCCAACAGGTGTATCTTCAGGCACTCTAACATTTATAAAGAAAAACCCTCTTTTGCCTGGCTCAATATTTTCTATGTAGCTAGGAGTAAAAGATATGTCAAGAGGCCCTTGTACACGAATTCCAAGGTCAACAGTTCTCAAGGTTTTGTTCCCCATAGGATTCCTGATTCTAAGAATTATTGTCTTATTTTCTCCTGGCTCAAGAACATATTTTTCATTGCCAGTACAATACACCATTGTTGTTTGAGAAGGTTCATGAATCTTAAAACTAACATTGCCTTTGAACACTCTTTTAGGAGTCTCATTCTGAGCATATACAAAGCTACAGGCAATGCTACAAAGCAGAATGAATATTAGAATCAGAACTACACACCTCTTTTTAATACCACTCAAAAACATCTTTCTAAGTATAATTATGAAAGCGGATGTATTTAAAGTTTATCAAAACTTATAAAACATAACCAATAATTATATAAAAACAAGCTTTAATTGCATTGTTATGAATCTTATTATACAGGCTTTTGTGCTTGGAATCATTTATGGGCTTGGTCCTTGCACTATCTCTTGTGCACCTGTACTTGTGCCTATTGTTATGACTGCTTCAAAGAACTGGAAGCAGGGCTTAATCTATACTCTGGTTTTTAGCCTTGGAAGAGTAATTGTATATGTATTACTAGGCATGCTCATGGGTGCTCTTGGAAAAACCCTAGAGATATACATATCCAACAAAATAATTGGCATATTCTTTGCACTGCTCGGCATAGCCTTGTTCTTCAAAGTGCATACTCGTTGCTTGGTGTCAAAAGTAAAGATTACAGGGCTTCACATGAGCTTTGTTGCAGGGATTATAATGGGGTTTTCTCCCTGCGCTCCGATGCTTGCAGCCCTTGCCCTGGCTGTTGCATCAAAATCCATACTAATCGGAGGGCTAATAGCCCTTGTTTTTGGGGTTGGGACAGTATTATCTCCTATACTAATAATCGGCACTGTATCTGGCAAATGGGCTTCTATAAAAGAGTTCCAGAACATAAACAACTATGTGGCAGGAGTGTTCTTGTTCATCCTTGGCTTGATATTCTTCTTCCAGTAAAAATAAATAAGAGTTAAAAATAATAGTTAATTTTAAATAAGAGTAAGCAAGGATATAGATTTAGGATATATAACATGGCAAAAAAGAGGGAGAAAAGTAAAAAGAGGAAGATTAACATTACTTACTTGAGAAGAGCAAGCCAGATATTCTTTATTTTGCTGATTGTGTATGGCGGAGTAATTGGCATTCCCCAACTCCTCTCAAAGAACGCTCCAATAGAGAGTGAGGAAGACCTAGCTGCTGCTCAGATGAATGAAAATCTGCAAAAAGAGCCTAGATTAAACTTATACCTGCCAATCAGGTCGTGTAAAAATGTTAACAAAGACTCAGGCGTGTTTCAGGGCTGTGGTATGTTTTTAATGTCTAATGTCTTAACTTATAGAACTATTGTTGCATATGCATTTCCAATATTATTCCTTATTCTGCTCTGCTTTTTGCTAGGTAGGGTGTGGTGTGGATGGGCATGCCCTATAGGTTTTTTTCAGGAGGTGCTTGACTGGATAAGAAAAGTTTTGAGAATTAATTATATCAGACTTCCAAGAAAGGTCAACAGGGTTTTAAGAAAGCTCAGGTATGTATGGTTATCAATTATATATATCGTGTCATTTGCAATCGCCATCCCGATCTTTGGAACAATCAGAAAAGACTTGTTTAACTTTAACTGCTTAACCTGCCCTACAAGATATATTTTAATGATTTTTCCAAATGTCAGGCCAAGCCTGATGAGTTTTAAAACCAGCTTCTATGCTATGGGCTCAATCATCCTAATCCTGTTCCTAGTAGTATTCGCAACAGGTCTCTTTGTAAGAAGGTTTTGGTGCAGGCTCTGCCCTAATGGTGCTTTTCTCTCTCTTTTCAACAAGGGATGCTTGACAACAAAACAAAAAGACATGCAAAAGTGCACTAAGTGCGGCATCTGCTATGAGGTTTGCCCTATGGATAACGAGGATGTGTATATGATAAAGGACCGTAAGGTTGTTAATAGCAAGAACTGTGTGATGTGCTTTGAATGCCTTAATAAATGCCCTGAAGACAAATGCTTGCAAGTGAAGTTTGCAGGCAAATCTGTGCTTAGCTCAAAGTTTTCTCATAGAAAAAAGTAATATTTATTTTTTCTTAGTACTCTTATGATTTTTCTTATTAATTTTAAAATTTTTCTTATTACTCGTATTTTTTTTATTGCTTTTATAATAATACTGAGAAATCGCTTTTTTTCTATGCTTGGTCTTTCTATGTTTAATCTTCTTATGTTTCTGCTGTGCTCTTCTATTAACACGAAGAATCCACACAAATCTTACTATTAAAGCTATTGCTATGATTATAATAATTGCTCCAAACAAAAAATGTATTTCATTACTATAAGGCCTTATTCTTATCATAATCTCATCACTTAAAGCCCCAATCATGTACTCATCTGTGCCTATAAGAAAATCAACCCTGTAGTTGCCAAAATCAGTATTATTGCTCACACTTACAGTTATGTCAAAATAACTATATTCATCAGGCTCTAAATCCTCCAGGTATTCTGGTGCAAAAGAGAAATCAAAGCCTTTATCTGCTTCTATATCAAGGTCGATTCTTTTCACAGTTTTGTCCTCCATAGCATTCCGGATATATAGCCTGATTGTTTCTTTGTCGCCTGGCTCCATATTGTATTTTTCATTAGACGTGCAAATCCTAAGTATGGTAGGGCTGGGATTAATAACAGATATATTTACTGTGCCCTTAAAATACCTTGGAGAAGCATATGTAGGAGAAGCATTAGGAGGAGTTTCTTGTATCTCTTGTGCAACCACAAGACCAGATATCATAATCATTATTAGTAATATTAAAATCAGGGTTCTCATACACATAATTTATTTAAAAAACTTTATAAATTTAATCAATTGGATAGAGTATTGTTGGTGAAAAAGATGAAAAAGGGGAAAAAAGAGGAAAAAGAAAAAAAAGCAGAAGAAGAAAAAAAGAGAAAAAAAACAGACATAACAAAGCTCAGAAGAATTGTCCAAATAATTGCTTTTATTCTCTTTATCTATGGAGGGCTTTTTATCACTGCTCAGCATGTTGATTCAGTTATAATGCCTTTTGTAAAACCACCAACCAGAGGGGTAAAGCAGAGTCATCTCGAGCCTCAGACAGAGTATGATGAGGTGTTTGACACTTATTTCCCAACCAGAACCTGCAGATATATTGGAACTGATACCAGACTTTATCGGGCATGTGCAATGCATTTCTTAACAGAAGTGCCTATCTATGGTGTGCCTTTAATAGATTTTCTTCCCCACCTATTCTTCTTTCTTATCCTGGCTTTTCTGCTCTCAAGGTTTATGTGCGGATGGCTCTGCCCCCTAGGCTCTATACAGGACTTCCTCAACTGGGTAAGAAAAAAACTCCGCCTTAACTATCTAAAGCTTCCTAGGTTTTTTCTTAATATATTTGAAAAGTTCAGATACATATGGCTGGTCTTTTTGTTTGTAATGGCTATTGCAATTGTTATACCAGCACTGGGTTTGGTTCATCTTGAACGCGACCTGAACATTATAACCTGCAACACCTGCCCTGGAAGAATTTTTTTCCCTATCTTAACAGGAGACATGCCTAGCTGGTGGGTGTTTCATAACCCTATTAATACAACATTATCTATATTAGGAATTGTTTTCTTTATCATCTTTTTACTAAGCTTTTTTGGCAAACGATTATGGTGCAAAATCTGCCCAACAGGAGCCCTGCTCTCATTGTTCAACAAAGGAGGAGCTATTACCAAGGTAAAGGATGTTGAGAAATGCACCAAGTGCGGTATTTGCGAAAGGGTTTGCCCTATGGACAATAAAAAGGTGTTCCAGGAAAAGAATAAAAAGATTGTTAACTCTTACAACTGCATCAACTGCTTTAGGTGCATTGATAAATGCCCTGAGGATAATACTTTAAAGGTTAAGTTTTTTAAATGGGATATATTTAAGTCAAAGTATAAGGATAAGAAGAAAAAATTATAAGGACAAGAAGAAAAAACAAAATTAAAAAATAAATTTTGAATATTTTTCTTTAAAAACAAAGAAAAATAAAACAAAACACAAAAGAAAATGTTCAAAAAAATCCAGAACATCATTGAGAAAAGTGAAGACGAGAATCTTGAGTTTGATAACCGCTACACTGCTACTACAAAAGACAAGATTAAGAAGAGGAAAAAACATTATCAAATCCTTGGCTTGTTTGAGAAATTCATTTCTGAGAACAAGAGAGTTATAAAAGAAATGCAGCACTCAAAGAACAGGGCAAAAGCCATGAATTATTATGATGAGCTCTTCACAACTAACAAAGCATTCAAGGAACTCTCTGCTCTTAAGAAGAAAGGAAAAAAGATTATAGGCACTTTCTGCAACATGGTGCCTGAAGAACTCATATATGCTGCTGATGCAATACCAATAAGACTGTGCTCTGGTTGTAATGAGGCTGTTAAGCCTGCAGAAGAAGCTTATCCAAGAGATGCTTGTCCATTAATAAAAGCCTCTTTTGGGTTTGCAGTTGCTGATTGTGGTTTTTTTAACCTATGCGATGCAGTGATTATACCATCTACTTGTGATGGCAAGAAAAAGCTTGGAGAAATGCTTAATGATTATGTTTATGTATGGATGATGAACCTGCCTCAGGACAAGGAGAGAAATCTTTCTAAGAAATATTGGCTCTCAGAGACTCGCATCCTTAAAAAGAGACTGGAGGAACTAACAGGAAAAAGCATTACCAGGAAAAAGCTTAAACAAGCAATTCTGCTCCTGCACAAAAGAGATGACCTTGTAAGAAGATTAATGAAAATAAGAAAATCAAACATGCCAAATATATTAGGAAGTGATGCTTTTCTTGTGATACAAGCAGCTTTTTTTGATAATATAGAGAGATGGATTAAAAAAACCCATGAGCTATGCACTGAGCTTGAAACCAGTATTAAGCATGAAAAAAGAGTTAAACCCAAGCAGGCAATAAGAATCCTTGTAACAGGCGCACCCATGATACTGCCGAACTTTAAGGTTCCTGATATAATTGAAAGCCTTAATGCATTTATTGCCATGGATGAAACCTGCGCAGGAAGCCAGTATGTATATGACCCTGTAGAAGTTGATGAATGGAACACTCTTGACATGATGAGAGCAATCAGCGAAAGATATCTTATGCCATCTATGTGTCCTTGTTTTATAAAAGCAGAAGACAGAATAGACAAGCTAATTAATATGATAAAAGAGTACAGGATTGATGCAGTGGTTTATCATACCTTAAGATTATGTTTGTTATTTGATATTGAATCCCTGAAGATAAGGGATGTTATGGAAGAGCAAGGAATTCCTTTTTTGCACATCAACACTGACTATGGAAAAGAGGATAAGGAGCAGCTCAGAACTAGGATTGAGGCTTTTATTGAGCTTGTAGAGGCAAGAAAGTAATGCGCACAATGGAAAGCAAAAAAAAGAATAAAAAAGATAATCTCACTATAAAAAATACCACTATCAAAAGCTTTTTTAAGTTCTCAAAAAGAAAACTCTTAATCTTTATAATCCTGTTTTATGTATTATTCTTTTACCTGCCTGTTATTAAGTGCATACCTGACCATGATGTCAAGGAGAAGTTCTGTGAAAAGTATGGCTTATGCAAAGTTGATATCTATTCTTCCATCTCAACAGTAATCTCAGGCTATGATGCTGAAACCAACACCTTTCTTTGCCCAGCAACCAGAATTACATCTGTAAAAATGATTCTATTAATCCTGATATTCATGCTTGGGACTTACATAATCACATGCATCCTTGATTATTACTATGCAAGGTTCAGGGACAAATAAAAACAGTTCCCTATTCATAAAAAGATTTATAAACTAAGATAAGTAACATTTAATAAAAAAGAGGAATATTAAAAGATGGGAAAAAATAAGGTTAAGTCAGGGAACTATTCTGATGATTATGACTTTAATAATAAATATAAGTATAAACTTCATGTGGAGGAGTCTAAGTTTGCCATACACGAGGCAAAGGAGAACTATGTCAAGCTTGTTGCTAAAAACATTCAGCTTATGCAGAATGTAAAAAATCGTCCTGAGAACATGAAGTACTTTGAGGAGGTTATTACTAATCCTAGCTCAAGGATTGACGATATCAGGAGGTTTAAGCAAAAAGGGGGAAAAGTTATTGGAACTTTCTGCGTCCAGGTCCCAGAAGAACTTGTTTATGCTGCCGGAGCAGTACCTATCAGGCTTAGCTGTGGCTTTTATGAAGCCATACCCTTGGCAGAAGAGGTTCTTCCAGCAAACATCTGCTCCTTAGTAAAATCCTCTATAGGCTTTCCTTTTCTTAAAATAAACCCTTACTTTGATTTATGCGATGTAATAGTGATACCGACCAGCTGTGATTCAAAAAAGAAAATGGCTGACATCCTCAGCAACATAAAGCCGGTTTGGCCTCTTGAACTGCCTAACAACAAGGATAGTTTTGATGGCATGGATAAATGGCAGTCTCAGGTAAGGCTCTTTAAGAAAAAGCTTGAGAAACTGACAGGCAAAAAGATAGCCAAAGACAAAATAAAGCAGGCTATTGACCTTCTTTACAAGAGAACCGAACTCAGCAGGCGGCTGCTGGAATTAAGGAGCAGCAAGAAGATATTGATTAATGGCAGGGACTCAATGCTGGTGATAGGGAGCGCATTTTATGATGATATTAACAGATGGATGCAAAACCTTGAGAAGCTGTGTGATGAGCTTGAACAAAACCTGCATAATAATAAGAGTATTGTGCCTGATGATGCTCCCAGGCTTATGGTGACAGGCTCTCCTATGATATGGCCTAACTTCAAGGTGCTTAACATCATTGAGGAGCAAGGGGCTGTTGTGACTGTTGATGATTCATGCGCAGGAATGCAATACTTTTATAATCCTCCAGAAGTAGTTGATTGGTCAGAGAAATCAATGATGAATGCTATTGCTAACAAGTATCTTTTACCAACAATCTGTCCCATATTCTTGCACAATGACGACAGGGTTGACAGAATCCTTGAGCTAATGCAAAGCCATTCAGCTGAAGGAGTGGTGTATCACATCATTAGGTTGTGCCAGGTAATGGATTTTGACTTTGAAAAAGTTGATCATGTGTTAATGAGTAAGAACATGCCTGTACTAAAGATTGAAACAGAATACGGAGAAGAAGATACAGGCCAGATTCGCACAAGAGTTGAAGCTTTTATTGAGATGATAAAAGCAAGAAGAGCATAAGATATACATAGGAGGGTAAAATGCTTGTTGCAGGAGTGGATATTGGTTCAACAACAGCAAAAGTTGTGCTTATAGAAGGTGGTAAACCTATTTCTAGCTCATTAACCCCTACAGGAGCTGATTGTGAAGCAGCTGCTGAGAAAGCTCTTGCAATGGCGCTTCAAAGGATAAACAAGACGCGGCAGGATGTGCATTATGTTGTTGCCACAGGCTATGGAAGGCGTGCAATTGATTTTGGCAATGAAACCATAACAGAGATTAGTGCAAACGCAAAAGGAGCCATCTATCTTGGAAGTGAAAAAGGACAAGTCAAAAGCATAATAGATGTTGGGGGCCAGGACACCAAGGCTATTGTGCTTGATGATAAAGGAAGAATAACCAATTTTGTTATGAATGACAAGTGCGCAGCAGGCACAGGCAGATTCTTAGAAGTGATTGCAAAAGTGTTTAATGTTTCCATGGACAAGTTTGTAGAGCTCTCATTACAATCAAAAAACCCTGTAACTATTAATTCCACCTGCACAGTGTTTGCAGAAAGCGAAGTCATATCCTTAATAGCAAAAAAAGTGCCTGTGAGTGATATAATCGCAGGCATTCATGAATCAGTTGCAAAGCGAGTAGCAGACCTGGCAAGAGCAGCAGGCATAAAGCCAATAGTTTTCTTTGACGGCGGAGGAGCCAAGAGCCAAGCCCTAAAAGAATCTATTGAAAAAGAGCTAGGCTATGAAATATATACACCAGCCCACCCCCAGATAGTTGTAGCCCTGGGAGCAGCATTGATAGCATATGAGAAAGAAGGGCAGAAG
>JAHWIP010000038.1 GCA_019322375.1 Candidatus Woesearchaeota archaeon
GAGTCATAGTAACATTTATATAACCATAAAAAACCACCCTGAATATAAGCATTTAAAGGTGAATTATATGAGAAAAAACATCCTTGTTGCATTGGTTATAATAAGTATTTTATGTTTAAGCCTGTTCATTGTTAGCTGTAAAAATAAAACTGATGATAAGACACCAACAGAAGAAAGTGAATCACAAGAAACTGAAACTGGTTCTGAAGCTCCTGAGACAGGAGGAGGTGAGCCTGCAACAGAAATAATTGAGCCAGAGACTCCTGAGGAAGGAGAGGAGGAAGAGAAAGAAGAAGAAACAACAGAGCTGAATGAAACCGAAGAGGAAACAGAACCTGAGGAGACCGAAGAGCCAGAAGAGGAGCCTGAAGAAGAACCTGAAGACACACCTGATGATATTCCTGATGATGTAGACCTAACTCAAGAGATATCTGATTGCGCAGCAAGCCTGAATGAGAGATGCGCAGGTCCGCCAGGACTTGACTGCCTTGCAAAAGCAATTGTTGATTTTGATGAAAAAACAATAAATTTTGAAGTGAGAAACAACCTGGGCCAGGATGTCTGGCTTAAAGACATGGTTAGTTATGCAGAAGAAGAGCCCTGGCATTGCATGACTTATGCAGTGGTTGATGATGCCAAGGTAAACATAGAGGGTTCTGGTTATGTTGATATCAGCACCAAGCCAAAAGTTGATAATGGTGATAAAATAGAGTTTTTTATCACTTATTCAGGGCTTGAAGAAGATTATCTTGACCAGGGCTTTGAATTGCATTGGACTGACTCTCTTGATGAAAACGAATCTATTGATTATGAAGGTTATTACAGAATAGAAGAAGTGCCTTAATATATAAGCGCGACAAGTATTACAATTATCCCTAAAACAACACAGTAGTAAGAAAAATTATGCATTTTTCCTTTTTCAATAATTCTTATAAGGAATTTCAAAGAGAAATAACCAACTATTAGGGCTGCTATTGAGCCAAGGATTAGAGCAGCAGGATTAACCATGGTTAAGCCTTTTGCTTCTGAAATAGTAGCGCCTATAATCGCAGGAACAGCCATTAGGAATGAAAATGTAATCAGTTTTTTCTTTTTAATTCCCAGGAACAAACCAGTTGAAACTGTTGCTCCGCTCCTGGAAATACCAGGGATAAGAGCAACTGCCTGGGCAACCCCTATGACTAATGATTTCCACCAGTTCAATTTGCTACTGTCTTTCAATTTGTTGCTTTTGTTGTTGTTTTGCTTGGTAAACCTGGTAAGAAATAAAACCAGGCCATTGATAACAAGGAATATTCCGACGAGAAAAAGGTTGGTTAATAGCCCAATAAAGAAATCATGGAATACAAAGCCAATGATTGCTATGGGAACAGAAGCAATGATTATAAAGAGCAATAACTTGGTGTTCTCATCCCATTTAAGAGAGAATAATGATTTGAATATGGCTACTATATCTTTCCAGAAAACCAGGAGAATAACAAGCAGAGTAGCAAAATGCAATAGCACATCAAAAGACACATTAGTGCCAAACCCAAATAATTCCTGGAAAATAACCAGGTGCCCGCTGCTAGAAACAGGCAGCCACTCAGTAATGCCCTGCACAATTCCCAGGATTATTGCTTGGAAAATTTCCATTTTACAATCACGCCCGCCAGGATTCCTAATGCATCAGCTCCTAAGTCTAAAAGACTGAACTCACGTCTAGGTATTGGAATCTGGATTAATTCACTTATTACTGCAATAAATACAGCTATTACAACTATTATTAAAAATTTGTTTTTTAAAAGTTTGTGCTTTAGTTCATAAAAATCCACTGCCCTGGCAAGGATTAAAGTTAATATTAAGAATTCAAAGAAATGAACAATCTTATCAAAACCTTTAACCATAGCGACATTCTCAGGAATAAAATCACCCACCCCTGGCACTGCTATAATTACAATAAGAAAAATAAAATAAAGAAAAAAAATCAGAGTAAAAATCACTTTCTTTTTCATAGGAGATGCTTAAGTAAACATTTGTTTATAAAGGTTATGAAGCTTACTTAGAAGGAATCTTAGAAAACCTTTTAAATAAAACCATAAACCAATGCGGTATGACGATGAAAAGGTTTGTTGTGATTATTTTAATACTTGTAATAAGCATGTTGCTAATAGCCTGCTCTAAGAAGATTGAGCCTCAGGAGAATACAACAACAAGCGAAGAAACCCAGGAAAATGAGAGTGCTGTTATTACAGCGCCAGAAGAAGAAAGGAATGTTACAATGAATGATACAATAATTCCTGTTGAGAATGCTACTGAGCCAGTAAAGAATGAGACTGAAGAGAATATTAC
>JAHWIP010000039.1 GCA_019322375.1 Candidatus Woesearchaeota archaeon
ACCATAGGCACATCTCTTTCTGACTTTATGCCGTACACAAACAAGTAGTTCCATAGGAATCCATGTTTTTTCTCTATTTTTACTGAGAAGCCTGATTCCCTGAAAATCTTTTTAAGCCTTTCAATGTCTGACACCCACTCTGCGTCTGGAAGGATTCTGAAGAAATTAACATACTCTACAAAGCAGACCCTTCCTCCGTCTGGCAGTATGCGGTTCATCTCTTTAAGGATTTTCTTGAAGTCCTGCATATAACTCATCATTCCAACACTGAAGATGATGTCAACGCTTTGAATAGAGGGATGCACCCTGTTGACTTGGTGCTCGTCATGAATCACAGTTACATGGCTTATGCCTTTTTTAAGGAGCCTGTTTGTAAGGAGTTTTATGTTCTTCTTGCTAAGGTCGGTTGCATACACTTTTCCTTTTGCCCCGACTGCCTGTGCCAGGTGCAAAGTCAGTGTTCCTACCCCGGCTCCGTATTCAAGCACTATTTTTTTATCTAAGTCTTTGAACAAGCCTATTATTTTTCTTCTCATGCGCTTGGGCAAGAGAAGGTTCTCTGTCCAAAGTGTGAGTTTAGCAAAGTAGTTTGAGAACCCTACAATAGCATCAGGGTTATAAAAGAATATTAGCAAGAGGTAGATGGGTATTGCAAATAATATTAATGACAGGATTATTCTGGAAAGAGCAAAAGCTCCTGGTTCTAACAAGAGCCATGCAACTATTGTTCCTGCATATATTAATGATATTACTACCGGGCCTATCACGCCAAGAGGAGCCTTAAAGGCTCTGTTAGCATCTCGTAATTTAAATCTAAGAATAGTCACTGATAACAGAACTGCTATGTACATGATAAGGGCTAAAGGGGTGAACATGCTTAAAAGAACTTTGTACTGGCCAAAGCCTATAATTATAATAACAATTGAGACTATGGTCTGGAAGATTATTGCTTTATAAGGAGTTCTTTTCTTTTCATGAATGGCTGCTAGCTGTGCTATGAAGAGTTTGTCACGAGCCATTGCTAATAATAATCTGGGAGTTGTGATAACAATGCCTGCTGCTGCTCCTATAAGAGCTAAGATTATGCCCACCCCAAGAATCTGAGAGCCTAATGAACCAAAAAGAATTGCTGTGACATCAGTAATAGGAGCTGTTGAGCCAGTGAGTTTTTGCCAGGGAATAATTCCTAATGAGACAAAAGCAATGCCAAGGCTAAGGATGCCTGCAATAAGAGTGGACACGATTAATGCTTTGGGAATTGTTTTTTCAGGGTTTTTTGTTTCCTCTGCCAGGAAAGATGCTTCTTCCCATCCCATTAATGCTTCCAGCATAAAGAATAATGAGACAAAAATAAAGATATGGGGTTTTGAAAAGAAAGGCTTGAAATTAGCAAGATTAATTTGAAAAGCTCCAGGAACAATGATTGCTATTAATAATACAATTGATATTATGGCAAAGAACATCAGAGCAGCTGCACTGGTATCAACACCTAAATATGTAATAATGTTAAGTACAATGATTAAGCCAATAGCAATAAGGATTTTGTAAATCGTTGCAAAGCCTGGCGGTAATAGATGTTCAAGAGCAGCCACTATCAGCACTGTAACACTGATGTTTGCCATCATCCAGGTAACCCAGCCTATAAGAAAGGAGAAGAACCTGCCATAAGCTTGTTTTGAAAATTCATACACTCCGCCTGCTTTTGGGAACAAAGCTATTAGTTCTCCAAAACAAGCAGCAACATAAAGACTGACAACAAGTAAGATAGCCCATGCTACCAGAACAGCATTGCCTGAGTAGCCAGCGCCTATGGCTGTGCCAAAGAACATGCCTGTGCCTATCATGGCTGTGATGGTAAGAGCAACTATGGTCCAAAAGCCAACACTTCTCTTAAGCTCTGCCATAAACAGAAAAATAAGAGTAGAGATATATAAATAATTCGGATAATTGGAGAGTGATAAAGAAATAGAGTAAATATTAAAAAGAAGACAAGGTTTCTAAGCTTATCATGAAAACAATCTTCATAGAAGCAAGGTGGAAGGGAAAGCTTGAAGTTCCTGATAAATTAATAGATGAACTGCCAGATAAGATAGCTTTATTTGGTTCTGTGCAATTTTTAGACTGCCTTGAACAGGCAAAGAAGAAAATTGAGAGCCGCGGAAAAAAGGTTTTGTTGTTAAAAACAGAGCACACCAAGTATCCTGGGCAATTACTAGGATGTAATATAAAAGAGTTTAAGAAAGAAAAACAAGATTTCGATGCTTTCTTATACATCGGAGACGGCTGCTTCCACCCAAAGGCATTAGTGTTGAAAAACCATAAACCTGCCTTTGCACTTAATCCTTTATCTAAAAAGTATTTTAAGCTGGAAGAAAAAGATGTTATTGATATGAAGAAGAAAGTAAAAGGAGCACTGATGAAGTTCATGGAGAGCAAGGAAATTGGTGTATTGATAAGCACAAAGCCAGGGCAAATAGATATGAAAAAAGCTTATGAACTGGAAAAAAAGTTTCCTGACAAGAACTTCTACTTCTTAATATTTGACACCATAGATTTTAATGAGCTGGAGAACTTTCCCTTTGTTGAATGCTTTGTAAACACTGCCTGCCCAAGAATAAGCTATGATGAAGCAGAGAAGATAAGCAAGGCTGTTGTGGATGTTGATGAGTTGGATTAATTCTAGAAACCTTTATATAAACCCAATATTTTCTCTATTCGCGAATAGTTACGCATATTTTGGGGTTAAGATGGAAGAAAATAATAAGGAAGATGAAGACATGCCAAAGGAACCCGAAAGGCTTTTTCATCCAGATGAACCAGAACTAACATCAGAAGATGATCCTTATTATGAGTATTCTGAAGAAATTCTAAGGACCCCTGATAATGAAGAATTAGTTGATGAAAATGTCAGATTAAGAAGTCAAATAAGAATAATTAGAAGAGAATATAAACAATTAGAAAAAAGTTTTACTATAGAGAGAAGAGAAAGAGAAAGATTACAAAAAAGGTCAGAACCCCAACGCCTAGAAGAGCTTATGTTTCTAAAAAAAACTCCTCCTCACGATGGCATGATAGAAGAATCAATTCTAGGAAACTTAATTAAAAATCCTAAATTAGCAGGACAAATTGATTTTAGCCAGCCTTATCTAAACACATTATTTTATTATGAAAAAAACAAGCATTTGCACACTATGATAATGAAACTCGGTGAGAAAGTATCTGTTAATCATTTAATAAACAAAATTAAACGAGAGCGTTGGTACTTGGAAGAACTTGGCGGTTATAAAAGCATGGTTGAATTTGTTAATAAATTAGTTGAAACAGAAACAATAACAGATCCTCAGATAATGCTGGAGAACATGCAAATAATTGAAAAATATGGTCTTTTTAGACAGTGTATAATAGCAGCATCAAAAATAATTTATCAATCATACGAACAAAAAGCCGATAACGAGCCTATTGTGTCTGTTCCTGAATTCATAAGAGACCATTCCAAAGCAATTCTTGAACTCATACCTTACAGATTCAGAGTTCACAGAGACTTAAGAACAGATGTGACTCAAACTTATGAAGAGATTAAGGAATTAATAAGAAGAGAGGGAAGACCGTTGATTTCAACAGGATACTTAGGTCTTGACAGAATAACTTATGGAATAGGAAAAGATTTTCTTATGGTAGTTGGAGCGCTTGCTAAAGTAGGAAAAACAACCTTAGCACTAAACATAGCTGAAAATGTTGCTAACCAAGGAAAACACGTGGTTTTTTATTCTTACAATACTTCGTACACGGATTTAATCCATAAACTAATAGCAAGAAACACAGACATTGACTCATCTTTGCTAAAATATCATGAAAAATCTTTTTCTGCAACAAGGCAAAGAAAAATAAAAAAAGCTACTGAATACATAAAAAAACTTCCTTTAAAAATTGAGAGCGGAAGAGCAGACTTAGAGCATTTAATTGACAGAACTAAAAATCTAAAAAGGCTTTATCCTGACCTTTCTTTGGTAGTTGTAGATGAGTTGCAATCCTTTGGAATATCTGTAGACAGCAAGAAACATAAGCCTAATGTATTCTACAATATCCTTCTGAACTTAAAACAAATGTCTAAAGAACTAAACATCACAACAATACTTAATGCTCAGCTAAAGCAAGATGTTGATGCAAGGAAAGACAAAAAACCAATGTCTTTAACAGACCTTGCTGACTGCAAAGGAGCAGGAGATGTTGTTGACGCAGCAATAGCACTTTATGCTCCAGGAATTCATTGGGAAGATGAAAAATATCAAGGATGGATGAGTGTTATTCCATTGGCTCTGAGGGTAGGAGAAAAGAAAGGCAAACAATTCAGACTAGCATATGATAAAGTTACTTCTAGTATAACTGAGATATAAAATATTCTTATCTTGAAGCATCAGCCTGCCTTTCCAATTCAAACTTCTTAGAAATTGCTAAGGATTCTCCTAGGGAATTGTATGCGCCTATGATTTCTTTTGCAAGGGCTTGCTCTGCGCTTGTTCTTTTGTTAAAGGCTTTGTGATAAGCTCCTTGAACAAAGAACTTAATAACAGTGTCAACTCTTCTCTGGGGAGCCATCTCAACTGCTTTGGGATAACGAGCTCCTCCGTACTCTATGGTTATTATTTCTTCTCTTGGAGCAGCATTCTCAATGGCTTTGACAAGCACTTCAATAGGGTTCTTCTTGGTTTTCTGCTCAACAATCTTAAGGGCTTCTTCAACAATGTATACCGCATTAGCTCCTTTGCCAGTTATATGAAAACTAGATTTAAAATGCTTCTTGCCTTTATGCCCAGGATTCATAACCCTATTAATCAATCTCTCAACTATGAAGAGCTTTGACTTATGAAACCTGTTGCCAGCATAACGAGCCCCGGTCTTAGGAACAATAACAGGCTTAACATTGATGTATCTAATAAGTCCAGGGTCCTGCACTTTTATACCTGCGCAGTCCCATTTATTAAAAGCCAATATATTAGCCATGTTTATTGAGGAGAAAAGATAACTCTTTATAAATGTTTTGTATGGTTTTTTCAACAACCTTTATATATGATGTCTATTTTCAGAATTCTTAATGGCTGAGAAGAAGAAAACAACATCTAAGAAAAAATCACCTACTAAGAAAACTACAAAGAAGAAAGTAACCAAAGAAAAAAAGGAAAAAAAGCCTAAGAAGGTTACTAAGAAAAAAGAAGTTAAGAAAGAAAAAAAAGAAAAAGCAAAACCAGTCTTTGATTCTAAGGAAGGTGGCCAGCCTGTTGTTAATATTGGGTTGGTTGGACATGTTGACCATGGCAAGACTACTCTGACTGAGAAGCTGAGTGGCAAGTGGACTGATACTCATTCTGAGGAACTAAAAAGAGGAATCACTATCCGATTGGGCTATGCTGACACTGTTTTCAGGAAGTGCCCTAAGTGCAGGGGTGTTGAGGCTTTTACTGTTAGCAAGATCTGCACCAAGCATGATGTTCCTACTAAGTTTTTAAGAAAGGTTAGTTTTGTTGATGCTCCTGGGCATGAGAGCTTAATGGCTACTATGCTTAGCGGAGCAACAATAATGGACGGTGCTTTGTTGTTAATTGCTGCTAATGAGCCTTGTCCCCAGCCCCAGACAAGAGAGCACTTAATGGGCTTAAAGATTGCTGGTATCAAGCACATAGTGGTTGTGCAGAACAAGATAGATGTTGTGTCAAAGGAAAGAGCTTTAAGAAATTACAAGGAGATACAAGCATTCTTAAAAGGAACTGATTATGAAAAAGCATCTATTATTCCTGTTAGTGCTCAGCACAGTGTTAATGTTGATGCATTAATAAAAGCGATTGAAGAAAATATTCCTACTCCTAAAAGAGACCCTAATGCTGAACCTTTATTAATAATTGCAAGGAGTTTTGATATTAACAAGCCAGGGGTTTCTCCTGAGAAGATTAGAGGTGGGGTGCTTGGAGGAGCAATTGTTAAAGGAAAACTAAAAATAGGAGATAAAATTGAGATCAGGCCTGGCAGAGTTGTAGAAGAGCAGAACAAAACAGTTGCTAAGCCTTTGTTCACAACCATTGTTGGTGCTATGACAGGCGGGCAAGCAGTTGAAGAACTAGGCCCAGGCGGCAGTGTTGCTGTTCAAACAACTCTTGACCCTAGTGTTGTTCACTCTGACAGCCTAACAGGTAATCTTGTGGGTCTGCCTGACAAGCTCCCAAAGATTTGGTATGACTTAACATTAGAAGTTCATCTTCTTGAAAGAGTGGTTGGAACCCAGGAAGACTTAAAAGTAGAGCCTATAAAGATGAACGAAGTCTTGCTTCTTAATGTTAATGGTGAGAAAAGCATTGGCTTTGTTAATGAACTTAGAAAGAACATTGTTAAGTGCAAATTAAAAATGCCTTTATGCGCTGATCCTGGGCATAAAGTAACTATTTCTAGGCGTATAGGGACAAGGTTTAGACTGATTGGTTATGCTGTGATTAGGGAATAGTTTTTATTTTTTTCCAAAACATTTATATACAAAACCTTCTTCACCACTTTAAAGGGGGGATTGAAAATGAAGGTGACCAAACTAACTCTATGTATTGTTCTGGGATTAATGTTCGTGCTAATGGGAGTGATAAGCGTAGCAGCTTATACTTATTATCCGCGTTATGCAAACAGGTATCCTTATTACAGGCAGAATTATTATCGCCCTTATATCTATCAGGGTCCTATGTATCACTGGGGCTGGCATGTGCCTCAGTACTATTACTACAGATACTATCCGCACAGGTATTACAGGCCTTACTACTACAACTACAGGCCTTACTACTATGGAGGCTACGGAGGCTACAGAGGCTGCGGTGGCTGGTGGGGAGGCGGCATGAGAGGCTGCTGGTAGTTCTTAGAGAAAACTTCAACAAAAATCAAAAAATCTCTGATTTTTTGGTCCAGAAAATCACAAATCTAAGATTTGTGAATCCAAAAATTCTATTTTTGGAAAACAAAGTTTTTCTGAAATCTAAAAATAGATTTTTGAGAATTTTTTGTATTGCATACAAAAACTTTTTAAACCTCTTCTTTTTCTCTTCTACTCGTTGATAGATGAACCGGTCCTCTGGGCTTGTTCATGCTGGAAATGTAAGAGTTGTTTCTTATATTTCTAATCAATTAAAAGTCAGATTTTCGCGTGCTACTCCGCTTTTGCTCACGAAAAAGTTCGCAAAAGCTCCGTCGCGCCTACCTTCATTTACTGCGTAAATTCAGGTAATGAAGGCAGCGACGCCCGCGAAAACCCTGATAAAACAGGTGAAGAAAAAATGGCTCGTATGCATTCAAGGGCAAGAGGGAAAAGCAGGAGTACTAAGCCTAGTAAAAAGGCTGTGCCTAGCTGGCTGAAGTATAAGCCTAAGGAAGTTGAGTTGCTGGTTGTGAAGTATGCCAGGGAGGGTAAGAATCCTTCACAGATAGGAGTGTATCTTAGGGATGAGTATGGTATTCCTGATGTTAAGCTGGTGGCTAAGAAGAGTATTTCTCAGATTCTTAAGGACAAGAAGCTGTTAAAAGAGATTCCTGAGGACTTGATGGCTTTGATTAGAAAAGCTGTTCTCATCAGGAAGCATATGGGCGATAATAAAAAGGATATGCCTGCTAAAAGAGGCTTGCAGTTAACAGAGTCTAAGATTAAGAGGCTCACTAAATACTATAAGAAGACTGGCAGGATGCCAATGACCTGGAGATATGACCCTAAGAGGATTAGGTTAGTAGTAGAGTAAGCAGGTGCAGAATGAGTTCTGACAACTACAATAATTTTAAAGCAGTTCTTAAAAGAGCTGCTCAGGATTTTAAGAAAATAAAAAGAACAAACACTGTTAAGCTGGTTAGTAATCTTGATGCTGACGGCATAAGTGCTGTTAGTATCATTATTAAGGCTTTTGAAAGAATGAACTTTGCTTACTCAGTGACTATTTTGCACCAGTTAAAAGATGAGAATGCAAAGGAACTGGCAGAGGAGGATTACAATGTATATGTTTTTTGTGATTTAGGTTCTGGACAGCTAAGAGCTCTTAACAAGTACTTTGATAAAAAACAGGTTTTTGTTCTTGACCACCACGAAATCCAGGGAGAGCCTGAAAAAAATATTGTTCATATTAATCCTCATGACTTTGGCTTTGACGGCTCCTCAGAGATAAGTGCTGCGGGTGTTTGCTTTTTCTTTGCAAGAGCACTTGATAAAAAGAACGAGGACCTGGCTCATCTTGCTGTTATTGGTGCTATTGGTGATGTTCAGGCAAAAGAAGGTTTTAAGGGCTTGAATAAAAAGATTCTTGAGATTGCTGTTGATAAAGGCAGGATTAAGGTTGAGAAAGGACTTAAATTGTTTGGCTTGCAGACAAGAGCTTTGCATAAATTATTAGAATACAGTTCTGACTTAGGCATCCCTGGTGTTACTGGCAATGAGTCAGGAGCAGTGCAGTTCTTGCAAAGCATTGGTATCAAGCCTGTTATTAAGGGCAAATGGAAGACTCTTAATGACTTAACAGAAGCAGAGCAGAAAAAACTTGTTGCTGGTATTGTTATGAAAAGGCAGACAGGCGGTGTTGATAATCCAGAGGATGTTTTTGGTGATGTATACATTCTTCCTAATGAAAAGCCTGGCCACTTTAGGGATGCAAAAGAGTTCTCTACTCTGCTGAATTCCTGCGGCAGACTGGATAATGCTGGTCTTGGCATTGGTGCCTGCCTGGGTGATAAAAAGCAAAGAGCAAAAGCTTTGGCCAGCTTAATGGATTATAAAAAAGAGATTGTTACTTCTATGAACTGGTATAAAGAACATTCTAAAAAGGACAAGTCTGACAGGATTATTAAGGGCAGTAATTATGTTATTATTAATGCAAAAGACAAGGTTTTGTCAACCATGATTGGAACTATTGCCAGCATGATATCCAAGAATAATGAAATGGATGATAATATCTTTGTGCTTAGCATGGCTCGCAACCCTGACAACACAACAAAGGTTTCTTTAAGGATTACTGGCAACCCAGAAGGAGTTGATTTAAAAGGAATTGTTTCTGAGCTTGTCCAAAGAATAGGCGGAGAAGCAGGCGGGCATCAGCACGCAGCAGGAGCAATCATTGACACTGACAAAGAAGATAAGTTTATTGAGGAGGCCAAGGGGTTGTTTGAGAGCACCGAGTCATTTAGTCGAAAGTGAAGCTGCGTATTCTTGTAACATTTTGTTATACTTCTTAACATGGTGCAAATCTTCTTGTGCAAATTGCTTGGTTTTAGAACCATCTTGGAATTTTTGAATAATACATTTTAGTTCTTGTTCAATTTTTGGGCCATTATGTAAATGTTCTTCTAATAAATCTGGAGACTCATTGTATTTTTTATCAATAGCTTCTCTATTACAAAAATGTTTTGCTATATCATAATATTCTCTTCTATAAGAAAGCTGTTCAAGGGCATGCCCTGCGATAAGTGCTCGGTATGTAGGAAGCTTTTTTTTATTTTTTTCAGGAGGCCCTTCTAATAATACTTCTAATGGTATCACTTCTACAATCATTCTAATCTCTCCCTAACTCCCCCAAGAAATCAAAAGCCGAAGGATTTTGACTCAAAAAACTGTTTTAAGTTTTTTGTTGTAGCTTGGAGTGATGTAGTCCTCACCCCTTTTTGTAACTAAGGATAAAGATAAGCTTTATAAGTATTTTGCTCCTTCTGTTCTTGTTACTATTAATAAGTAGTCAAAAAACGAAACCTTTATAAATACTAAACACCATATACGTCTATATTCGGGGGATCAAATGTTAAAAAAAGTATTACTCTTAATCTGTGTATTCTTGCTAGGAATCATAGCTACAAACATATACTCATACTATGTGTTAGCTCAGAATGACCTGCAATTGCCAGAGAACAATGCTGACGGAGGCTATGAATACCAGGAAGAAAATGTTTTTAACAGGGCTTTGGCAATGCTGCATGAAAGAGGAACCGAGATAGCCTCGCCTCTTGACAGGATAAGCGAAGACCAGATACTGGTGACCAATGAGAAAATAGTTATCAGCCTTCAAGGAGCAGAATGGGCTTCTTTTACAGATACTAACTCAATGGACCCTGTGATAGACTCAGGAGCCCATGCAATAGAAGTAATCCCGCAGTCAGAAGATGATATCCAAGTAGGAGATATTGTTGCTTATGAATCAGAATATGCAGAAGGAAGCATAATCCACAGAGTTGTGCACAAAGCACAAGACGAGCAAGGCACTTATTTTGTGCTAAAAGGAGATAACAACCCAACCAATGACCCAGGCAAAATAAGGTTTGAACAGATAAAAAGGGTTGTTGTAGCGATAATTTATTAAAAACAAAAAAGAGAGGTGTTATCATGACAAAACCCAAACATAAAAAACAAGAAAGATGGTATGACCATATGCCTGCAGAAGACAAAAGATTAGAGCAAAGAAAAGAGGAATTAACTGATTTAATGGCAGAAGCCAGAAATAAAGAAGCCAGAAATAAAAGCTATGTGCCGCCTCAGTTCCCTCACATAGGAACAAGAACAATAAAAGAAGTGGAAACATACCTTAAAAAAGATCCTGATGCAAGCCCGGAAAAAGTCTTGAAAGTGATAAAAAAAACACAGCCAGTAATGCCAATACCAAATACATATGAAAAGATAATCACAGATTATTTATTAAAAAAAGATTGAATCCAAGAGGTGTTGAATGGAACTCAGTAAAATGGAGAAAATAGTGAATGAAAAAATAGGGCCTGCCCTGGAAGAAATTAAAGATAAGCTTCCAAAAAGAGAAGACCCTAAAGTTAATCCTTACAGAATAGACGGCTATATACAAAATAATTCTCCTGATAATAAATTCAAATTCATTAAAATATATTTTGATGAATCAGCATTTACAAAACCTATTAATGTTGATGATTTTGTTAATGCTTTTGAAACATACTATGGATTAGTTACTGATGAAAAAGGACATATTGTGATAAGTGAAGCAAAAAGTGAAAAACAAGCAAGGGTAAAAATACCAATACACGGGCCTGTAGTAGCAGCGCATTTAGACCTAAAACAAGGACTTATGTCTTATGGATACCAACTAGGTAATGAGATGGCCCAGTTAATGATAAGCGTATATATCAGACAGGTTCTGAACAATAGCTAAAATTAATACATTAACTTTTTATACTCCTCTTATTCTCTATCACCCATGGACAAGGAAACCTTTGATTCATATGTTAAGGCTGGCAGGATTGCTGCCCAGGCTCGTGACTATGGCAAGAGCTTAATCAAAGTGGGCGCCAGCTTATTAGAAGTCACAGAAGCTATTGAAAAAAAGATTGTTGAGCTTGGAGGAGACTTTGCCTTTCCACCGCAAATCAGTCTTAATGATGTTGCTGCTCATTACTGTGCAGCACCTGATGAGAAAACTGTTTTTAAGGAAAAAGATGTTGTTAAGCTTGATATTGGCGTGCATATTAATGGCTTTGTTGGTGACACAGCCCTGACTGTTGTTCTTAGTGATGATGAAAAACTAAATCTATTAGCAGAGGCCAGCAGGCAAGCCCTGAACTCTGCTCTTAAGATTATAAAGCCAGGCATCAGTCTGAACCAGATAGGAAGGGAGATTCACAGGGAAATCACTATGAGAGGTTTTTCTCCTATAAGAAACCTGTCAGGCCATGGTTTAGACCGGTTTGTTATTCATGACAAGCCCAGTGTTCCTAACTTTGAGACAGGAAGCGAGCAGGAATTAGTTGAAGACCAGGTTATTGCGATTGAGCCTTTTGCAAGCACAGGCATAGGAGTTATTTATGAGAGCAGCAACCCAAGTATTTTTTCTGTTGAAGGAAAAAAGCCTGTCAGGAGTGCTATTACAAGAGCTGTTCTTAAGGATTTAGAGCAGTACAATGAACTGCCCTTTGCTCTTAGATGGATTGTTAAAAAGCATGGGGAGGGCAAGACCAGGTTTGCTCTTAGAGAATTAAAGAATGTTGGCATATTAAAAGAGTATCCTCCTCTGCCAGATAAAGCCCATGGTCTTGTGAGCCAGGCAGAGCACACAGT
>JAHWIP010000004.1 GCA_019322375.1 Candidatus Woesearchaeota archaeon
ACTTATATCCCTGAGTTAGAAAGACATAATGCTGGTTATCTTGTTAAGATAAATAACCAAAACCTTGTATTTGATTTTGGAAGAGGAGTTCTGGATGGTTTGCTAAGAGAGGGAGTACATTATTATGATATTGATTATATTTTTATTACTCATATGCATGCTGATCATTGCTCAGAACTTAGTTCTTTACTTCACATTGCACTTGTTGAATTGCCAGTGTATAAATTCAGAAAAAAAGACTTGGTAATATATGGTCCAAAAGGATTTAAAGATTCATTTAAACACATATTAGATGCTTTTGACTTAGCAAAGCATAAACCCGAATACAAGATAGAGGTAAAAGAGTTGAAAGATGGAAGTATTGTAAAAGGAAAAGACTGGATTATGAAAAGTTTTGTTGTTAAGCATTCAGAAAACAGAATGTGTTTGGCATACAGACTTGAATCAAATAATAAGGTTCTTGCTTATTCAGGTGACAGTGGAGACTGCCCTGGATTAAAAAAGACCATTGAAAACGCAGACTTGGCCATCTTAGAAGCTACTGTATCAAAGGCATTGGAAAAAGAATTAGAAGAAAAATTAGGGGACACAAAAATTCACTTAACTGAAGAAAGAGCTGCTAAGCTTGCAACTGAAACAAAAGTAAAAACACTTGTACTAACACACATCCCCTCGTTCTGTTTAAAAAAATTTAATATTAAAGAAAACGCAAAGAAGTTCTTTAAAGGAAAGTTAGTGATAGCAAAAGACATGATGAAGTTTAAGATTTAGAAACATAGTTCTTTTAGTCCCATTATATCCCCCTCACCCAAAACCTCTTTATACAGCTCATTAACATTCCACATTCCACTCTCTTTTATTTTTTGTTTGGGTGAGAAAGTTCCAAGCCATGTTTTTGATGGCTTGCACTCATTGCATAAGGATATTGTTGATATAAGTTTTGATTCTAATGCTAGTCTTTTATTTTTATCATTTATTTCAAACACTGCAAAACTAAAATTATCTTGTATGTATTTTGATACTTTCTTTTCTATTTGTTTTTGTTTTTTAAAATCAATTAGTTTTGAATATTTTTCCCTTGCTTTTTTTGGTGTCAGGTCAAGCTCCCATTGCTTAAGAAAAGAGTCTTTGTTTTTGCTTAGAATTGCTCTGCCAATGTTCTTTCTAAAAATACTTCTGTCCTTGTTCTCATTAACAAAGTGCTGGAAAAGCCTTGATCTTAACTGGTTTTTGCCTGTGTGTGTTCCTATACGAACAATACGATTGGTTTCATGAGCAAACTCTGCTTTTTCAAACAGAACATAGATGCCGTTAAGAGGGATGTCTTTTTCATTAAAAGGAAAATAATGTTTTTTCATGCTGTTAAACAGTTGATGAAGTTGAGTGCATTTTTCATTAACTGCAAACTTATCTTTTAGAAACTTTAATTGTTTCCCAATTCCTAAACCTTTTAATGGAACCTTGTGGTTTTTTATGTGCATTACTAAGTATTTCCTGTATCTTTCTCCTGCAAGAAAAATAATTTCATCTCTTTTCAGGTCTACTGCTTTTCTTAACTGAACCAGTACTTTGTGTGCCCATTTTTTTATATCATTGGACTTCATTGCAGTAAGAGTTTCATTGTAAGGCTTTATTTCTTTGTTTAAATCTAATAATCCGTGTTTTGCAGAAAGAATAAAGACTTTATCAGGGTTAAGTGATTGAGCATATCTAAGAGTGTACTTAAAAAGTGGGCTTGTGTATAACTCTTTTGCCTTTGCTTTATGAGACAGCTTAGTACTCACACAAGAGATTAAAATAATTTTTGCCATGAGAAGAGGATGGGTGGGTTGTATATAAATATTATTAAAAACCTTTTTCCACCCAAACCTTTAAAAAGAGAAGCAGTTTCTGTGGTCTTGTTCAGGCATGCTTGGACAAGTATTTTAGGAGGAGTAAAAAATGGAAGGAACAGTTAAATGGTTTAACCGACAGAAAGGTTATGGATTTATTGCAGGCGATGATGACCAGGAGTATTTTGTGCATC
>JAHWIP010000040.1 GCA_019322375.1 Candidatus Woesearchaeota archaeon
ACATTAAATACTATAAGAATTAATCTTTTATCGTCATGGTTGAGCCTAGCTTGTTCCCAAGAGAAGCTCCTCGCCCAGAGGAGCATATCAGAAAGCAGAGCGCTGATGCAGAATTGTTTGGCAGGATTTCCAAGAATGTTAATAATGTTGCTGCCAACCTTAAGATTCTTGAGGAGAGATACAGCACTCTCAGGAATAAGTCCCAGGTTTCTGAGCAGAGCCTTATTGAGCTGGAAAAAGAGGTTAGAACAGACATCAAGCTGCTCTCAGAAGACGTGGTTGACCTTAAAAGAGAGCTGAGCGATTTAAAGGACAAGCTCAGGCTTATAAGCGATGAGATAAGCAATCTGGTTAATAAGAATGAGTTCAGAGTGCTGGAGCGCTACCTGGACATGTGGCAGCCCATGAATTTTGTGACCAAGGCTGAGCTTAACAGGGTGCTTGAGGAGAAGGGGAAGGGAAAGGATTAGTCAATTTTTAACATAAACTTTATATAGTTGATTTTCATTAGTCTTATTTAACACAGAGTAAAAGAGGTGTTTTGAGCTATGGCTTATTACCAACCAGACCTGCCTGTTAGCCAGGTTAGGGCTATGCGGGAAAGAGGTTTTGATAATAACCAGATAGTCCAGGCTTTGCAGAGGAACGGCTATTCTTCTACCCAGATATTTGATGCTTTGAACCAGGCAGATCTTGCCTCTGGTGCTCCTGGTGCTTCTAGTGTTACTCCTAGTGTTCCCCCTATTGATGAGCCTCTTCCTCCTGCAGAAGGAGTGCCTCCTCCTCCCCCAGCAGCACCACAAGGAGCTCCTGCTCCAGGAGGCGCACCTGCTTATGATTACAGTGGTTACAGTGGTGGCGGAGCAGGTGTTGGCAATGAGGAAGTTGAGGAGTTAGTTGAGAGCATTATTGAGGAGAAATGGGATGAGCTTGCCAAGGATATTAATAAGATTGTTGAGTGGAAGAATGATGTTGAGGCTAAGATTAATAAGCTTGAACAGCGCTTTGAAAGCCTTAAGCAGGAGTTTGATAAACTCCACCAGGCTATTGTCTCAAAGATAGGCGATTATGATAAAAATATACTGGCAGTAGGAGCAGATGTTAAGGCCATGGAAAAGGTTTTCTCTAAGGTGCTGCCTGTGTTCACAGAGAATGTTAGTGAGCTTAGCAGAATTACCCAGAGTGTTAAGAAGAAAAAAAGCTGAGCAGAAAAAACACTTTGTTTTCTTTATTATTTCTTTATTTTTTTAGGTGAATATTCTTTAAGCTGGATATTCTTTAGCCAGGCATTGTTAAGGAGGAGTAACCGGTATGGTTGGTTTGGTTAAGAATATCAAGGCAAAAGCCCCTATTAAGAAAACAAATAATAATCCCATTACTTTTGGGTGTCTCAGAGTATTAAGCAGGTTTGTTGTAAAGCTTGAAGTAGTGGTGCTTCTGATCCCTTGTGTTGCTGGCTCTAAATCAGTTGTGCCTCCTGGTGTTACATCTGTTGGTGTTTCTGCTCCTCCGCCTGACTCAAGCAGGCTTTGACCAAAAGCATTGCCCAATGACAAAAACAGTATTAATGCTACAAAAACAATAATCCAGGGATAAACATCTTTATGCCCTATCAGTTTTTTCATGTCTGCTTCTGTGCGCCCAAACATTCTTATCAGGAACATTGTAAAAAAGAGAAAAATAATTATTACCATGAACCAGGGCACCATCAACTGCACCATGGAAGAAGCAGTCTTGGATATCAGGAAGAGAAGGGCTATAGCCAGGGCAATAATAGCGTGTAAGCCTTTCTTGCCTTCACCAAAGGCTTTGATATATTCTAATAAGCCAAAGAGTATGAGAAAGATTAGCAGCACTACAAATATAACTCCAAAATTTTCTAGTAAAGTTATATCAAGGAAGGTTGCCATTTTTTTTAAGGCAACTTCGAAAATGTTTTATTTTCGTTAGTTGCCATTTTTTATAAAAAAAGATTAAAAAATTATTTTTAAAATTAATCTTTATTTGCTCCTTTTTTCTTTAACAATGCTGCCAAAGTAGTCTTTGAGGAACTTGCCTGCTTCCTTGGTTTCCTTTTTTTCCTTTGGCTCCTTGGTTATAAACCAGATTATTATTCCAAAGACCAGCACCATCACTATTAATGCCTGGAGTTCTGGGTCTTGCAAGAACCCGAGCCATATAGGCATCCTAAACCATCCTACTGCTGAGCCAAAGATAGCC
Organism: Candidatus Woesearchaeota archaeon; assembly: GCA_019322375.1. Lineage (GTDB taxonomy): Archaea > Nanobdellota > Nanobdellia > Woesearchaeales > SM23-78 > SM23-78. The sequence continues at coordinate 2,221 of JAHWIP010000040.1, forward strand.
ACAACAGTAATTATGGCAACGATGACTATCCAGCCTGACAAGGGCGTGTTTGCTATCTCTATCTCATTGCCAAAAACCCCTATGATTAAGAGCAGCATAATGATTGCTACCAGTATTATTGAAACCTGTGGCAATGCCTGGTTAATAACCACTACAGGATCCCAGGTAGAGTACCATCCTGTAAAATGAGGTATCACCACTGCCAGGCCCATGATAAGGGCAAGCACAACATTCAGGTTTTTCTTTTCCTCGCCAAGTATCTTGGTTTTGTGCAGAGTTGCATATACTATTACAAATACCAGCAAAAACGGAAGCAAAAACTCTGCCACACCCCATGATGTAAGAATATATATAAAGTTTTCAAATGCCATTTTTCATCATACCTCCTTTGTTAATTTAATAATTCAAACATAAAATACAAACTTTTTATACTTTTCTGTAAATCAGTCCTCCTTTTCTTCAGTTTTCTTTTTTTGAAATCCTCCTGTAATATAAACAATGGCTACTACAATGACTGCCAGTAAGATTATCGAGGATACAACAACACTGTCAAAGTTCTGGAACAAATAATAATAGATGTATTCCAGCCATCCAAGGGCGTGCAGAAACACAAGCGCTATGCCTATGAACATAATCCACATAAAAGCTTTTTTCCAGGGTCCCTCAAGAGCAAACTCCTGCTTTCCAGTGTGAAAACTGCCTACAAGCATTAAGAAGCAAATAGATAATAATAACAGCAGCACTGTGCTGGACAACACCTGGCTGATAAGAGCCACTAGTTTTGTTGATGCAACCACAAAAAAGGCTATTACAAAAGCAGTCATGGCATTAAGGTTTTTTCTTGTAGATTCCTTTCCCTCTGCTTTTTCCTTGCCAAAAATAGCTGTTTTCTCAAGAACAGCATATACTATTGTAAAAACTAATAAGAAAGGAAGGATAACATCGTACACTCCTAGCTTACTGAAAAAATCAAGGGTTCCTCTGAAAACTGAGGGCTCTACTGGTACTACCATAATGCTTACTTTGTAAGAGTACCTATTTAAAGGTTTCGTTCTCTAGCTGGCTTTCTCTTCTTAATAACAAGCAAAACAATAACCAGAATTACAATTATTATGATAGTTATAACCAAAATCAAAGGCCAGATCCCAACTGGCTTCTCAAGTATTTTTATTTTTTTGCTAATCTTAACCAGAAAGGTGTCTGTTTTTATCTGGCCAGCATATACCAAAGCAATACTCATATTATATTCTCCCAGAGCAAGCCCTGTTGTGTCAAAGAAGCCTGTTATTTCTTTTTTCTCATTCATCCCAAGTTCAAAAACCGGCATCTCGCTCTTTTTTTCATCTATCTCTATGAACCCGCCAATAGCTAATTCTGTGTTCCACTCATTATAAGCTTCAAAAACTACTTTGTTAATCTGATTTTGCGCCAGTTCTTTGGTCAGTAGTTTTTTTATTCTCACAACAGGCTCTTTAATAGTAAAATTAGTTCTGATAACCTTGTCAATGTTATCGTACTGAGCTTTAACAACAGCGCTGTACAAGCCTTTTCTTAGGATTGGGCTGGGCTGGGCCTGGGCTTTTTTCATAGAACCTTTTTTAATACTAACCTCAGGAGTGCTCAGGGTTGCTATTAGTTCCTGCTCAGGAGAATACACCTCAACCTGTGCGCCTGCTCTTAAAATATCCTCTGAACCAAAATTATCAAACTCAATATATATGGGCACAGGAGTGCCTTCATCAACATCCAGAACAGCCAAGCGTATATCAGCATACTTGGAAGGATAAGGAACCCTCACAGAAACAGGTATTTGAGGAGCTATATAAGCAGCAAACATTTTATCTCCAACTCCTGGCAATTCTGGATTTATCTCTATCATGCCCTTATGGATGCCAGGCTCCATTTCAGAGGGAAACTTGATAATAGTCTTGAAAGGTGTTCTGTAATCAGAGGCATTAACATTAACAATGTCTTTTTCAAAAAATATTATGGGTGCAAGCTCGCCAATTACCATCAGCCTTGCTTCAAAAGTGTTCTGCTCTGAATTAATAATATTAAACTTCAGCTCTACATTTGTGTTGGGCTGGAAATTAATGGTTTTGCCAGCAGGGCTGACACCAATGCCACTGACAAAGGCAAGGTTTAGTAAGAAAAAAATAAAAAGAGTATAGAAAGTAATAAGAATGGCAGGACTAAAGAATGAAAATTCTCTTTTTGGTTTTTTTGCATCATTTATCATTTTCATTTTCACCTTCCAAAAATTTTTTATTTTTGGAGGTCCAGAAATCAACAAATCTATGATTTGTTGGTCCAGAAAAACAAAGTTTTTCTGAAATCTTTGATTTCTGATACCTTTCTCATGTCTCAGTTGAATAGGAATTAATCTTTATAACACTGCTCTTAGTGCCAACAGGCTCATCATCTGGAACAGTAACATTAAGCTCTATCTCACCTTCATCATTAGCATCCTCGTATGACATGTTGCAGAAAATTATTTTTGAGGTGGCATTATCCATGTTAGCAAAAGCAGCATCCTGGGAACAAGCAACAACATAACTGCCAGCAGTTTCATTATCATCAGCCTTGAACTGGTAGTATGTGGTGTTCATAGCAACACGCTCAAAAAGAGCAGAAGCATTAACAGTAACATTAAGCAGGACATTGCCAGAGTTCTGGACAACAAAGGGTGTCGGGCTGTCATCTTCTGTGTCATTATTCTCGCCAAGGCTCATGTTACCAAAGCTAGTGTTGTTAATCAAGAAAGTTAAGTCAGCAGTGCTGGCAATAGTAAAGTTCCAAACAACAGAGGTGTTGCACTCATCATATGGGTCACAGGCAGAAACACTCCAGTTATAGCTCTGGTCAACACAAAGAGCACTGCTAAGAGTGTAATTGGATGTTGATATAGCACTCACATCAACATCAGAGCAAGCAGCAGGGCAGCCAGTGCCACAGGTAATGTTAATAGTGTAATCAACACTATCCCCGTCAGGGTCAGTGCAAGTGCTCCAGTTAAAATTAGGCCTTCTCTCAGAAACAGAAGTGTTCCCATTAGCAGGATACTCAAGAGTTGGCTGGGAAGGAGCATAATTTTGTAAGTCACAGCAAACCATCTGATTATACTGCGAGCATTTTCCTAGATGAGCATTAGAGCTATTAGTGCCTTCACTACCAGCCATGCTTAGGATACACTCCTCTGTTGAAGTACAACTTCCAGTAGGATAAGTGCAATAAACTTTGTGCCAGTCACTGCTCAGACAAGCACTTATACTATAATTACTATTAGTGCCAATCTCAACATGAGCATTAGTATTAGCAGATAATTTTATAACATTTGCATCATTACAGCTATTATTAATAGTAACACTGGCATTAGAGCTGTTACAGCAAATAGAATAATTATAAGAATCAAGAGAATTATTCTGTGCATGGGCATTATTATAACCATCAGTGTCATTCTCAAGCCCAATAAGCTTGGCAGTGCCAGAAGGGCAGGTAGTGTTATAGATAAAATAGCACTGCAAATCTGACCTTGATTCCTCGCTTCCATAGCTAACAAAATCAGAGTGATTAGCAACAATCAGATAAGTCATGTTAATCCAATTATCACTCCTGACTATATCTGATATACGAATCTCATCCATTAAGCCGTCAAGCTTAAAATTATCAGATGGCTGCCAGCCTTCCATGCCAAAATATAAGTCATCATTGCCTGTTAAGTTTCCTCTGGCAGATATGGAATTATTGTATAAGCCGTTTGCATAAAGAGTAATATTGCTGCTGCTGTTAAATTTACCTGTAAACATTATCCATTGATTTAAAGGCGCTGGTGATGTGGATGTAGCGCTTGTACCATTTGATCCATTATATATTGAGAAACGAATGTATCCAGAAGTGGTTAAGATAATAACATAACCCTTGTCACTCCAAGCCTTTTGGACAGGATGAGTGTTTCTGCCACTTATATTATGGAAATAAATCCATGCTGAAACTGTGATTTCTGAACCAGTAACATTAATACTAGGAGCATCTGGCACAATAATGACATCATCATCACCATCAAAGTCAACAGCATTAGCTATACTTCCACTAGAAGAAAGGGTTCCATTGCCTGTTCCATTATTCTGATAACTGGTGCTGTCAGTTGCATTAACCTCTGCCATGTGCCAAACACCTATATAATTTGAATCCCACACCCCTTCTGCATTTTCTCCACTGCTAACACCTGTGTTGTTCATGTAATAAACAGATATTGTTTTTCCACTGCTTGTCAGGCTTGGTATTCTCACCCATATGTGTGCTCTGCTGCTATAAGAGTAGTTTTCTATTTCATAATCTAATTTTACTCCTCCATTTTTACATTCTGCTCCATAAAATCTTATGTCAGTAAAGTCTGCTTGCATGTCATCATCCCAGGTTAGGTTAATGTATACTGGAAAATCAGTAAGAGTTTCTGAACCACTGTTGGTAATAGTTATATCCATGCATCTGTCAAAATCATTATCTGCCCATGTTCTTTTTTCCTCACTTCCATAACTAACAAAATCAGAATGATTAGCAACCATTAGGTAGCTCATGTTAATCCAGGATGCGCTTCTAGAATTATTTGATATTCTGATTTCATCTAAAAGTCCTTGAATGTGCCTGCTATCTACTGTGTTAACATTACCAAAGACTACGACTTGGTTAGAATCATCAATAGTTTCTCCCAGTCTGTTACCAGTTCCATCTGCTGCTCCGTCTCTATAGAACTTAATCCCAACACCTGTCTGCCAAGTAAAGGCAATATGATGCCAGGAGTCTGTGCCAATATTAGTATCAGAATTATAGCTCCCATAACCACCGCCTGCTCCCTCTGTTCTCATTCTCACTCTTATTTTTTCATTGTTGGGATACATACAGAATGTATGATTAGCTTCATCTGTACCTGTTGACTTACAAACTGCTCTCATGTCATCAGAATCAGAATCATAGTTTATCCATGTTGATACTGTTATTGCTGACCAGTCATCAGAACCAATATCTCCAACATCTATATAATCACCGCTTCCATCAAAATAGTCTGCTCCATCTATTTTTCCAGAGGAGTTAAAAGTTACACTATCATTCAATGTTCCATTATGCCCGTATTGTGTTGAATCTGTTGCATTAACCTCTGCCATGTGCCAAACACCCATATAATTTGAATCCCACACCCCTTCTGCATTTTCTCCACTGCTAACACCTGTGTTGTTCATGTAATAAACAGATATTGTTTTTCCACTGCTTGTCAGGCTTGGTATTCTCACCCAGATATGCGCTCTTGTGCTGGAGGTGTAGTTCTCTATTTCATAATCTAATTCTGTTCCATCATTACTGCACCCTGCGCTGTAGAATCTTATATCATCAAAATCTGCTTGCATGTCATCATCCCAGGTTAGGTTAATGTATACTGGAAAATCAGTAAGAGTTTCTGAACCACTGTTGGTAATGGTTATATTCTTGCACCTGTCAAAAGAAGTATTAGCCCAGGCAGCACTTACTGGTTTAGGTGAAAAGATAATAATAATCAACAAAAATAATAATAGTTTAAAAACAGGCTGAGAGCTGGGGCTACCAGAAGAAGAATTATTTGTTGGCGAGCTAAATCTAGGTGAGGTACTGCCTCTTACTAGACTTAGTTGTCCTCTTCTCATAGCTCGCCAACTCTCAACCTAAACAATTTTGCTGTAAATTAAGTCACAAATCGTGAACATGAAATTAATTAATCCTGGCAACAAAGACTTACTCATCTAAAAACCCACCCTTTACTATCAAATTATTAAAAAGATTAATAAACAAAAGAGTATATAAAGGTTTTTGTTAAGGTGAGTGGTGTGAAAATCTTGAAGAAAAACTTAGAAAATTTTAATTTTCAAAAAAAGATTTTTATGATAATGATTTTATTTCTGCTTATATTATCCAGCTTTGTGCTTGCCAATGCTGACATTAATAACGATGGTGATGTTGATATTGTTGACTTAGTTATTGTTGTTAATGATTTTGGCAGCTCTAATGTTATTTCAGATACAGACAGCAATGGAATTGTCGACATATTTGATGTGGTGTATGTTGCAGTCAGGATTGGAACAACACCTGAACCACCAGAGCCACCAACCCAATGCACAGGAACATGCAAAACCAGCCCGTGCAACACCTACACCGACTGCACAACAAGCCCAGGCAACTGCACCACAGGATACTGCTGCAAAGGAACATGCACAACACCAAGTGGCAATGTCTATTATGTTGCGACTTATGGCGATGACAACAATCCAGGAACAGAAGCATTGCCCTTTAGAACAGTGCAGAAAGCTATAAATTCAGTTAATGCTAATGATACTATTTTCATAAAATCAGGAACCTATGACTTAACAGGGTTCTCCCCTAAAATTTATATCCCTATAAGAATAATTGGGGAAGATAAAAGAAATACTGTATTAAAAAACGGAAGAACTATTACCTTCCATAATAGCCTTACTGTAAAAAATATTAAATTCACAGAATTTTCTGGCACTGTGTTCAAGCCTTTAGCATTAAGTGGAGAAATTATTGACGGAGTAACTTTTGAGAATTGTATCTTTGACAAAGTTGGAGGAGGCATTGTTGACAGAGAGTCTGCTGGTATTTTAACTAATTTCAGGATAGTAAATAATGAATTTAATAATCTCAGCAGTTCAGGTTCAATATATGCAATCAGCATGTATAGAGGGATAATATCCAACATAAGTATAACTGGTAATAAATTTGAAAATATGAAAGCAGGTACACAAGGTACTGGTAATGCCATTGCTATTCTTCTGGGAACTACAACAAATAGAGATACAACTAAATCAATAAATATAATAAATAATACATTTAAGTCAATTATCGGTGTTGTTGGAGGAATAGATCAGAATATTGAAGGGCATGCAGTCCTTGCTTATGGTTCTGATATTACTGTATCCTCTAATTTCATCACTGATGTAAATAATGCGCCTGATCACGAAGCAATATACCTAAAAGCAAGTTATTCTGAGATATCTTACAATATTATTCATAATGGCGGGGCAACTGTGGACGGAGGAGGAGGTGATATCTCTATCAAGGGCAATGGTAATTTTGGGAACGCAATATTTGGAAACAAAATAACCGGCGATTATCCAGGGATTGGAATCTATACTCAAGGTGAAGTAAATATCTCAAATAATTATGTTAAAAAGCATTTGGGCGGCATGGGTGTTTATTCATATGAGCTTGCTGGACGAGCGATCTATATCAAAAATAATTATATCGAAACTAAAGACAGAAGCATTACGGTTTATAATGCTGCAGATGGAGAAATTATGAATAACGCCATTATTAGTTATGAGTCTTCCCTATATTATCTTAGTAACAGCCCAAATCTCAATGTCCACAATAATGTAGAATGCCAAGGGACTAATTGCAACATAGTTCCTCCATATCCAACCTGCCAGAACCTGGGATATATCTGCTGTGATTCATGCTCAGGAACAGCTTATCCAAGTTATGACACGAACTGTGCATACAGAAAAGGAAAATGCTGCGCAGTATGTGGCTAGTAATTTCTTAATATTAAATGAGAAAATATATATAATAAAAAATTTAAAACTTGATTCATGAAAAAAAGAGTGTTATGCTTTGCCTTGTTGTTTTTTTTATTCCTGCCTATTGTAAATGCAGCAACTTATTACGTCTCTAAGAGCAGCTGCTCTGATTCTGGTCCTGGAACACAATCTGAACCCTGGTGCACTATTCAAAAGGCTGCGAACACTCTCCAGGCAGGCGACACGGTTCTTATAAAGGCTGGGGCATACTATGAACAAGTCACCCCGGTTAATTCAGGAACAGAAAACAATTACATTACCTACAGTGCATACCAAAACGATATAGTATCTATTGTTGATGGTTATTTTCCCATTGATGTAATGGGGGATAAGAGTTATTTGAAGTTTATTAATTTAGAACTGCAGGTCACTGGCAATAATGACTGGTCAGCAGCCTTTAGGGCTAAAGAATCAGGCAGTACTGCACCTCATCATCTTATCCTTGACAGCCTTACATTAAAGGGCGAGGAACCAATGTCCTCGGCCAGGCAGTTTGGTGTTTTACTACAAGCCTTTCAGACTCCTATAACTGATATCACCATTAAGAACTGCCAGGTAAACAATAATAATCACCATGGTATCTTTTTATATGGCATGATTTACAGGGCGGATATTGGCCCAGATAATCATATTAGTTATAACGGCTGGGGCATGGGAAGCCCTGAGAGTCCTCACTACTCACATGGAATTGAAATACACTCAGAATATCCTGGCTTTCAGGACAGAGGGGCCAGGGATATAAATATATTTGAAAATGAAATTGACCATAATGATATGCAAGGAATTCGACCTGCTTTTTGTCAGCGCATTCATATAAAAGACAATTATCTCCATCACAACGGTGCCACTGGGATTCAGTTAGAAAACGAAGTTGATGAAGCAGTACTGGAAAACAACATTGCTGAATATAATGTGCAGGTCTATTCTCATGAGGCTGGTGCCTGGCTAGATGAAAGTGATTATGTCGTGATTCAGAACAATATCTTCCGTAACAACAAGTATGGCTTTATGACTCAAGGAAGCAATCAGGTTATTATCAGGAATAATAAGATTTATGAAAATAACAGGGGCATATCTAATATTTACCAGGCTCAAGGTGCTTACTTAAGGTGGGGCACTAATGATAATATTCTTATTCACAATACTTTCTATAAAAACTGCGATCAGACAGGAGCATTTGGAGATTTAACAATTGCCAGAGCCGGTGATTCTGTTAGACCCACAGTAAAAAATAATATTATCTCAGAAGGAAAATGCTTGTATGATTTATGGGTTGAACAAGAAACTGACTATAAATCTGACTACAATAATTATTATAATACCAAGCCACTGAATGTAAACTGGAAAGGCAGCGCCATGAGCTGGTCTCAATATGTTTCATCAAGCGGGCAAGACACCCACTCTATCAATGAAAATCCTTTACTTGAAAATCCAGGTTCAGGAAATTTCAATCTGCAGTCAAACAGTCCCTGCATTGACAAAGGAGCCTTCCTTACAACAGTGACATCCTCAAGTGGAAGCGGAACAAGTTTGCAAGTAGAAGATGCGCGTTATTTCACTGACGGCATGGGTATTATTGAAGGCGACTTAATAAAAGTCGGCTCAAATCCTTTGAACAGGATTACAGATGTTGATTATTCAACAAACACCATAACCTTAGAGCAAAGCATAACATGGAACAATGGCGATGCTGTTACTTATCCTTATTATGGAACAGCACCAGACATAGGTGCAATTGAATATGTGAGTGGCGGCCAGCCTCCTGTGTGTACAGAAGCAGACTGGACTTATACTGACGGAACTTGCCAGCCAAACAACACATTTACAAGGACCTGGACAAAAATCAATGCAGACTGCGAGGGAGGAGTAAGTCACCCAGACACAGAAACCATTAGCTGCACTTATAATGTCCCAGCAGACATTAACAATGATGGAGATGTAGATATATACGACTTAATAAGTGTGATAAAAGACTTTGGCAAAACATCAAACTTAATATACCCAAAAGCAGACACAGACAACAACCAAATAATAGATATATTTGATGTTGTGTATGTGGCTAGCAGGATTTCTTGAATATAATTTATGAACAAAATTTATAAAAGCTTTATAACTAGCATTAACTTTAAATAATAATACTGGTTTCAAAGAGGTATAAAGGGTGGTAACATGAAAATCATGGGTTTAGACATAGAATTATTCAATCATGCCAGTGTTATGATCAAAAACAAGAAATTAATCTACATAGACCCGTTCCAGTTAGCAGACGGGCATCACCTAGAAAAAGCAGATATTGTATTAATAACTCATTCGCACTATGACCATTGCAGTCCAAATGATGTTGACTTGGTGAGTGATGAAAATACACTGATAATAACTGTGCCTGATGCTCAGAGCAAGCTAAATCATCTAAAGGTCAAGGGCATAACAGTTATTGAGCCTGGAAAAACAATCAAGGTGAATGATGAGAAAATAACTGCTGTGCCTGCTTATAACATCAATAAATGGAGGAGTGAAGGAATTCCTTATCATCCAAAAGACAATGGCTGGGTTGGCTTTATTATTGAGATGAGCAGTGTAAGGGTTTATCATGCAGGTGACACAGACTTAATACCTGAGATGAAAGATATAGAGACAGACATTGCATTCCTGCCAGTAGGAGGAACTTATACTATGAATGCAGAAGAAGCAGCCCAGGCAACCAAAACATTCAAGAAGTGCAAAATCGCTATTCCAATGCACTATGGAACAATAATCGGCAGTGGAAGCGATGCAGAGCTGTTTAAAGAAAAAGCAGGGTGCGAGGTAAAGCTGTTGATGTGATTAATATGCTACGAACACACACTTGCGGAGAACTTAGAAAAAAACATGCTGGTAAAAAAGTTGTTTTGTGCGGCTGGGTTGACACCCACCGTATCCAGGGCAAGCTTAGTTTTATCATGCTCAGGGACAGGTATGGAAAAACACAGATATTTGTTAATCCTGATATTACTGCAAAGCTTGGTGAGCTTAGAAGAGAGAGCGTTGTCCAGGTCAAAGGAGAGGTTAAGAAAAGGCCTGCTAATCAGGTGAAAAAAGAATTAGACACTGGCGAGATAGAAGTTAGTGCTACAGAAGTAAACATCATGACCAGAGCTGCTCCTCTGCCCTTAGAGCTTGATGAGAGTGTTGCTTCAACAGAGGAAACAAGGCTGAAGTACAGGTTTTTGGATTTAAGAAAAAAAAGAATGCAGAAAAACCTGGCTTTAAGGCATAAGGTTAACAAGGCTATCAGGGATTTCATGGATAAAGAAAGTTTTTTAGAGTTGGAAACCCCGCTTCTTGCTAAGTCAACACCTGAAGGAGCTCGTGACTATCTTGTTCCTAGCAGGGTTTACAAAGGAAAGTTCTATGCACTGCCTCAAAGCCCTCAGTTGTTCAAGCAGTTGTTCATGGTTGCTGGTTATGACAAATACTTTCAGATAGTCAAGTGTTTTAGGGACGAGGATTTAAGAGCTGACAGGCAGCCAGAATTCACTCAGCTGGATGTTGAGATGAGCTTTGTAACAGAAGAAGATGTGTATGATGTTAATGAAAGGCTTATGAAATCTGTTTGGAAAGATGTTTTTGGAATTAACTTAAAGATTCCTTTTGAAAGAATCAGTTATGCAGAATCCATGGAGAAGTATAAGACAGACAAGCCTGACTTAAGAAAAGATAAAAATAACAAGGATGAATGGAAATTTGTATGGGTAGTTGACTTTCCGCTCCTTGAATGGAATGAAGAAGAAAAAAGATTTTATGCAATGCACCACCCATTTACTTCTCCAAAACCAGAAGATATTGCAATGATGGAGAAAGAGCCTGCAAAAGCAAGAGCAAGAGCTTACGACCTTGTGTTAAATGGGGCAGAGATTGCTGGAGGCTCAATAAGAATCCATGACCTAGAATTGCAGAAAAAAATGTTCAAAGCCCTTGGCATAAGTGAGAAAGAAGCAGAGTTGAAATTCAGTTTCTTGTTAAATGCTTTTAAGTATGGAGCTCCTCCTCACGGAGGCATAGCTTACGGACTGGACAGGCTGGTAATGTTAATGGCAGGAGAAGAAACCATTCGCGAGGTTATTGCTTATCCAAAAAACAAGGATGCAAAGGATTTAATGCTGGATGCTCCAAGTGATGTTCATCACATGCAGATGGATGAGCTGGGGTTGCATATAAAGCCAAAGTGATCTCAAATGAACGCTTTCTTAAAAATAAAATCTTTTCTTGATGAAAACAACATTCATTATGAGTTCAAAGAACACGAGCCTGTTCGTACTAGTGAGGAAGCTGCTGCTGCTCGTGGTGATGACATACGCATTGGAGCAAAGGCCATGATTCTAAAAGCAGGTGATAAGTTTGTCATGGTTGTGCTTAGTGCTGCTAAAAAGATTGATTCCAAAGCTTTGAAAAAAATCTTAGGAGTAAAAAGCCTGAGATTTGCAACTTCTGACGAAGTTGGGGAGAAAACTGGCTGTGTGCCTGGTGGTGTTCCTCCTTTTGCTCATGTTTTTGGCTTGGATTTGTTGGTTGACAAAAGCATCACACAGAATGAGTTCATGGCTTTTAATGCTGGGGAGCAAACCAAGTCATTAAAAGTGAAAACACAGGATTATATACATTTATTAAAGCCTAGGGTTGAGGAGTTTTCTGCTGAATAATCAGTTAATTTTATATAACATTTCTGACTAAACAAAACAAGAGGGTGTATTAACATGAAATTCATCTCTATCAACGAAGCAATAAAGAAAGGAAGAGGCA
>JAHWIP010000041.1 GCA_019322375.1 Candidatus Woesearchaeota archaeon
CGCTCTTCCTAAGGTTTCTTCTATGAATTCTTATTCTGTAATTATTGTCTATTCTTACTAAATCTTGTATTTTTAATAAGTTCTTATCAATTTTTTTATCATCCCTAATCTTCATTTTTTTCTGTTTTAAACCTCTTTTTAGTATTTTTAAGTATTCTTTTTGTTTTCTTGGATGCGCAAATCCTATATATATGAATTTCTTTAAATTTTGAATGTTAATGGTCAGGACTTTTTCAGTTTCTTTAGTTCTAATTTCATTGTATTTTAAGTATGTTTGGCATTCTTTTAACAGATTCTTATCTGAAGAACAAAAATCTATTACACCATCTTTATTCACACTTCCATCTGTGTCAAAGCATCCCATCCAAAAATATTTTTCCAAATCTTTTTTGCTGAGGTTTAACATGCTTGGTTTTCTTAATATGGCTTCTTTTTTCTTTCCATAGGGCAATCCAAAAAAGAAGTTTAGGAATCTACAGAAAGGTTTGTTATTTGCTGTTAAAATACATTTTGTTCTCTTTAATCTTATGTTTGGTCTTATTCCTAAATCTCGAAGTAAATTTGATAATTTAACTACAAATTCATGAGATTGAAGTAATCTTTCTTTTTTAGAGCTTCCGTCCACCAAAACCCATCTTTTACCTTTTTTATCTATATGACCGTCTCCTACTGAGCATCCGGCTAGATAAATTAATTGAGGATTTAATAAGTCATCTAATGTCTTTGGACAATAAAATTTGCTTTTATTTACAAAATCAGTGATGTACTCAGTTTCTTCTATGAACTCTGCTAATTCTTTCTTATCCTTACTTATCAACCTTAAAAGAATTAAAGGAACTACTCTAGTGTTAAACCATCTATTAACCCCTTCTTTTGTGACAATTCTTCTGTTTGTATATCTCTCCAGAAGTTTTATAACTTCTTTTCCATCTTTAAACCTATTTTTGATTATATTTAAGAGTTTTTGACTTATTTTCACATAAACGGTTTTTTGTAGTGGCTGGCATATTTTATCTTTCTTAATAAAATCATCTTTTTTTACAAAAGCTGAGAATAAATTCAATATTTTCTTTTCTTCATCTAGAAAAATTAAATGACTGTTTTTATTTCTAATTAAATCGTTAGCTGTTTCTTTGTTCAATAACAACGAGTCATTTTTGTAATTTAACATTTTTACACCCTTTAAAAAATGTTTAAATTGCTAAAAAATGATGAAGTTGTTGACTAAAGGACTTCATGAGGTTAGAAGAAGGTCACATTATTTAAATTTTTCCCTAGCCAATACAAACTTATTTCCTGTTAACAGGGCACACCCTAATGCAGAGGTAGTCTCCGCAGCCCTGTGGACTGCATTTCTCTTTTTTAACTATGCATATGCGGGTCATGTTGTTTAGTATCTAGACTTGGTTTTTAAATCATTCTGCTGCCTTATATTCTTTTAATGTGTCTCTTGGAAAATAATTATATTTATATTCACGGTATAAAGGTAGGATTTCAAAGCCTTGGATCACTTCTTTGAATTTATCCCTTACATCTCTTGTAAGCTTTAACAGATCTTCTTTTGTTTCTACTTCAAACTCTATTTCAAAGTCCCACGGACCTATTAATCTTAGGATTGCTATAACATTGACGTTTGTTTGTAAATAATTCATGATTTCTAGTTCTTTTTTCTCAGTAATATTTTGAAACTTGATTAATGCTTTGTATGCTGCCCACTTAGTGTTTCCAACCTGGATTGATGGTTTAAACCCTTGTATTAGCCCTGTCTTTTTCATGTTTTTTATTCTTAGTATGACTGTGTTCGGGCTAATTCCTAGTTTATTCGCTATTTCAACAGAACTCATTCTTGCATTTTCAGAGATTAATTCTAGGATTTTTAGATCAGTGTTATCTACTTTTGCTGGCTTGAATTCATGACCAAAATAAATAACTGGTTTTATCTCTCTTATTTTTTTGTTAAGATAGTCTCTTCCAAAAAAGGTTCCACCAATTGTTATAAGAATATCATGGTTTTGTATCTGATCTGGAAACTTGTTTTTTAGTTCTCTTAAGAATTCATTGTATTGAACCACATTTTTAGCCGTGAAATTAACTAATAAATCCCATCTTCCTCCACAACCCACTAGCCACAGAACATTAGGATGTTTTAGTAAGTAATTTATTATTTCTTTGTATTTCTGATCAGATATATTGCTGAACCTTATCATTGTTCTGTAGCTTGTATAACCTAACATTGCAAAATTAACAACAGTGTGGAACCCATAGAGAACATTTCTTTTTAATAATGAATTAATCCTATAACTCACTACTTGCTGGCTTGTTCCTAGTTTTTTAGCTATTTGAGAAAGGGTTTGCCTGGCATTGTTTTCTAGTTCCCCTAACAGCTTTAAGTCAACTTTATCTAATTTACTCATAATATTTGTTATATTCTTATTATTTATATAAATATTGCGTTTTTACAAAAAAATTAATTCAAAGTTTTAATAAATTAACACTATTTACGACCAAGTAGTTAACCCAATTGTATCAACTTTTTGTCTCAGAAAGCAATTTGCTTTCTGGGATTTTAAAAATAACAGGTGATTACAGATGAAAAGAATACTCTTAATTATACTAGCGCTAGCTCTATTAACAGGCTGCGCCCAAACACCAGTAGGACAAGTTGTTAAAGAAGATACCATAAAGATAGGCTTTATTGGTCCTCTTAGCGGAGAGCTTGCTTCTTGGGGAGAGAATGAGAGATTAGGAATTGAGTTAGCATTAAAAGAAATTAATGATGCTGGAGGCATTAATGGAAAGAAAATAGAAGTGATTTACGAAGATGGCAAGTGTGAACCAAAAGCAGCAGCAACAGCAGCTCAAAAATTAATAAATATTGACAAAGTAAAAGCTATTATTGGAGAAACATGTTCATCAGCAACTTTAGCAGCAGCGCCAATAGCAGAGAAGAACAAAGTTATCTTAATTAGCCCTGTTTCTGGTGCTGATTCAATAAGCCAAGCAGGAGATTTCATCTTTAGAAACTTTATTACTAATAATGCTTATGCAGTAAAAGGAGCAAAGATTATAGAGCAAGAGTTAGGTAGTAAAAGAGTTGCTGTTCTTTATATTAACAATGATGCAGGTGTTAGCACTAAGGATAAGTTTATAGAGCATTTTAATGGAGACATAGTTAGTGTAGAAGGCTATGCTCCTGATACACGGGATTTTAGGACTCTTTTATTAAAAGTTAAGCAAACAAATCCTGATCTTATCTATCTATCAGGATATTGGCCAGACGGAGGTTTAATCTTAAAACAAGCAAAAGAACTTAACATAGAAACCCAGTTCTTTGGCAGCAATGATGCTTATGATACACCAGAACTTCTAGAAATAGCTGGAGATAGTGCTGATAGTTTTATTATTCTGTCTGCAATTGCCCATGCAGGACCTAGATATGATGATTTTGAAAACAAGTTCAAGCAGGCTTATGAAAAGGAGCCTCCTATTTTTTCAGAATATGCATATGACCTAGCAAATATATTAACTCTTGCAATAAAGGAGAAGGGTTATGATTCTGAAGGAATAAGAGATTATTTGTATGATTTAGAGGATTATCAGGGAGCCTCTAATGTTATAAATTTTGATGAGAATGGTGACTTAGAGCATTCTGCTATGCTAATGAAGATTGTTGAGGATGATGAATTTAAGAATTTAAAGGTGATTATATGAGAACAATCAAGATTGAAGATAATTTAATATACGAGTCAAGAGAAAGAACAATCCTTTCTTTTTTTAATTGGGAAACCCTTGCTGATATCAAGAGTGATTCATACAGTGTAGATAGATATCATGGGAGGAGAAATCGATATATTGGTTATGTTCTAAGAGATTATGCTAGTAAGAAGGGATTTAACCAAGAAGATGTTAATATTGCTTTTGCTTTGTCTTATATGCATTGGCCTTTTCATTTTATAAATAAAGATTTAGAAATGGCAAAGATTGCATTGGATTCAATAAATTTTCCTTGTAAAGATAATACTTTGTTTTGGGAGTCTTTTGGTAAAGTAGTATTATCAGAAGATTATGTTTCTGAAGAAGCTTTAAGAAAAGTAATAACTTGTTATGAATTTTCAGGAAACAAGGAGGATGTAAGGAATTTAACTAAGAAATTGATTAAAAAGACTATTAATGTTGATTTAGAGGATGTTGAACATATCAAGATTCTAGAAGAGATTATTGAAGAGGCTAAAGAGCATAAGAGATATTTCTCAGAATAGCCTTTTAATGATTAAGATTAATTCTTATTAAACATTTACTCCTAACTCTTAAGTTATTTCTTCTTCACAGCTTTGTATATCTGCTTAAAATACTTTTCTTCTATGAAAAAGTATTTTTTTAATTCCTTTAGTGTTTTTTCTGTGTCTAGCAAGGCCCAGGTGTCTCCGTGCTCATGCTGCCATATTGCTTCATCAACCAGGTATTGCCAGTCAAAGTTCTTGTCTTTGGATATTATTTTTTTTATATCATCAAAGTCATTTTGCCTGTCTGTCACTGCTTTTAGTAGAACTATGTGTTCTTTTCTTAAGACGTTTATCTTTAGTGTGTTTTCTTCTTTGAACTCATGCACTGCATAAAGGTCTTCTTTTATTTTTGGACTTATTACTGTTTTGAATATTTTTTTTACAAATAAATCAAATCGTGTTTCATCTCTTTTATACATTACTGGTCTGTTCTTGTCTCTTAATTTTTCAGGAATGTAAATTTTTATTGGGTCTGACTTTTCAAACCCCAGTTCTTCCAGTGCCTTGATAAATTCCTGCCGGTCTTCTTCTTTTTCAAACAATAAATCTATATCCTTTGTTTCATCTTTATAGCCGTAGAACATCATGGCTGTGCCTCCAAAAGCATAACAGCTGATGTTATTGCTTATGTTGTTAGCAATTAACCTGAGCAGGTCTAATTGATCATTGTGTGTTATCATGCTTCCACCTTTCTTAAATCTCCTTTTCTAAAGGGTAGTTCAACATTCCATTTCTTGCTTATATTTATGTATTTCTCTTCTTTTGTCGGATAATCTCCAATAAGGTAGTGCTTTTTTCTAGATGTTGTCTTAGTGTATTTTTTAGGCATCCTTCTTACTTTAAAGTGCATCCTTGCCAAATCATATAATGCTCCGACTTTTTGCCAGCAACTCTTTTCTTTTGCCAGTTTGTAAAGCTTTGCCCAGTTAGTTATGTGGTTGAATAGCCTTAGGCTTGCGAGTATCACTCTAAAGCTTTTTGTTTGAATGGCATCTATTAATGCTTCTTCAGGTCCATAAACACCGTGCACCTGGTGGTCATACCAGGGGTTGAGCTTCATTGGCGAGTACTTGTTTATTATGTCAAACATTCCTTTTTCTCTAGGTCTTTGCTTTCTTGCAGTTATCTTGTAAAGCCTTTTCTTTTTCCCTCCTCCGCTTGTTGTTACATGCCCTTGTTTTTTCAGCTTGCTGAGCAGGTTGAGTGCAGACTGGTGAGTAAGGTTAAGGGTCTTTGCCACAGTCTCCACTGTGTGCAGGCCTTCTAGTTTTAATAATACATCTTCCTTTAACATATTTGATTATCTATATTAAGTTATATTTAAATTTTTCTATTTTTAGGTTAGGTTAAACCAGATTCCAACCAAATATAGTAACCACTAATAAGTGGTTAAAAACCAAAACCTTTATAAATGAGTAGTATTGCATCCTACCCAGCACCAAGCATGCAAAGGTTGAGACACGTGAAAGTAAAACTAAGCATATCTGTAGATGAAGAGACAGCCCTAAAAGTAATGAATTCTATAAGACAAGGCAGATTCAGGAATAAATCCCATGCATTTGAGTATTCTGTTAATAAAGTGATGGAGGTGGGAGAATGAAGCCTCTGCAAGTAGAAGTGAATAGAGATATGCCTTCAAAACTAGAAGAAATAGTGCAAACCCCTGCGGTTCCATTAGAATATGATCCAGAAAAAATAATTGATTCAGAAAGATACAAGGTTTGCTATAATGAAAATGGAGAAATAGAATACCTAGGAGAAGGTTTCTGGGGAGTTGTGTACAAGTTTCATGATGTTTTTCTACAAGAAGAATGCGCTATAAAGATTCCAAAAGACACAGAATGGACACGTACCATAATAAATAAGAGAAATCTGAACCTGATTGATGAATTAAGAGAAGAAGCAGGCCCAAGAAAGAACAGAAACATCCCAAACATAGTGCCAACAGACTTTGAATTTGATAAACAAGGAAGACCGTTTCTACCAATGCCAGTATACCAGCCATTCCTAGAACAGGTTCTAGAGAAAGCCAAAGAAAGAAAAGATAAAACAAAAATTAAAAAAACAGAAAAATACAGAAAACTAAAACCCCTGCCATCAGGGCTTTATCTTGACGAAGTTATACACATAATTAATCAAGTCGGAGCAGGGTTATCAGGTTTTCAAAAAAACTATGGAAGAGC
>JAHWIP010000042.1 GCA_019322375.1 Candidatus Woesearchaeota archaeon
GCTCTTTATATCTAACAAAGCCTCTCATCATTTTTGTTAATGTCTCATTTTTTCTAGTGCAGGGAATTAATATTAGTTCTCTCAATTTAAGTAAATTATTCCTCCTTGACAATCGAATATGCAATTTTATTTTCTCAATTCCTTTCTTTGTCTTATAAGCTCCAATATTCTTAACATCATAACTTATTCCTATTTTATCTAACATTTTTCTTTCATCTCTGTTTAATTTGCATTCATTCAAATTCTTATTAAAAGCTCTCCTCCAAATAATTTCTCTTCGATATTTTTTTGGATAATATTTTACATGGCCTTCATCAGCAATTGTTTGCTCAATCCATCCAAAAATTAATTCTCTGTTCTCTAATATAAATGAAGGAATTGGAGGATTATTTACAGATTTAACTCCTTTAAACCCAGTTATTAATATTAAAACATCTCTAATGATAGAAGGAAATGCCAAGTATTGATCTTTCTCTTTAATCCACTCTCTAATCGTATCGTTACCTCCCCCAAATACTGATAAGGTATCTTTTTTTACAGAAGCTCTTAATTCTTTACAGCTATTTGAATAATAAGCGCCATCACTAATCCAGCCTTCATTGCAAATTGCTGCTAAGAATCTTGCTCCTTGTCGCGAATTAAAATCAAACGGTAACTTTGGATTAATAATGCCTTGACTGCCTGATGCTCCAATCCAAGTTATATTCTTTTCAACTTCTTTTAAAGGAAGTTCTAATAAAGTTATTATTTTTAACAAAAAATCAATCCTGATTCTCCTAGTTTCTCCTCGGAATAGTCTTTCAAGCACAGATACTGAAATACTTGATAATCTGCTGGCATTAACTACAGTTTTAGAACGGACTATAAGTTCTTCTAATAAATCATCGCTAAACCATTCATCTAACACTACATAATTATTCCTTGTTGGCAACTTATCAATATGAACTTTCATCTTTAACACCTCAAGATTTCTTTTTCATGCTCAAAAAAGAAATCTGAGCAACTAAGAAAAAGAGAACGTTTAGCTAAACTGCATAAGTGATTTTCGCTTAGTTTTAGAGCGAAAATTACAATTTAGCAGTTTTGCGTGTTCTCTTTTTCACAAAAATCATAGAACTAGCTCATTTAAATACTTCACGTCAAGATGTCCAGTGGCGAAGCCAATGGGCTCAGAAAGTTTACTTTCTGTTGTCCAGTGTAACAACACCTCTTCTGCCACTTAGGAGCAATAGCCTTAAAGTTAGGTTCCCAATCCATAAGAGAAAAGAAGGTTAAAAGACATATTTAAAGGTGTTGGTTAAATAGAGTTTTTAAGAATAATTATATAAATGCTAGTACATCTCCCAACAACAGTGGTATCATTATCAACTTTGGATTTTGTATTAATCTTTATTTACTTTATAGTATTGCTTATCATAGGCTACCTTACTCATAGAAAACAAAAAGCAGATGATTACTTAATTGCCCAGAGAAAGCTTGGCACTTGGAGCACTATGGCAACTATTAACGCCAGCAAGAGCGGTTCTATATTGATGATCTTTGTGGCCATAACTTATCTATGGGGGTTCTCAGCAGTCTGGTATTTTATTGGAGTAATCACTGGAGTGGCAATATTCATACCCTTTGCTCTAAAACTAAAACAAGCCTCAAAACAAAAGTTCTATACTCTAGCAGATTATTTTAAAAATAAATATGGAAAAACAAGCGCAGGGTTTGCCTCAGCAATCTCAATTTTCTTGATGTTTGGAATGGCTGTTTTAAACATAATTGCAGGAACAAAAATCTTTGTTTTTTTCACAGGATGGCCTTTTTGGGTGTGCGCCTTAATAATGGTTTTTGTAATTTCAGCATACCTTTACCTAGGCGGATTTAAAGCAGTAGCAAAAACAGATATTATACAATACGCAGCTATGATAATCATTTTTATTATATTAGTCTTGGTTATGTTTAAAGGCTCATTAATCCCTGCTACTGAATGGAATTTTTTAAGAGCAGATCTTTTCACAATAATAGGTTTCTTTATCATTGGCATAATGTTCCCATTTGCATCACCTGAACTATGGCAAAGAGTGTATTCCTCAAAAGGAAAAAAACAGCTAAGAAATGGCTTATGGTTATCACTTGGTTTCTACACCATCATGGCATTAATGCTAGCTTTGGTAGCACTAACCATAAAAGCCCAGTTCCCAGGAATAGATCCAGACCTGGCTCTTGTCCAAGGATTCAAAAACCTGTTGCCGCCAGGACTGATAGGACTAGCAACAGTTCTTTTATTTGCAGCAATAATGAGTAGTTTGGATACTTATATATACACTGGAGCATCTGCCTTAATCCAAGACTTCTTTAATTGGGCTAAACAAAAAATTGTGAATAACATAAAAAAGGTAATTTTCATCTTTGCAATCATAGGTACACTCATAGCAATATCAATCCAAAACTTAATTATCGGAAGCTATCTCTTTGCCTCTTTTTACACAGTGCTTTCTCTCCCTGTAATAGCGACTTGGATAAAGAGTAAAATAAGAGCAAGAACCATTATTATATCTTTTATTACAGGAATCTTAGGAGTAGCGATTTTTTTGGTGATAAGCTTGTCAATGGGAGAGATAACACCAACAATCGTGCTAGTAGCAATTGCCTCAAGCATACTAGGCTTATTAATCGGAGGAATTGTTTCGTTTATTAAGAAAACCCAGGTTAAAGCAAGCTCAAACTAACTCCTTCATCTCCTCTTTATATATACCCACAATCTCTTTCTTATATTCCCGCGGCAGCCTTGCACCATACACTTTAAAAAACTTTTTTCTCAGCTCTCTCTCCCTTGCTTTTGCCTCTTTCAAATGCTCTTTTTTGAACTTGTCTATCAGATAACCCTTCACACCAGCCCGGTGCGCCATTAAAAAAGCTAATAACTGCTGGTCTCTGGCTTCAGCACTCAGCTCATAATGGTCTACTTCTCTGCCATTGAACAAGGCATAATGTTTTTCGTGTTTTTTATCAAGCATTTCTTTTTTAAAACCAACAATCCTTGGATGCCTGCCTACTGCATGCGTAAAAAGGCTTAGTCTTGCTCCTTTGTTGCAGTCATGGCACCATCTTTCTTCGTCACAAGCATCAAGGCAGTCGCATGAAACCTGGTATTTTGCAAACTCAGGATACCTGTGATGCAGAATCTTAGTAATCGCAATATTGGTGAGCGGGCGGATAATACTGTAAACCCCAGCCCTTCCACCACTCATTTTCTTAATCATTTTATGCTGCTCCTTGGTTGCCCTGCTGTTCTGGTCAGGAGCAGGCCATGTTAAAATGTCTTCTTTGTTAATAAAATGAAAATCCATGTCTTTCTGGTTGCCAATAATTATTTTATTAGATTTAAAGTAATGAAGCAGGGGCAGACTGATAAAGCAAAAACCTGTTATCATGTGAGTATAACCAAGACAAGTCTCAGGTGTATCCCAGGTCTCAAAATCATTGAGCTGCTCAATACTGTTCTTTAAGAAAACCAGTTTTATGCCCTGCTCTTTGCACAGTTTTTTTGCATGCTTAATCTTAATCCTGTTCTCAGAAGGGCTAACCGTGTCAATAATATAAACAGCTATTGGGTTCATGCCTGCTTCCTTGGCAACTGCAAGGGTTAACAAGCTGTCCTTGCCGCAAGACAAGGGTACAATGCTGTTCTCCCATAACTCTCCTTTATACACAGGTTTTTTTACTTTATCATCCCTAAAAACAACTTTTGTACTCAAAAACCTGTCAATAAACTCTTTGGTGTGCTGGTCATAGTCATGAGTAGCACAAGGAATGCTGTTCAACACCATGCTTTTGAATTGTTTTTCAAAAAAAGGCTTGGAAATATTATATATCACTTTTCTAAACTCTGAAACAAGAGGAACATTGATAGTTAAAAGATAAGCCAGATTATCAACAAGAATTTTTTTGCTATCCCTAGGATAAGCACTCCAGATTCTGGGAGGATAAGCAAGGTCATACTTCTTCTTGCCATAACTCAGTCTCAAGCCATTGGAAGTAATGCTTGCTTTAAGCTTAATTGTTTTAACCAAGTTAACAATAAGAATCAGGCAGTTATTAATAAAAGTTTGGTAAAAAAACCCTGAGAAAAAAACATTTATAAACAGGCGTGATTTTTAATAGAAGTGAAATGATTTTTGAAGAAAACAAGGGAGTTGAAAAGTTCAGTGAAAGAATAGGCTTTGTATTTGCTTATTTCTTATTTACCACAATCCTGTTCTTTGCATTGCTGCTGCTGAAAAAGCTTCCCAACTCTTGGACTTATTTTCACATAATAGGGGTTGTGTTGCTAATCACCCTGGCTGGTGCTGGCATTAAGAGGCTTTTGAAATGAGAGTGATAATACAATTTTTCAAAGGTTTTGGAAAAGGATTAAAAGAGTTTGGCACAGGCATAAGCACAATTGTTAATTCAGTTCTCTTATTAATTGTGTATATAATTGGAGTCGGGCTTACCTCTGTATTTGCCAAGCTCTTTGGCAAACACTTCCTGGACCTTAAGAAGCCAAAGACAAAAACTTACTGGAAAGAGCTTAACCTGAAAAAAGAGCCAATAGAAAAATATTACAGACAGTTTTAAGGAGAGGAAAAAATGTATGTCCTGGGAATAGGGTGTTATTACCATGATGCATCAGCATGCCTGCTTAAAGACGGCAGAATAATAGCAGGTGCAGAAGAAGAAAGATTCACAAGAATAAAGCATGACACATCGTTCCCGCTAAATGCCATCAGGTTCTGCCTAAGACAAGCAAAAATTTCTATTAAACAAGTGGACTATGTTGCTTTTTATGAAAAACCGCTTCTAAAATTTGAAAGACTATTATCACAACACCTGGAGATGGCCCCCCTAAGCCTTAAGACTTTTCTGAATTCCACTCCCTCCTGGATTAATGAGAAACTAAGGGTTATGAGGCCTATAAAAAAGAATTTAAAGTACAGGGGAGATGTTCTTTTTGTTCAGCATCACATGGCTCATGCAGCCAGTTGTTTTCTTGTGAGCCCGTTCAAAGAAGCAGCCATTCTGACTGTTGATGGAGTGGGTGAATGGACAACCACTTCTTATGGTGCTGGCAAAGGCAACAAGATAGAGTTAATCAAGGAAATACGTTTTCCTCACTCAATCGGATTGCTCTACAGCACACTAACTGCTTATCTTGGATTTAGTGTTAATAATTCTGAATACAAAGTAATGGGCTTGAGTGCGTGCGGCAATATGGATAAAAGAACCAACCCTTACTATGCAAAGCTAAAAAAAGTTATTGATGTAAAGGATGATGGAAGCTTTGCCTTTGACATGAGTTACTTTGTGTTTCACTACAAAGACAGGATGCCCTCCAAGAAGTTGTGCAGGTTGTTAGGCAGCTCTCCTGAAAAAAGAGGGGCAGAAATGACCAAGAGGCACAAAGACATTGCAGCAGCTCTTCAATTAATTACTGAAGAGGTTTTAACCAGAATATTAAACCATGTTTATAAAGAAGTCAAATGTGACAACATTGTGATAGCAGGAGGGGTTGGATTGAACAGTGTTTTTAATGGAAAAATCCTAAGAAACACTCCTTTCAAAAACATCTGGATTCAGCCAGCAGCTGGCGACGGAGGAACAAGTCTTGGAACAGCTTTCTATGCATACAATACTATTCTTGGAAAGAAAAGAAGCTTTGTAATGAAAGATGCTTATCTGGGTCCTGAGTTCTCTGCAAAAGAAGTCAAGAAATTTTTAGGTAATAACAAAATAAAATATTCTGAATTTAAAACCCAGAAAGAGATAATCAAAAAAACAGCCAAGCTAATCTATGATAACAATGTTGTTGGCTGGTTTCAGGGAAGAATGGAATGGGGGCCCAGGGCTCTTGGTTCAAGAAGCATTCTTTCTAATGCATGCAATCCAGAAGCCCAGAAAATCCTTAATGAAAAAGTTAAGCACAGGGAAAAGTTCAGGCCTTTTGCTCCTGTTGTGTGCGAGGATGATGCTCTCAAGTATTTTGACTGCGACAAGCCAATACCCAGCCCAACCGATTTTATGCTGATGGTATACCCCATAAAAAAGCAGTGGCACAAAAAAATACCTGCTGTTACCCATGTTGATGGCAGCGGAAGGCTTCAAACCATTAGAAGACACCAAAACCCGTTATATTATGATGTTATCAAGGAGTTCGGCAGACTGTCAGGAATACCAATCATGATAAACACATCATTTAATATCAGGGGAGAACCTATTGTGTGCACTCCTTATGATGCTTATAAGTGCATGATGGGAACAGGAATAGACTATCTTGTAATGTCTAAGTTCCTTATTAAAAGAGCAGATAATCCTAATGATATGTGGGATAGTGAGAAATATGCCAAAGACTGAATTTAAAAGGATTCTTCAAAACATTCTGCTTTTATTAGTCACTCTTCTAATCATCTTCTTTCTACTTGAAATACTCCTAAGAATATTTTTTCCGCAATCATTATCCATAGCAACCTTTAGTTCTGAGCATGGTGTTGCTTCAAAACCGAATGTTAATATCATGTTCTATAACAAACAGCTAACACGTGAATTTAAGCATAGAATAAGAACAAACTCTGATGGACTAAGAGAAGATATTGATTATGAACTGGATAAAGGGGATAACTTTAGGATGCTTGCTGTTGGAGACTCTTTCGTCTTTGGTTATGGTGTTGAGTTAAATGAAACATTTATTAAGTTATTAGAAATAAAGCTAAAAGAAGAAAAGGAGAAGGTTCAGGTAATAAATCTGGGTGTTCCTGGAACAGGTCCATCCCATTACTACAAGAGACTAAAGTATAAAGGTCTTAAATACAATCCAGACTTGGTAATCCTTGGTTTGTTTGTTGGTAGTGATTTAAATACTGTAATAGAAACAACAGAGTTTACTCCAAAGATGCCAAATCAGCTACCCTACTTTATAGCATCAAAGTCGCATGCTTTTCAATTTATGTATCTTCTAACAAAAGTCAATGTTCTTAATAAGATAAAAAGAGACAAAAAACCAGTGCCAACAATGTGCACTTCTGATGAGAAATACGAACAAGCAATATCTTCCTTGGAACCGGCAGTGCAGGACTTCAACAAGCTTGCACAAGAAAATAATTTTGATATTCTATTTGTGATAATCCCTTCTCGTGAACAAGTTGATGATAAATTATGGCAGGAGGCTTTATCTTATTTCTGTGTTTTGAAGAAATCTGACAGATACCAAGTACAAAGAGATATAAAAACTGTATTAGAAAAAACAAATTCAACCTATATTGATTTAACCCAAAAATTTGTAGACTTAAATAAAAACAACACCTTCTACTACAAAATTGACGGTCATTTTAATAAAAAAGGACATGAACTAGCATTCTCCTTGGTGTACAACAAACTAAAAAATGAGGATTTACTAAATTAATCTGCTCTAATAAAAAACATTCCAAAAAGAAAAATTTAAATAATACATCCTAGTCTAAAATAAATAGAGCAAATGTCAAAAAACAGGTCCTTACTAGGAGAAGCATGGGCTTTTTTAAAAGTAAGAAAAGCATGGTGGCTTGCACCAATAATCATAATGCTCGTACTAGTAGGCTTATTGATAATATTCTCGCAGAGCAGTGCAGTGTCGCCTTTTATATATGCGCTGTTCTAGAATTTCTTAAAGTGCTCAACTTGTTGAACAAGCAAAAAATTCGCTAGAATTTCTTAAACTTGCCAGCCATATCCAGTAAATCAACATGGCCTAGGAACAAAGCTCTGCAGCAGTACCTTTCTAACCCTAGTTTGTCAAGAACCTCTTTTCTGTCCTCGCCTTTTTTTACTCTTTCCTGGAAATCCTCCCAAAGATGAGCCACTGGTTTGTTGCATGAAAAACATCGAATCGGTATGATCATTTTTACTTACCTCCTTATCTATAAGATTTCTGTCTTATGTTTATTTTAATAAACATGCTCAAAAATCTTACCTGTAAGATTTTTGTCGGCGCCCTCTTGCCTGCCCATGTCTGCCAGGTTTGCTGACTTCTTTGCGCCTCACATCAGCAACCAGGAGCTGCCTGTCATAATCAAGGAACACTTTTTTCAGCCTGGGGCTGTACTCTGCAAGTGCTTTTGCAATTGCCAGTCTTGAAGCATCTGACTGGCTGGAAATGCCTCCGCCATGCACATTCACTTTTATATCAATCTGGTTGGCTATTTCTCCTGCTAATAGCAAGGGCTCCCTGATTCTTAACCTGTATATCTTTGGTTCATAATTATCAAGCTCTGTATTATTAATTATGACTGCTCCTTTTCCAGGCTTAAGACTTGCTCTTGCAACTGCTCTTTTCCTCTTACCGCGGGCAGTGATAGTTTTTTGTTCCATCTTCATTCATTCTGTTATTCACTCTATTTAATCAGCTTTATGCCACCTAGCACCCAGGTACTCGCAAACTTTTCCAACACTAACTTTTTTCAGGGTTGGCAGTTTATCAGCATTAGCCTCAGGCAGAGTGTCTGCTGCTCTGCCTTTGAACTCCTCAGGCACGCCAATATAACACCTTATCTTCTTAAAAGCATTTTTTCCTCTTGATTTATCCATAGGAAACATGCCTCTAATGATTCTTTTCATAAACAGATGAGGCATTCTGGGAATAAAAGGCCCTTTCTTAGGAACGCCTCTGTCCCTTTTCTGCTTGTAATTTGCAAAAACTTCTTTTTCTCTGCCTGAAAAAACTGCTTTTTCACAATTAATAATATCTATTTTTTCACCTAGCAAAGCTTTTTTAGCAGCAAAGGTTCCAAGCCTTCCAACAATCAGGTTTGTAGCATCTATAAGCATTTTATCATCCCATCAACATTTTAACCCATTAATCTTATCTTCTTTCCATGCGGATTCTTCTCTAATAACTCTCTTATACTGATAGCATTTCCTTTCTCCTTAATCTTTTTAAAAGCTTCATCTGAAAAATTATAAGCAGCAACAGTGACTTTCTTGTTAAGGTCTCCTGTGCCCAGTACTTTCCCAGGAACAACAACAATCTCATTATCCCTAGCATACTTCTCAATCTTGTAAATATTAACAACCCTTTTTCTTCGCGTAGGTTTCTCTAAGTCAGAAGCAACCCTTTTCCAGACAGCAGCCTTGTTCTCAATAGCTGTCTTTTTCAAGAGCTGCAATAATTCCAGGAGTTGCTTGTTCTTTTGTATTTTTTTCATTTTCTTTGATTGGTCAAATGCGGGGGACGGGGTTTGAACCCGCGCAAGCACTAAGCTACTAGGCATCTGAAACCAGGCAAAAAGCCTTTAGTTGCCTCAACCTAGCCCATTTGACCACTCTGGCACCCCCGCATATACAGGGGTAATCATTTAACCTTTGCAAGCAAATCAGCAAATTCATCTAATTGCTTGTTATAAGCATCAATTGCAACCATAACAATTTCTTTTGGTTCAAGCTGACCCCAGGACTCAACTGTCATCATATAAGCATTTTTTGGCTCTACTCTTATCTTTTTATCACTAAGCTCAACACAAGCATCGCAGAGTATGCATTCCTGAACTCTGTCTTTCACAATTTCAAGTTTGTCATTCTTAACAATAAATATATTTACTGGGCACTGCTCAACAATCTCTTCTTTGTTATCAGGTTGCTTATCAATATGAATATTAACTAACTCTCTGTAAAAAGACAGGCAAGGGCTCCATTTGGTATGTGTCTTCCCAATTCCCATCCCAGCTGTTGCTTCAAACACCAGTTCCTGCCCTTCCAGGAGTTTTACAATCGGCATTTTTGGATAAACAGGTTTTACCTTGGGGTCTTTGGTCTTAATATCGCTTGCATACGCAATGCCAGGGCCTTTTACTTTCAGAGTCATTTTTAACTGACACCTGGCACAACCTTTGCCCTTGCATTTGCACTCTGAAGGAAGATTATAAGATTTCAGGTCTGTCTTGAAAGGAATTAGGCCAAGCCTGTGAGCAACTATCTCATCATATAACCCAGAATCGTTCTTTCTGAACTCAACATCCTCTATTGCCAGTACAGGAACCTCATTCATAAAAAGTCTTCTCAGAGTGTTAGCATAACTAACATCAACACCACTAAACTCAAAATGTAGCTTATTTTTTTCCTCGCCTTTTTTACCAGATAGTTTGACTTTCATCATGCTTATCCCCTCACACCCTTCGTCCTCTTCTTCCTCCTTTCTTCCTGCACCCGCCGTGCGGAATAGGAGTAACATCCTCAATAAAACCAATTTTTAAACCAATCCTAGACAAAGCCCTGATAGCTGCCTGCGCCCCTGGCCCAGGAGTCATAGGACCATTATGCCCTCCAGGAGCCCTTATCTTGATATGAACACCAGTAATGCCTTTGTCCCTGGCAGTCTCTGCAGCTCTCTTAGCAGCCATCATAGCAGCTGTTGGGCTGCTCTCTAATCTATGAGACTTAACAACCTGGCCTCCTGAACTCATTGCCAGGGTTTCTGTGTTAGTAATGTCTGTTATATGGATAATAGTGTTATTATAAGACGAATAAATATGCGCAATTCCCCACCTGAATTTTTCCTTAGGCCTCATTTTTGTTTCCTGCGATTTTTTCCTCTTTTACTTCTTTCCTATCTTCTTCTCTCTTTTCATCTTTTACTCTTGCTTTTACTTCTTTCTTCTTATCTTCTTTTTTGGGTGATTTCATCTCTGATGATATGCTCAAAGGTTCATCTTTGGCACTTAAAGACTCTGTCTTTGATGTCTCAGAATCTTTTTTTGATTCTGGTGCTTCCTTCTTCTCCACCACACCTTTCTCTTCTATCTCTACTATCTCCTCAGGTGCAAAAGTCGGAGGTGCTGCCTCTTCTTTTTTCTCTTTTTTCTTCTTCTCAATTTTATCCTTAGCAACCTCTTTAATCATTCTTTCTGGGTGGTCTTCTTTGCTAAGAGCAGAAGTAGGAACAAATTCTACCAGCGCTTCTTCTTTTAAACTAACAACATAACTCGGAAAAGTGACTTTCTTCCTATCAACAAATACATGACCATGAGTAATGAACTGCCTTGCCTGGTTCATGCTCCTTGCCAGCCCTTTCCTCACAAGAAATGTCTGAAGCCTTCTTTCAAGCACATCCCTAACATTAAGACCCAGCACAGTATCAAGGGCTGCTTTCTCAGACATCAACCCTAAGGACACAAGGCGGTTAACCAGCTGCTTCTCCTCAAGCTTTGACTGCTCATCAATCCTGCTGGCCAAAGCCTTAACCTGGTCTTTGAATTTTTTAAGCAAGGTCTCCATACGCCAAACTTCCTTCTTATTCTTTAACCCAAACTCTTTTATTAGGGCTTTCTCCTCCTCAATCCTGTCTTTCTGCCATGGATGAGTAGGAGCTTCATACTTTCTCCTTATTTTTCTGGGATCACCCATTGTACATACACTCCATTTAAACTCTTCCTGACCTCACCTTTTTCCTCTGCACACCCAGCGAACCTTTGCCTTTGTTCCTCCTGAAATTAGAACGGGTTTTCTGTCCTCTAACAGGCAGGCCCCATTGGTGCCTAAGTCCCTTATAAGACTTGGTCTTTTTCATACGCTTGATATCCATTTCATGAGAAAAATCAAGTTCACCGCCGAGTAAGTGCTTGTCCTTGCCACTATCATAATCTTTTTTTCTGTTAAGCATCCAAACAGGAATGCCTGCTTGCAAAGGCTTTGAAATAACACTCTCCAAAGCCTTAACCTCATCATCAGACAAATAACCTGCTTTCTTAGTAACAGGAACCCTGGCTTTCCTGCAAACCGCATTAGCAAACATAACATTAACTCCTTTAATCCCTGTAAGAGCATAAAGAACATGTTTCTGGCCTTTAATATCTGTATTTGCAATTCTAACCAGGTGCTTGAACTCCTTGTCTTCTGCAGGATTTTTTGTTTTTTCTTCCATCTTAAATCAATAACACCGAGAGAAACAGCATTCATATCAAATCAACCCTGTTAGGCGCTATTCACTCGGGCTTTAGACTGAAAAACAAGGGGGAGTTTATAAATGTTTGCATGTAAACTAGGGTGCATTGAAAATCTCGCTTTGCTCGGGTTAGCACCGGCTCCGGCTTGATTCTTTTATCCGAGGGCTACACCTCCCCGAAGGGGCCGACCCCCTGTTCCGCTTTGATTGTTTATCCGTATGTGCCTCCGCAAATAATGGTGCTAACCTACATTTTCAACGCATCCCACGTACCTAATAAAAATATTTATTAATAACTCTGCAATCCAAAAGAGTATGCAAAAAAAACAATCTGAGTGGAAATGGCAGTGGACCAAGGTATATGATGATAGCAAATGGCTTTTTACAGAATGGATTTATCCTAATAAGCTTAAGGATTTTAAAGGAAAAACTGTTCTGGACTGCGGGTGCGGGTGCGGGCAACACCTTAATTTTGTTGCTCCTTACTGCAAGCAAGTAACAGGAATTGACTTAAACACCCCTCGCATTGCAAAAAAGAACACCAGACAGCATAAGAATGTAAAGGTAGTAGAAGGGGATATTGCCAAGATAAGGTTAAAAAAGAAGTTTGACATAGTATACTCAATCGGCGTTCTGCACCACACAGATAACCCGAGTAAATCCTTTAATAATATTAAGAAGATGGTTAAGAAAAAAGGAAAACTGATTGTCTGGGTTTATTCTTATGAAGGAAATTTTCTGAACAGAACAGCGGTGGAATTCCTGAAAAAGCATATCCTTCTAAGGTTAAATAAAAACTTTCTTTGGGTAATATCAAACATAACAGCTGCTTTAATGTATATCCCTATTTACACTATTTACCTGCTTCCCCTGCGCTTTCTTCCTTTTTACCAGTATTTTCAGAACTGGAGAAAACTTGGATTTAAAAGAAACAACCAGAATGTCTTTGACAAGCTTAATGCGCCTCAGACCTTTTTTATTAAGAAAAGCACAGTAAAAAAATGGTTTAACCCAAAGGAATTTGCCAAAGTACACATCTCTCATTACAAAGGAGTTAGCTGGAGAGGTTCTGGAGTTCTAAAATAGTTTTTATGCCAAGAAACAAGCTAAAAACAGGCTAAAGAGTAATATTTAAATAGATTAATGTATAAGAAAAATAGGTTATGGAAAAAAGCCTTATAGATGAAGTCAAGTTTCGCACGCACCACAAGAAACAAGTGCACCACAGGAGTCAGAAAGACATCTTCTTTATCTGGATGATTATAGTTTTTATCTCAGTTATCTCTGCTCATTTTGTGCTTAACTTCACAGGCAGCACCCCAACAGGTTTTGTAACAGCAACACAGAATACCATGGGCAATGTAACTCTTTTACTAGGGGCTTTGCTTGTTGTGTTTGTGATTGTGCTGATAACAGGAGTGATATATGTTGGGATTACAAGGAAAGACCTTTGATACTTAAATCTTAAAAACCTTTTTAAACCATCTATTTATCCTTTTTTAATCCTATGAAAACTGCTAAAAAAGAGAGTGTTAGTAAGGAAGAAGGGAAAAAAGAAACATCAAAAGCAAAGCTTTTGAGTGCCAAAGGTGAACCTTTGAGCAAACCCAAGTCTGAGGGTAAAGAGAACCTCGTGGCTATAGGTGTGTTTGTGTTGCTCATTCTTATTGGCATTGGCATCTTTACCAAGGGCTTTGACTTGTTTGAAAAAGGAACCAATGACGCTAATGCCAGGATTAGAGTTCCTCTTGGCAATGACCCTTATACAGGCAACCCTAATGGCAGTATCCTAATCATTGCTTTTTCTGAGTATGAATGCCCTTTTTGCAAAGAAGCAGAGAAGACCATGAAAAAGATAAGAGAAATGTATTCAGATGAAGTTGTGTATCTGTTCAAGGATTTTCCTTTAACCAGAATTCATGCTAATGCTTATAATGCTGCCCTGGCAGCTGAGTGTGCAAAAGAGCAGGACATGTACTGGGAGTACCATGATTTTCTATATGAGCATAATGACCAGCTGGAGAAGCAGTATCTAAAGGAGTATGCAAATTTGCTGGGTTTGGATACAGGAAAGTTTGATGAGTGTCTTGATACTGAGAAATACAAGCATGAGGTTGATAAAGATATTGAAACAGGAAGAATGGCTGGAGTGACAGGAACACCTGTTTTTTTTATTAATGGAATAAAGATTATCGGGGCCAAGCCAGAGCAGGAATTTGTAAAGATTATAAGCCAAGAGCTAAAATAAGAAAAATAAAAGTAATTAAGCAGAAAAATAAGTAATCAAAAATATTCCCAGAATTATCAGGAATATGCTAATCCACTTGTATTTATTCATTTTTTCTTTAAGGAATTTTATTGATACCAGGGCCACCCAGACGTATGTAAGAGAAGTGAAAGGATAGAGGATTGACAAGCGCTCCATGCCAAGGGCATAAAGATAGAGCAAAGAGACAATTATAAAAAGAATAACCCCAAAAACCAAATCTTTATTATTTAATTGTCTGATAATATTGAAATTAAAATGCTTAGCGCCTTTTTTTAAATACAAAGAAGCAAATGCAGCAATAATCGTTCCTATAAATACCAAAAATATTGCTAATGCATTAAGCACTTTTAGCACCCCACCCAATAAAAGAGACGCCTGCTATTATTATCACTATGCCCAGCCACTGCAGTAAAACAATGCTTTCTCCAAGGAAAATCAATGATAGCAGGGCAACCCAAATAAAACTAAGGCTGATGAACGGGTAGATTATGGATAAGTCACCGTGTTTCAAAGCAAGAACAAAGATTATTGCTCCGCCAACATAGAGCAAGAGCCCGAGTATAAGAAAAGAGTTTGTAATTATCCCCACAAATGAGGGCTCAAATTTATCAACACCCAGTTTTAATAACAGCTGGGCAAAAGAAGTGATAAGAGTGCAGAGAATTACCATGAGAATAGAATAACCTGTTTTCTTCTTGTTCAACTTTCAGCCTCTTAAATTTTAATTAGCCTCTTAACTTTTAATTTAACTTTTAATCAACATTAACAATCTTGTAAATCCTGCTGACAACAACACCGTTCTGAGAAAAATTCCATGCTTCTTCCAGGTAATTATCAAGGTCAGGATGCCATGGATGAGTAAAGTCAAACTTGTACGGAAGGATGAAAATAATGTCAAATTGCTTTACCCTGGCATCCCTTATTGCCGGGTCAAGCCAGGTATGCCGGGTATAGTAGGATATGTTATGATATTTTAATAAAGCGTGCGAATCAGGCGTGTCAAAAATCACCAGCGGGTCAAAAGTGTCTGCTAACTGTCCTTGTTCATTAAAAATATATTCTGAACGTATCCAGTAATAGTCCCAATACAAGTATTTTGCGTTTCTCTCCTTAATCACTCTTTCTCTCTCAGCAGTGTTGTTGCTGTAAAGGATTATTGCTGCGTCTATCATATTTTTGGTGGCATTGGTAAATAACTCAGTATGCCCCCTCTTAAGGGTTACAAGTTTACGCCCTGTAAGGCCGTTAAGAGCATGGCTTAACTCGTTTGTAGACAAAAACACATCATTAACGTCTGTATTGGCAAGAACCCATTTCTGCATTTCTATTAAGTTAGCTGAAAGGGGCTGTCTGCCAACATTAATCCATTTATTCGTCTTTTGATAATTGGCTGCTTGAACAAAATTAAAGATTAATATTATCACCAGCACTACAAGCAAAACATATTTGATGTTTTCCTTAATCCTTAATTTATTTTTTAAAAAATCCGATACCACCATTATAGCAAAAATCGCAAGGAAAGTTGTTGAGATATAAAAAGAGAAGTTGCGGAAATAGTAAGCAGAAAGATTGGTTCCTATAATTGGTTGTGAAATAAAGTAATGAAAACTACCTATAAGGGTTGTTATCAGAAAGATAATTAGAAATTTGATTTCAGGCGTATATTTTCTTATGAAAAAAAGCAAAAAAAGCCCTGCTAGAAAAAACACTGATTTGATTCCTGCGAAAACAGAGCTAAAATTCCAAAGAAAAGATTCAATTCCTTGTTTAATAAAATAGAATTTTATATCGAGCCTGTTAAAATCAAACTGGTCAAATTCCTGGATGGGATTCAGAGGCTGTGCATGATAGACAAAAAGAGGTTTAAACCAGTAAAGCTGAGCTATTATAAACCCGATTATGAATATTATGAATAAAAGCTTAAGCAAGGGGAAAAAGTTCTTCTTAAAGGATTCCTTTAGAAAGCTGAACTTCTTTTTCTCGTACTTCACATGTTCAAAAAATAATAGATTAAGGGAAATGAAAGCTATAAAGAGAGATGCTACTATAAATCCCACTGAATGGCTAATGCCAAGCAGCCCCCAAACAATACCCGCCAGTATTGCTGACTTTAAATCTCTTTTCTTAAAAAAATAGAAAAATGTTAGTATAGTTAAAGGCAGAAAAAAGGTGCGCGTAAACTGAAGATACTTTAAAACAGGAAATCCTGGAAAGCCGCCTATTAACGGGAAATAAAGCACCACTGCAATCAAAGCCAGTAATTTTTTCTTAAACAATGCCTTTCCCAATAAGTAGAACACAAGCAGGGCGAAAATCGCTTCGATTACAGCAAATATTTTCATTGCTAAGGAACTATCCATAGAAAAAAGTTTTGCAATCCCCCCTGCTAAAATAGTATATGTCGGGAAATAGGCTGGTAAACTGCCAATAAAGGTTGAACTTACAAAAGCATTGCCTCCGCCTTTAAAATGCTCAACATATCCTAAAGAATGATAATAATCACCCCCATAAATAGGGCTTGGAAGCTGCTTAAATTCTAAGATAAGCCATATTATTGCAGTTAAATAAATTATAACAAGGAGAATAAACAGCCAGTCCTCCCAATCAAGCTTTCCAATAAATTTATTTCCAATAAACTTGTTTATGCTCTTTTCGGATTTTGGTTCTTCTTCCATACCCACCCATTTCATAGTATAAGATGATGGTTTTTAAAGTTTCTCATTATCCCAGACAGCAGAAGGTGAGTGAAACCATTGGAAAATGAGAAAATTATTTAAAACCAGCTGGTTTTCAAAAAAATGAATTCATATGTACAGAAAGAATAAGATTGGACTGGTAGTGCCTGCATATAATGAGCAGAGGCTCATAAAACCAACCTTAAAAAGCGCTCCCATGCTAGTAGACCGCATATATGTTGTTAATGACGGAAGCACTGACAGGACTGCTTCTGTTGTCAAAAAGATTAAGCAAAGAGACAGAAGAATTGTTCTTATCAACCATAAAAAAAACATGGGGCTTGGGCAGGCAATAATTACAGGCTACAGAAAAGCATATGAGGACAAAATGGATATCACTGTTGTTGTTGGCGGGGATTACCAAATGGATCTAAAAGAAGTGAAAAAATTTTTAGATCCTATAATCAATGGTACTGTTGATTTCACAAAAGGAAACCGGTTTCTTTACACAGAAAAAATGAGAAAAAGAATGCCTTTCACAAGGCTGCTTGGAAACACAATGCTCTCATTCATAACAAAGATGGCCACAGGCTACTGGAAAATATTTGACAGCAATGACGGGTATACTGCAATAAGCAGAGAAGCATTAGGAAAGGTTAACTGGAAAAAGGCATGGAAGTGGTATGGGTATAATGGTGACTGGATGGCTCGTTTTAATGTGGCTAATATAAGAATAAAAGACATTCCCAGAAGGCCTATCTATCTGGAAGGAGAAAGACAGTCCCAGATAAGGATAGGTAAATACATTTTCAGGGTGGCTCCTCATCTGACGCGCATGTTCTTCTGGAGATTAAAAAAGAAGTATCTTATCAAAGACTTTCATCCCCTGGTCTTATTCTACATGCTGAGTTTTGTTCTGGTTTTGCTTGGTTTGATAGTGGCAATCAATATAATTGTAGCCAAGTTAGCTGGGGATTCTATAAGCGGAAACCTTGCAATACTATGCGCTCTTCTCTTAATCATAGGCTTTCAGAGCTTTGGATTTGCCATACTCTTTGATTTGCAGATCAATGAGAAACTGCAGCCTTAGTCCATCTTAATGCATAGCCCATCTCAACGCACTTGTTTGAGAATTTCCTTATCCTGGTCAATGAATATCCTGAACCAGAGCTCAACATTAATCAGGCACCAGATTCTTGCAGCATTCACCAGGTCAAGCAAGGTATCTGTCTTTCTGGCGCAATGCGTGTCAAGAAGAGCCTTCACATACTCAGGGTTAAATACCTTTCTGGAGACTGCTCTTTTGCCTAGAA
Organism: Candidatus Woesearchaeota archaeon; assembly: GCA_019322375.1. GTDB lineage: Archaea > Nanobdellota > Nanobdellia > Woesearchaeales > SM23-78 > SM23-78. The sequence goes on from JAHWIP010000042.1 coordinate 18,193, forward strand.
GAAGATTATAAGCATACTGCTTTAGCTCTTTTCTCAGCCAGAGAGAGAGCGGTGTTGGAAATCCTTTTTTTGGCTGCTTGTAATATATATTTGGAAGCATGTCTTTCATGCCTTGCTTGACAATGTACTTTAAAGTCTTGTTGTGCAGCTTAATTTCAAGAGGTGTACTCAAAGAAAAGTCAACAAGCTCATTGTCGCAAAAAGGAATTCTTCCCTCAATAGAGTGGGCCATACTCACTTTGTCCTCTACAATCAGCATTGAAGGCAAGTATGCTTTGAGATAAAGTGCCTGCAGGTTCTGAACACTATCCTGTGTTTTCTTATAATACCTCTCTTCTGTCTCAGCCGGAGCATATCTTTTTATCTCCTTATAAAACTCAGAGTGAAAAAGCCTTTTTCTCTTGTACTCGTCAAATATAATAAAGAAACCATGCCTTGTTTCTCTTTGAAAGAATGGAAAAAAGAGGTAATATGCTGCTCTTGGTATTTCAGAAAGCTCGAACAGGCCTGGTGCTTTGAAAACATTAAAGATATTTTTTCCAAGCAGGGATTTAAGGTAAAATGACTTATACACAGGATAACCTGCAAACAACTCATCACCTCCGTGGCCTGTCAAGACAACAGTTACTTTCTCTGCTGCTTTTTTAGCAACAAAAAAGGCTGCTATTGCAGGCAGGCCTGCTCTTGGCTCGTCAAGATGATAAATAAACCTGTTAATGCCTGCAAGGAAATCCTTGGGAGTAACATTAATCTCATGCATTTTTGCATTGTATCTTTTTGCCAGGGCTCTTGAGCAAGGAGTCTCGTCATAAAAACCTTTTTCCCTGAACTTAGCTGTAAACATATTAAGTCTTTTCTTCTTAGGCGGACTTTTGTTTTTCTTCGTAGATTTAGCGTGCATAAGCTTAGATGCCATTACACTAACTGAGCCAGAATCAAAGCCTCCGCTTGCATAAGCACCAACAGGCACATCACTGATCATGTGGCGCTCTACAGAATCCTTAAAGATTTTTCTAAATGATCTCAAGTAGTCTGCAGGAGGCCTGCTTTTCCTGGGCTTTTTAAAATCAATATCCCAAAAAGTCTTAATCTCTAGTTTTTGTTTTTTTAAATCAAAAACCATGTATTTGCCAGGAAGCAAAAGCCTGATGCCTGAAAAAAAAGTCTTGTCATCCATTATGTTTTGAAAAGTCAGATAATCAACAATAGCTCTTTTGTTGGCCTGCCTTTTTATCTTGTGCTGCAGAATTGCTTTTATTTCTGATGCAAAGATGAATTTCTTTTTCTTTTTATTGTAATAATAATACAGAGGTTTTATCCCTATGCGGTCCCTTGCAAGAATTAGTTTCTTTTTTTTCAAGTCATAGATGCAGAAAGCAAACATGCCATTAAACATTTCAAGGCACTTGGCGCCCCAGGCCTGGTAAGCATAAAGTACTACCTCTGTGTCTGAAGCGCTCTTGAACTTATAGCCTTTTTTCTCAAGCTTTTTTCTAATCTCCTTAAAGTTGTAGACCTCGCCATTATAAACTATCCAGGTGGTCTGGTTCTTGTTATGCATTGGCTGGCTGGCTTTTGCACTAAGGTCAATAATTTTTAGTCTTTTATGTCCCAAGCTGATTTTGTTAACATAATAACCTTCAGAATCAGGGCCTCTGTGAGCAATAGCCTTGGCCATTTTTTTGACCAGAGCCTTGTCTTCCCAATTAAAACCGCATATACCGCACATTTTTCAAAAAGAAACCTTAAAGAGCTTTAAGAAGCTTACTCTTTTTCAAGCTTTGCCCTAAGCAAATGCTTTTTATGTCTTCTTGCCCTTCTTCTTAATATCCCCAGCAATCCACTGCTTGGTTATCTCAAGCCCGTCCTTAAATGAAACCTTTTCTTTAAATCCAAGTTTTTCTATCTTGGATGTGTCTGGAATAGGCCTAAAGTTCTCTCCCATCCTGTGCTCTCCCATCACAGGCTTCATGTCCTTGTTTTTGGCTTTTGCATACTTCTTGATAATAATGTGTGCCAGCTCATTAACACTCATCCTTGTTCTTGAAGCAACATTATATATCTCGCCAATTGTCTTTTTGTTCTTTAAGAGCAATAGATTTGCATCAACATCATCAGACACATAGGTAAAGCATCTTATCTGCTTTCCTCCGCTGTATATAACTGGTGGTTTTCCCTGTAGCACCCTGGATAAAAATATGTTTATAACGCCTGCTTCTCCTGAATAATCCTGTCTTGGACCAAACACATGAAAATATCTTAGCACACACACCTTTACACCATACTCTTTTGCATAGAACTGGCAGTATTTTTCTGCTGCCAGCTTGCTTATACCATAAGCAGTTGTTGGCCTGGGATTATCATCCTCTTTCATTGGCTTGTCAGAGCTTCCAAGCACAGAGCCTGTTGATGCATGAATAATTCTTTTATCACTTTGCTGCGCTGCCTCAAGAATATTAAAGGTGCCGATAATATTTGTGTGCATATCAATTCTTGGATTTTTAAGAGAGACCACCAGCTTTGAAGCTGCTTCATGAAAAATAATATCTGCTTCCTTAACCAGCGGGTTTATAGCTTTAACATCAGCAACATCCCCTTTGATGAACTGGAACCTGTCTTTAAGGTCAGGCTTGTTTGTGATATGATTCACATTACTTGTTTTGCTGCCTATTAAGTTATCAAATGCAATAACCTTTTCTGCATTCTCAGCCAGGCACTTGTCAACAATATGGCTGCCTATGAATCCAGTGCCGCCAGTCACCAAGACAATTTTGTTTTTAAACATGCTTATTTCACCTTTACTTTACCTTTATTTTGCCTTTACTTTACCTTTACTTCACCTTAAAAAATTCCTTTATCCCAGCAACAACAAGCTTAATCTGCTCTTCAGTCAGCTCAGGATACATTGGCAATGACAAGATTTCATCAGCTGCTTTTTCAGTGACAGGGAAATCACCTTTTTTATAGCCCAGGTATGCCAATGACTGCTGAACATGCAATGGAACAGGGTAATGGATTCCTGCAAATATATTTTTTTCTTTTAAAAAACTCATCAACTCGTCTCTTTTTTTATTTTTAACCCTGATTTCATACATATAATAAACATGCTTTGAATGTTTTTCTTCAAAAGGAGGCTCAACCTGTTTCACATCCTTAAGCAGCTCAGTATATTTTGCTGCACTCTCTCCTCTTTTTCTGGTCCATTCAGGCAGGTGCTTTAGCTTAACATCAAGAATAGCAGCCTGAAGAGCATCAAGCCTTTCTCCATAGCCAATAATATCGCTTTCATACTTGCTGGTTCTTCCATGGTCTCTTAGCTTGGCTACTTTTTGTGCAACCGCATTGTCATGGGTAACAACTGCACCGCCATCACCATAAGCACCCAGGTTTTTTGCAGGAAAAAAACTAAAAATAGCAGTCTTGTGAACAGGAATCTTCTTGCCTTTGTACTCTGCATCAATTGCCTGGGCAGCATCCTCAAGAATGATTAAGTTATGTTTTTCAGCCATCTTAATAATAAGGTCCATGTCGCAAATCTGGCCATAAAGGTGTACTGGAATAATTGCCCTGGTTTTTTTTGTGATTGCAGCCTCAAGTCTGCTTGGGTCCATGAGCATGGTCTTTTCATCAACATCAACAAAAACAGGAGTTGCACCTGCCTGCACAACTGCCTCTGCTGTTGCAATAAAACTGTTAGGAACAGTGATAACCTCATCGCCTTTTTTAATATCATAAGCTTTTAAAGCAAGGAACAAGGCAGATGAGCCACTGCCAACACCAACTGCATGCCTGCACTCACAGAACTTGGCAAGGCTCTGCTCAAACCTCTTAACAGGAGGGCCCATTATAAAAGAAGTGTTATCAATGATTTCCTGGATTGCACTGTCAATTTCATTTCTAATAGCCAGGTACTGTGCTTTTAAGTCAACCAAAGGGATTTTCATGCTTCACTTGCCTTTTTTATCAACTTTATTTTTATCAACTTTATCTGTCTTCTTAATAACCCTAATAACCCTTGCAGGCACACCAGCAACAACAGTGTTTGCAGGCACATCCTTGGTAACAACTGCTCCTGCACCAACCCTTGCATTCTCACCAATAGTGACTGGGAGAAGAGTTACATTGCTGCCAATCACAGCGCCTTTTTTTATCAAAGTGGGCTTCCACTTGGAAGGGTCTCCTGAAGGAGGGTTTACATCATTAATAGTCATAACTCCGTGAGCTATAAACACATCATCCTCAACAGTGACCAAGGAGCAAAGAAAGGAATGAGTCTGCACCTTAACATTGTTTCCAAGCTTTACATCATTCTGAATCTCAACAAAAGAGCCAATCATGCACTCATCTCCAACCTTGCATCCATACATATTAACAAAATGCCATATCTTTGTATTCTTGCCAATTTTGCAGTCCTTGACAATAGAGCACTTGCCAACTTTGACATTATCTCCAAGCTTAGAATTTTCAATATCAGCATCATGTTCTTTTTTAACCATTTTCAACCTCACTCTTGCTTTTTGCCAAGCCTGCTCATCTTGGGCTTAAACCTTAAGAAAACCTCTTTGCCTGTTTCAGCAGATTCATACAAAGCATTGATTAGTTCAAGTGATTTTCTTCCTTCAAGCCCGTCCACAAGAGCCTGCTTGTTATTAAGAATGCAGTCAACAACATCCTTTAAGTACTCATAATGGTTTTGATAATAAACACTCTTAGGCAGGTTCTTGTAATCATCAAGAATCTTGCTCTCATGCTCAAGCTCATTCTCAAACTTCCAGGTAAGTATCTGGTTAGCTGCAAACCCGCCAACAACAACACTTCCTTTTTCACCAAGCACACTAATTGAGCCTTCAAGGTCAGAAGGCCTTGTAGCAGTTGTAGCCTCGATTATACCTAAAGCACCATTGGTAAACCTTAATATTGCAACTCCTGTATCCTCTGTCTCAATATCTGCAAGATGGGTCTTGGTCATGCACATAACACTCTCAACATCACCCATCATCCACTCTAACAAATCTATGTGGTGGCTTGCCTGGTTTGTGAATACACCGCCATCACCCCACCAGGTTCCTCTCCAGTCAGCTTCATCATAATAATCCTGTTTCCTGCACCACCTCACCCTTATGGTTCCATGCAAAAGCTTTCCAAACTTGCCTTCCTTAACAGCCTTTCTCAAGTGCCTGATTGCCTGGTTATACCTGTTCTGCTTGACCACAAACAGCTTGACATCATTTTCATCACAGGCTCTTATCATATCATCAGCATCCTCGAGCTTTAAAGCCATGGGCTTTTCCACCACTATGTGCTTCCTGTACTTTGCAACATTAATCGCTACTTCTGCATGGGTCCCGCTAGGAGTTAAAATGCACACAACATCAATGTTCTTTTCCTTCTCTAGCATCTTCTTGTAATCATTATAAAAAGAAATCTTAAGCTTTTTAGCTACTTCTTTTGCCTTTTTTTCATCAAGGTCGCAAACAGCAATTAAGCTAACATTAGGAATTTTCTCCAGAGCTGCAATGTGTTTGTTAACTATTTTACCGCACCCAATCAAGGCAAAATTCAATTTTTTTGAATTCAATTTTTTTGCTTTATTGAATCCCTTGGTTTTCGTTTTTGTTTTCATCTTGGCTTTCATCTACTAAAGAGTAACTAGAGAGTTATTTATAAATATTATTAAAAAAATTGGCTGCGTTGAAAAAGTCGCTGCAGCCTGTAGAAGCACCAAGAATGAAAAAGAATGCATTTAATCCCACTTAACCTTCCACACACTCACTCTCTGGCCATTAACAGTGTTCACGTCACTGAATTTCTCAAACCTGGTTGTGTATCTGCCGTCAAGATAGAACAGGTGGGTGAATAATGACTCTGAAAGCAGAGGGTCAGTGACCAGGGCTTTATTCTTAACCATGTCAATCAAAACATCATAAGGAAAAGTCACATTCTCCATCTTCACTCTTTCAATACCGTCTTCCTTGAACAGCACAAAGGATGAGGGTGTTGCTGCTCCGCCTCCGATTCTATAGCCAGAGCTAGGGTCATATGAACCTATTATCAGGCTTGAATTCTTATAATTATCAAGGTCAAGCCTTGCGCTTTCAATAACCAGATTTTGATTATTGTCCTGCCTCACTCCCTTATTGATGTTGCACATCATCAAATCCGGGCGTGCAAGCGAGGTGTTTGTATTATTATTTATAGTATTATCAAGGTTATCTTCTTCTGCATCTGCATTTATTATTTTACAGCCACCCCATTTTCCTGTAAAGTAATTAGGCCAGGGCGCAATCCAGGCATTGCCTTCTGACTCTGATGATAAAGCTTGGACCTGGTAGTAGTAATCAGTTGCCTCATCCTCTGTTAGGTCAAACTCCTCCATAAGTGCAGGTATTGCTTTTTCAGCTTTTTTGTTCTTTGCGTTATTATATATAAATGCGCGTCTAAAGTTCCAGCTTCCAAAATGACCCCAAACACCTGCCTTGCCCACCATGTCCTCACTGGTTATAAGAAAATTCTCTGGAGGGTCACAGAAGGCATATCCAAGGGTTGTTTCAATTGCTTCCTGGCTCACACCTGCATCTTCAAGAGTCTGGCGTGCCTCTTCCTCATCCTGCATGATTATTGTCTTGGTCAAATTCACAGCAAGCAAAATATCATTTAAATCATCCCTAAGAGTGAAATAGGTTTCTCTACTGCCACAATCAAGCATTCTTAAGGTGTTCACTGCTTTTTCCTCATCATCAGTTATAAGGACAGTTCCCATCCAGTGAGCCAGAAAATAATCCTGGCCTGCTCCATCAACAGTAACAGCCCTATCAGCAACATACTTAAACCAGTGGCCAAAATCCCACCAAGAGTTTATGATTGCATCTTCACTTGAATTCAGTTTTATTTTGGTCAGAGACTCCCACCAGGCATCATTCATGCTGGGAACCTCCTGGCGGGCAGTGCTATCTGCTGCTTTGATAGGGTTGATTAGGAACAGGCATAAAAGAACTATCAGTGCCAGGCTTACAAATATTTTTTTTATCTTGAACTCCTGATTAATAACCCTGGTTAATCCTTTATGAATCAGGCCAAGAGAGATGCCCATGGCAATGCCAAAAGCAGGCACCAAGAGAAGCACAAACCTGGTGCCTTTGGTACTGGCATACATTGAGCCAATAAACCAAAGTGTTAAGAGAATTGCATACTTAATATCAACTTCTCTATCATCCTTGAGCAGGAGAACAAAGCCTATGATTACAGGGACCGCTAATAATATTAGATAGGTTATAGGCTTTAATCTAAGCAAAGAATTAGATAATAATATCATTAGAAATAAGAAGGATATTCCTACATAAGCATAATCCCTTTTCTTAAGCTCATCCATCTTTACAAGGCTGAGAATAAGCCCAAGTGCTCCTATGAAAAACAAGAGCTTGCCGCCAATCTGCCTAATAGCGCCAGGAATGGATATGGGGTTAAGCTCTGCAACCGTAGTCTGGATATTAGGCCAATGATCAGGATGCGCAGCATCCTTTATTTTTGTTTTTGTTATAGGCCCTGTAAATGCAATTTTGATATCCTTTCTTCCGCCTGTAAGCAGGGGAACAAAAAGTGCAGAGCACACTAGGAACACTACTAGAACAATTACTGCTCCTCTAAGGTTTTGGTTGGATAAGATTTTCTTAAATGAAATTTTGTTCAGCATTAATTTAAAGATAACATAACCAAGGTATATTAATAACAATCCTACAAGTAAGTCAAATACATACCACCAGCCAGACCAAGCAAAACTAAAAACACCAACAAAAAAGCCTGCAAGAACTGTCAGGATAATCTTGTTCCTTACATTCTTTGTTTCAAACCCTTCTATAAACAGCCATGTTATCAGCAGGGCAAAGAATACAACATAAGCATCTGTATCACTAAAACCAGCTGCTGTTCTTCCTAGGAATACTGGGTGAATTGCAACAATCATGCCTGCTATAAAGCCTCCAAACAAGCCGGCCCTTCTTCTAACTATGAAAAAAGCAGGAATTACTGAAAGGGCTGAGATAAGCACAGGAACCCAGAAAGCAGCTGCAAACATTGAGATGCCTGGATTAAATAATCTTAAGAATTTATAAAAATAAAAAATAAAATACGGGTGAAGTCCGGTGCCTGCTGGTTTACCAACAGGAGCAAACTGCTTAATATTATAAGGCTTGCCGTCCTTAAGAATGTCTCCTACATGCCCGTTCTTCAATATGTTCTCTGCTCTTCTAAGGTGCTGGTAAGGGTCTATTGCTAATAGATAGGTCTGGCCTTCATCAGTCTGAAGCCTGCTTCTGAAATAATCAGATGTGGCTTTAATCTGTTGCTCTATCTGTTCTTCCTGTTCTTTAAAAATTGTTTCTAATTGCTGGTTTATTAACTGATTTTTATTAGCATCAGGCAGGTTCGGGTACTGCTGGTTAACCTGGGCAGCGATGTTGTTACGGATAGAGTTATAAGCAGCATTTCTAGCCCATTCATCAGTTACTGGAAGACCGGCTGGATAAGACCTGAAATAAGCACTTAAAAAAACACCCACTGCAACTAAAAGAATAAGGAGCACATAGTTGTTAAATATTTTTTTATTGGTAAAAAAACCCTTTACCTTTTTAAAATCAATCTTTACCTCTTCCTCATCAGAGGGGTTTCTATCAGGTGTAGGATTATGTTTAACCACGGGTTTATTAACAGTAGGTTTAGCCAAAAAATCACTCCCCTTAACATCCTTTTTTTCTGATTTCCCTTTATGATAATTAATAAAAGATAAAGGTAAGGGTTTATATAGTTTTCTAGTTTTCTTCTTTCACAGATATAAAAATATAACTAAAATATAACCCTGGTTCATAAAAAATATAAAGAAATTAACAATAAATTAAAGAATAATTAAATAGAGGAGGAATAAAAATGGAAATAATACAAATCCTGTTGATAATATTTGCCTTGTTTGCTCTTAGCAGGGCTTTTCTGAGATTTAAGGATAATAAGCTAACTAGGAATGAGTTCATGTTCTGGATTTTGTTGTGGGCGACGGTGATAATAGTTTCTTTTATTCCAAAAACAATACGTGTTTTCTCAGAATATCTTGGGATTGGACGGGGTGTTGACCTAGTAATATATGTCAGCATCGTATTGCTTTTTTACCTTTCTTTCAGGCTCTATGTAAAAATAGAAAAGATTGAAAAAGAGATGACCAGGATTGTAAGGAACATAGCTATTAGACCAGAAAAGAGAAAAAAGAAGAAATAACAGAGACTAACAACAATAACTAAAATCTAAAAATATTTATATATGGTATGAATACTTCTAAAAGAAATGAGAATTTTCCTAGTAACCTTTACTGTTCTGGTTATTACTATTTTAAGTCAGGGCTGTTTAACTCCGCAAAAAGCTCAAATTGATTACCAGAATTACGAGGTGATATCTTCTGATGCGCGCTGGGATGCCTCGAATAATCCTCATATTGTTGAAAAAAGCATTATTGTGTCAGGTGCAGCAACTCTGACTATAGAACCAGGGGTTGTAGTTAAGTTTGGTAAAGGCAAGGAGCTTATTATTGAAGGAAGACTAAATGCAAGAGGCGGGCCGGAAAATTACATAACATTTACATCAAACACAGCTAATGGCTGTTCTCCATCAGCACCCTGGAAAGGAGTCAGGTTTTTAGGCGTAGATATAAGTCTGAGTTATTTAAACATATCCTGTTCTGAAAAAGGTGTTTTTGGAAGAGTGAAATCTTTTGAAATCAGCAACTCCATCTTTAGCCAAAACCAAGGCAGCGACATTTATCTAAGAGGAATAAAAAAACAAAGCTCTATTTTCAACAACAAGTTTATTAACGGCAAGAACGGTATAAAACTCCAAGGTATTAGGAGGTTTGTGTACGGCATTAGCAGGCATCATCATCCTGCTTACAAGGAAAATAATTATTCTGCTCTGATAACCAACGTATCTATCGTTAATAATGATTTCAGGAATTATGAAACCGCAGTAGATGTTGAAAGCTTTAAGTATGATAATACTTATACAGTTATATCAAGAAACAATTTCTCAAATTGTGTTAATGCGATACGTGTCGAGGACCAGGAATCTTACTCATTCATCAGCTATAACAGCATTACCAACTCAACATACGGCTTCTTTGAGAATGATAACGACAGGTATGGGGTTAGTTTTAATGACAACATTATTAAGGACACTGATTACTGTGTTTATGTAAATGATGCAGATTGGTCCAGGAAATTCTATTATAATAATAAACTCTACTGTAACAAGTATGCATTTTGTTTCACTGGAAAGCGCAATATAAAACCCAAGATATACAACAACAGCATTTTAAGTCCAAACACAGAATATAATAACATAACCAGTTCAGAAAAAGACAGTTTTTTCATTAGAACCCTTAACTTTCTGGTTAAAGAAAAGGATTATGAACGTCCTGATAAATCCTTGGTATTTAATATCCTTGATAAAACAGTGAAACTAAAGGATTTGATTATCCATCTCCCGGAAATTGCAAAGCAAAAGGCATCAAAAAAAAGTTAGATATTTCTCAGGAAAAATGAAGAGAATTTTCATAAACTTTATAATACTCTTTCCAATATTTGTACAAGATGAGAATCTGCTATGTTAATCCGCCTGTGCTGCTCAAAAGACCCATTGCTGAGATAATAGACCGGCTAAATAAAAGAGGGTACAACACAAGCATTCTTATCCCAAAAATAGCTTTCAAAAGCAGGGACAGATCAAAATATTACAGCAGGATGATTGATAAAAGCAAGGTGTACACTTATTCTGTTTTTAACCCTCCTTTTCTTAGTATGGAACAGCCAATTCCTGTATCAGTAATGTTTCCTGTCAATGTTTTCAAGGCTTTAAAAGAAAATGACATCATCCATATGTGGGTTCCTTACTATCTGACAAGCTTTAAGATAATATTGATGAAAAAGATTTTTTTCCCTAAAAAAAAGCTTATTCTCACCATGGACACTATTCCTGGTTATAGTTTTAACATGGGAGGTTTCTGGGATACTATGTTTAAGATTTATAACTCTTTGTTCGGGTGGCTCTTGTTTGGGACTCCAAGTATAATAACTTTGTATGGCAAAGACCTTGTGAAGCATGCTCTGAAAGCAGGTGCAAAAAAAGAAAAAATAAGGGTTATTCCAACAGGTATTGATAAAAAACCAAGAAAAAAATATGGGATTAGTTTAAAAAAAGAGTTCGGACTTAGCTCAGATGCCAAGATAGTATTATTTGTTGGCATGACAATACCGAGAAAAGGAATTGGAAAAATCATAGAGATGGCCCGCAGGCTAAAAAAAGAAAACATTGTATTTCTGATAGCAGGAGAAAAAAGATACGGGCAAAAAGAGTATGAGCAAATGATTAAGGATTATAAGCTCGAGAACAAAGTATTCTTATTGGGGCAAAGAAAAGACATAATCAGGTTTTACCAAGAAGCAGACATTTTTTTACTGCCTGCAGAAGGAGAAGGGCTGCCAGGAGTGATAATGGAAGCAATGACTTTTGGAGTTCCTTGTATTGCAAGCAATATTCCCTGCATCACAGAACTTATTGAAAATGGAAAAACAGGATTTTTATGCAATCCCAAGAACATTAATGATTTCACCCAGAAAATAAGATTACTTGCAAAGAACAAGCAAAAAAGAGAAAAAATGGGAAGAGCAGGAATGAATAAAATCAAGAATTTTGAATGGAAAAATGTTTTAAAGGAATACGAAAAACTCTATGAAGAACTAAAAAGATGAAAAAAAGATTGTTAAGATATCTGTGTTGCCCCGAGTGCAAAGCAGATTTTAAGCTGGAAGTGAGAGAGGAGAAACAGGGAGAGGTAGGTAAGGGAGTTCTTATCTGCCTAAAATGTGGCAAAAAATACCCTATATCCCACGGGGTTCCTGTAATTCTTAATGATAAAAAACTCAAGGATTTCTCAAAAACCAAAAAAAACTGGGAGAACTGGTGGAAAAAAGTAAGAAAAAAAAGCGATATTGATGTTTATGACAGACTCTGGAACAAGGCCCTGAAAAATCTTGGAGGCGAGCCTTTATACAGAGAAGAACATTTCAAAGGAAAAGTCGTGCTAGATGCTGGTTGCGGCACAGGAAGGTATATTAAATCTGATTTCTCTAAATACGGCTGCAAGGAAATAATAGGTGTTGACCTCGGGAGGCAGGTTTTTGAAGCCAAAAGAACAAACAATGCGCCAAACACTCATTTTATCCAGGCAGATTTAATGAATCTTCCATTCAAGAAAAAAGTGTTTGATGTTGTTACCTCGCATGGTGTTCTTCATCACACTCCTGATCCTAAAAAAACATTTTGCAGGCTGGCAAAAAACCTAAAAATCGGAGGGATGATGGCAGTATATGTTTATCATAAAGAGTGGGCATATTTCAAAGCCCATAAAAAAAGTGTTTTCCTGGATGCTCTCTATGCTGTTGGAGTGAGCACATGGCTCGGCATTAGAAAGCTTGTGAGCAGAATGCCCCACCAGGTGATAAAGGCATTTGCGTATCTTATGGCAGTAAAGGCAACAATTGAAAGCGGACTTGGAAAAAGCAGAATCACAAGTCCTCTTGGAAAACTAGTAAAGTTTATCCCTCCCTTTGCTTATCTCGGAATTAACTTCCACGAAAGGCTTGTAAGGAACTATGACCATTACTCTGCAACTTTTAATTATTTCCAGAGCATTGAAGAAGTGGTTGACTGGTTCAGAATAGCCTGTTTTAATAATCTTGAAGTCACATCTGTTCCTGTAAGCATAAGAGCAACAAAAAAAGCAAGGCAAACAAGCCCATTGAACATTAAGGAATACAAAATCATCGGGCATTTTGACTTTAGAAAAGAATGGGAAAAAGTCCATGCAAGGAGAAGAGCAAGAGGTTTATAATAGTAAAAATGGTTGTAAACACTGTAAAGCTTATCTTGTTCAAAACATTCTTCTTTATTCTGAGTTATATTGTCCCTAAAGACGATAAATTGCTGGTTTTTCAGACCATGTTTGGGAAAGGACTTAGAGAAGACCCTAAGTATCTCTACCTGTATGCAAAGAGGTTCTTGAAAGATTATAAATTAGTATATTTTCTTTCTGAAGAAGAAGATAAAGAATATAAGTTTTGCAATATTAAAAAACATAAAATAAAACCGACCGCTTTTTGGAAGATTCTGAGAGCAAAACATATTTTCATTGAAGCAACATCCTTGAGAAAAATAAATCTAAGCAGCCTGATTGGGCGTTTTAATATCATTCTATGCTGGCACGGTTTTGCTTACAAAAAAATGGAGTACGTTAAGAAAGAATACTCCTTTATCAAGAACTGGCTTATAAAGCTTGAGACTAAAAAGTTTAAATTAATTACTGCCTCTTATGAACCATCAAAGAAATGGCTGGAAGATGCTTTGTTTAACAATAATGTTAAGGTGTTAGGAAGGCCGAAGAATGATATCTTCTTTAATAAAGATGTGTTTTCTCTGGAAAAGCCAGATAAGAAGTTTAGTTTAAAGAGATATAGAAAAGTTATATTATATGCTCCGACCTGGAGAGATAAAGACGGACAAATAGAACCATTTTCAGAAGAATTTCTCTTAAAATTAAATAAACTCTTGACTGAAAGAAGATGGATTTTATATCTAAAACCCCATCCTTTTACCAAGAAAATAAAGATAATCAATAACCTCTCAAACATAAAAGACATATCAAAAGAAATAAGCGATACCCATGAAATGTTGGCACACAGCGATATTCTTATAACTGATTATTCAAGCGTGATGTTTGATTTTTCACTCTTGGAGAAACCAATAATTTTCTTTTTTTATGATATGGACAAATATCAGAAGAAAAGAAAAATTTATCTTAATTTCAGAAAAATAATTCCTGGCCCTGTTGCAAATAACGAATCTGAGTTAATAGCTACCCTGAAGAATATAAAAAAATTAACAGATAATAAAAAGTATAAGGAAAAAATGAAAAAATTCAAAGATACTTTTAATTATTATATAGATGGGAAGTCTAGCGAAAGAGTATTCAAAGCTTTGAAATTGATAAAAAGATGAAAATAAAATGAAAAAATACGATGTTCATATTCATACATATCACTCAAAGTGTTCCGGAAATACAAAACTAAAGAGGATTCTTAAGAAAGCAAAACAAAAAGGTCTGTCTGGAATTGCAGTCACAGACCATAACACTATCAAAGGAGCCCTGGAACTAAAAAGACTTAACAAGGACAAGGATTTCAAGATAATTGTTGGTGAGGAAATCAAAACAGATGTAGGGCATGTTCTTGCTTATTACCTAAAAAAAGAGATAAAACCTGGAAAGCTCAGCAGGGTTATTAAGGATATCAAGAAACAAAAGGCAATTGGAGTGCTGGCACATCCATTTAATTACCCTCACCCTGTTAAGCAAGCGACTGCAGTTATTGCAAAGCTTATAGGTATTAAGCATAAAAGAGCCTCAGTAAACCTCACTCCTGAGAATGTCAAGCTTGTCAAAAAACTGGATGCTATTGAAGGTTTTAACTCCAGGTGCATGCTAAAGAAAGAGAACAAGGATGCCCAGAAGCTAGCCTCAAAATTCAACTTACCTGTCATAGCAGGCAGTGACGGCCACTTCTTATGGGAGCTTGGCAATGCTTACGTTAAGTTTGAGGATGAGCTTTCATTAAGACAAGCCATAAAAAAAAGAGAACTAAGGATAAAAGGCAGGCATTCTAATTTCATTTTAGTAAAGATATGTATTGCTCTAAACCTGATAAAAAAATTATTGATTAGGGGTTAATTCTTAGTTTCACAAGCTTTTTAAAGATAAATCTTTTTGTAAAAACATAGAAAATAGAAACAAGGCAAACAAAAGTAAAAAATGAATAAGGTCTTTTTAATTGGGATTGATGGTGTCGGATGGACTCTGATTAAGCCCTGGATAAAGCAGAGCAGGCTTCCTTTATTCAAAAAAATAATAGAGGAAGGCGTGCATGGCGACAACATCACTGTTATACCATGCGGAACATCTCCCTGCATACCAAGTTTTTACACAGGCAAGAACCCTGCAAACACAGGTGTGTTTGGTTTTCGAAAGCCAGACGGCTCTATAATTTCCTATGAGGACATCAGAGACCCCAGCTTCTGGGATTTTATGCCTGAAAAGCGAAGTTTGATAATTAACATCAGAAGCACTTACCCCCCTATTCTTAAAAACGGGGTCATGGTTTCAGGCACAAATACTCCTTCCGAGAAGTGCGAGTATGTTTATCCCAAGGCTTATAAGAAGTTTTTCAAGGGTTTTCATTCTGAGTTCTTTGAAACACGCAAAGACATAAATCAGTCAGATATGGCTAAAATATACTTTAAGAGCACTGAAACCAAGTTTAAGAAGTTCGAGCAACTCTTTTTTAAGGAAAAGTTTGACTTTACGGTTTTTTACATATGCCTGTCAGATCCGTTGCAGCACTATTGCTGGAATAAGAAAGAGGTCATCCTGGAATACCTCCAGAGCGTTGAGAACATGCTGGTTCCTTTCCTGAAAAAAATCCCTGAATACAATGTAATCGTGTTTTCAGACCACGGCCACGAAGGCGCTCCTGAAAAAATCTTTTATATTAATGAATGGCTTGAAAGAAAAAAATATCTGACAATAAAGGGCTCTGGATTAAAGCGTTTTCTGATAAAAAGAGTTTTTTCATTCTACAGCAAGTTCTACTATGCCCTGGGCTGGAGTGTGAGCAGGATTCTTCCTTTAACCCTTTATAACAAGGTTTTCAAAATTGCCAAAAAATTCAGTCTTGAAGGAACAGATAATGTTGGAAGAGAATCTGTTAAAAAGTATGACAAGGAGGCTAATGAGCTTTTTGAAAAAAGAAAGAACATTGTGATGGAAAAAACCCTGACCAATCTTTCTGAAATTGATATGAACAGAACCAAAGCTTACCTTGACCAGAAATGGGGAATTAGAGTAATAAAAAAGAATGTTAAGAATTATAAAGCATTTACAAAAAAACTGGTAAAAGAACTAAGCAACATTAAAGACAGAAAAGGAAACAAAGTGTTTAGGAAAGTATGCCGCAGGGAAGATGTTTATAATGGAAAATACCTTAGTATTATTCCTGACATAGTTTTTTTATTTCATGAGAGTTTTGAAGCAAGAAAAGGCTTTTCAAGCAGGCTGATTACAAAGATAAGAGTGAAAAGGCATTTTAACAGCAGGGTTTACGGCAGCCATGAAAATGCCAGGAAAGGAATCTTCATGGCCTACGGCCCTGACATAAAAAAAGGAACAGAAATAAAACCAGTCAGCATCCTTGACCTAGCACCAACCATCCTTCACATGAATCAAACACCTGTCCCTGCAGAGCTGGAAGGCAAAGTGATAAAAGAGATGTTTAAGCCAGGCTCCAAGCTGAGCAAAACAAAAATCAGGTATACAAAGCAGTCAAAAAAAGACGCTGAAAAAGAACTAATAAGCTCTCTCTTAATGAGCGGAAGAATCAAGGGATGATTTTAATTCTTTGACCTCTCTTTCATCTTCTCAAGCACAGAATAAGAAACTCTCATCTCATTGATTGCAGAGGGCCTGTCTCCTGCATGAAAATCAGAGCCTCCTGTTTCAAGCAGGTCTTTTTCTTTTGCAATTTTTTTTAGCTTTGCAATTGTTTTTTTTTCTTTTTCCTCGTCAAAGCCTCCGTGAGCATACAGCTTTGCATATGGATAAAGAGTTTCTATGCCTTTGCCGCCGCATTCTATAAAGTAATCGATAAGTTTAAGCATTACTTCTTCTTTATAGATGGCTGGGTGGGCTAGCAAAGCAACTCCGCCGGACTTGGTTATTGCGTCAACAACTTCTTTTATTGATGTAAAGTATTCTCTTTCAACATAAGCAGGTTTATCATTGCCCAGGATTTTATCAAAAACATCTCTTATAGAACTAAACTCTTCAGGATACTTATCTACAAGGACCTGTGCAACATGAGGCCTGGCTACCTCTCCTTTAACATGCGCAAGGACCTCTTCAAAAGTGATTTCATAGCCAAACTCCTGAAGCTTTTTAACCATCTTTTTTTTCTGATTAATCCTCTCTGTTCTTGCTTTTTCCAATACTTTCCTAATAGGCTTTGCATCTTGGTCAAAGAAAAACCCCAGTATGTCAACTTCATTAAATCCTTTGTCAAGATTATAAGCCCTTATCTCAACACCAGGAACAACCTCTATTCTTCCCTTGGCAGCAACCATTGCTTCCTTCACACCGCCAATACTATCATGGTCTGTTATAGCAATTGCTTTTAAGCCAAGCTTTACTGATTGTTCAACAACTTGTGTTGGTGTCAGCTCGCCGTCTGAATTGGTAGAATGAATATGCAGGTCAACATATTCTTCTTTCTGTTTCTTGTTCTTTTTCATTTTAACAATTTAATCAATTCATTTGCTAATTGTTCAAATCTTTTTTTACTTAAGTTTACTTTTTTAACTGGAGTAAGTTTAACAAATTCCTCACCGTCTTCATCAACACAAATCTCTTTTCTTGCAAAAGAACTGTCTGTTGTGAATGGCTGCCCAATAGCTCCCTTGTATGGGAAAATCTTAAAGTGGACGTGTTCATCTGGATGCTTGCATTTTCCATAGGTGCCTAAAGGGATTCTGTCATTCCCTTTGTCTTTCTCTTTAACAAGCTGGCCAGCTGCTGCACATATTTTTCCAAAGGCAATACCATAGTTCTTAGTAAGCTCTTGATTGGAATTGATGTCAGAAAAGTACTTAAGATGAGCACAAGGCATTAGCTGTATTGAAAAATCCTTTTCAGGGTCTCCTCCTGTTCTTGGTGATAAAGTTGCAAACCAGCCATTCTTAGTGTTCCCAATTTTGTATATCACAACAGCTCCATACCTGGTTTTATCCCCGACCTTTAAGTTTGCTTCTTCACAAAATTCGCATTTCATTTTGGTTACCTTAATATTTAAACCACCTTAACAAACTCCTTTTCTCGTCTATCATTAACATATGCATCAAAATATCCAACAACAACCCGGTAGTATGGCTCTTTCTCTCCTTTTTCTTCTACTTTTCCTTCTGCTTTTCCTTCTGCTTTTCCTTTTTCAGGCTCAACTTTTTCCAAAATACCGCAGGCTCTTATCTTTTCGCCAGGATAAGCAATCATGCAGTAGTCCCTTGAATAAAAAACAATTTTTTTAACATCAAGCTTCTTTTTATCAAGCTCTTTTGACTCTTTTGAACCTGCTATAATCTTTGAATCCTTTATCCCATAAAAACCTGGTCTTACAACAGAGCTAAAATTATCAGCCACAATGCCTTCAACAGTTGCCAAGCCAAGAGATGAATAATTTTCTTCTCCCCATTTAAACCAGGCTTCTTCTTCTTTTTCAGTGCCAAAAATTACAAACAGATTATTATCAAAGTAGCCCTCTGACTTCTTTCTGTCCATTAAGTGCAAAAACTCATCTTCTGTAAATATTGCAAATCTGTTTCTTCCATTACGGAATCTGAGCCAGTCTTGTTTTGTCTTCCATCTTAGCTTGGGGTGTTTGACTGCTTTAAGGTAATCCGTTAGTTTCCAAAAATTCTCTTTTCCATAAACAACAATGTTAATGTCGGATATATCTTTGAAATAATGCCCCATCAAAGTAGAATAGGTTATTCCTAAATCTTTTACTCTTAAACCGCTTTTTAACAGAAAATTAATAAAATCATAAACAATTTTCAGGTGTTCATCAAGAGACTCGTAAGGCATCTTTAAAAGTTCTGAAAGCCCTCTTCTTGGAAAATATATTCTTTCAATGTTGTCGTGAGGAATAGAAAAGAAAAATCTGCCTCCTTTGTGAACAGGGCTTAAATAAACATACTGGGGGTAAGCTTTCCTGAAATTTTCAATGTAATCCTTTAATTTCTTTTTATCAGCCCAAAGGTTCAAGCGATTCATTTTTTTGCCAGATATAAACCTGCACTGAAGAGCCTCACACTCAAGCTTATCAGTAGGAATATACTTGGGTTTTACCAGAATACGGTCCATTGGGTGCTCATTGCCGTACACCTGGCACTGCAGTCCGTCCTTGGTTGTGATTATTGATGATTCATAAAAATGCATTTTTTTACCTATTTTTTTTACCTTTTGATTAACTTTAATCAACTAAAGCTTTCATATACTCTAATTCTCCCCTGTCTGTTGTGTAAGTATCCATGTATCCAATAACTACCTGGTAATATTCTTCTCCTTGTTTTGTTTTTACTTTTTCAAGCAGTCCGCAAGCCTCCACTTTATTTCCTTTTTCTGCCTGCAGCACAAAAGGCCTTGACCAGGTAACAATTCTTTTTACTGGGATATCCTTATCCTTGTATCCTTTCAGAATATTGGTGTCCTTGAGCTCGTAGTAGCCAGGCCTCACAATTGAATTGTAATCATCAGTCACTATTCCCCGCACTGTTACTGTTGCCAGCGGCTCATGAACATCATCCCATGAATACCATAGCTCATCTGGTTTTTCAACAACAAAGATTGAGAACACATGGCCGTTAAAAAAGCCATCATCTTTTTTCCTGACCATGTTAAAAACATATTCTTCCTCATTAAAAGTCTTTGATACAATCCTGTCTTTGTAGTATTTTGCCCAGTCCTTTTTGGTCTTCCATTTAAGCTTTGGATGTTCTGATGTTTTTGCACTCTCCAAAAACTTTATTGCCTTCCATCCATTATCCTTTCCAAACACAATTATGTCAATGTCTGATTTGCCAGGAGTGTAGTTGCCAAGCAGGGTTGAATGGCTAATGCCAATATCATCAATACCAACGCCGCTCTCAAGAATCAGGTCAATCATTCCCTTGGTTGCTTTAAGATAGTTATCCATGTCTTTTTCAGGCACTTTCATGAATTCTTTCAAGCCTGCCTGGGTATCATAGAACTTTGCTATCTTATCTTCAGGCACAACCAAGAACCAGTTCTTATGGTTTTTGCATTCATAAAGAAAATCCGGAAACTTTTTTTTGAATCTCTTCAGGTTTTCCTCTACAATTTCTTTTTTGTTAAACAGATTAAACCGGGTCATGCACTTGCCAAACAAAAACCTTTTTCTAAGCCCTACAAATTTTATTAAATCCTCTGGAATGTATTTTGGTTTTACAACAACAAGGCCTTTTGGATGTGAATTTGAATAAACCTTGCACTGGATGCCTTCATTGGTGTCAATTAATGATGCTTCATAGTAATGTTTTTGCATTTGATTCACCTTATTTAATCCTTAGTTCATCTTAATTCTTAGTTCATCTCTATTGGTTTATGCTTAATATCCTTAGGTACTGGTATGTTCATTAATTTTAGTATAGTCGGTGCAACTTGATAAATATCAATGTCTTTTATTTTTCCTTTTGCTTTCACACCCAGGCCAGCCATTACAAAGCTGCCTTGCTTGGAATGCCCGGCACTGTCAGCACCAACCGCTGTCTGCCAGGAATAAAGCTCCTGCACTCCAAAGTCAGGGTTGGAAGCCCATCTTAGCTCGTCAAAATAAACAGTTAAGTCAGGGCACTCAGGACTTGAGGTGTCGGCATATATATCTTCTGCCTTGAAAACCTCTGTTTTTAACTTTTTGCCTTTATCATCAGTAATCTGTTTTAAGCCTTTAATAATTTTCTTTCTCACATCTTCATATTCTTTAGTGCCAGCCTGGCCAACCTTTCCTTTATTGATAAAAATCCTTGCGTTATAAGCGCCTGCACCATAAGCCGCACTCTTGTCTAAGTCAATACCCTCGTATTTTATCTTGGTTCTTTTACCCTGCTTGTTGTTATCCTCAATTTCTTTCCTGAATTCATCTGTAAGCACAAGATAGCCCTTGTTCATCAGCCAATCGTTGATGTTTATTTTTCCTTCCTGTTTGACCATGCCATGATCTGAAGAAACAATAACCACAATATCATTGTCCAACTGCTTCAAGAGCTTCAGAACCTCACCTAGCTTTTTATCCAAATACTTGTAATAATCCTTTAATGCATCCTTATACTTTGAATCTTTAATAAATCTTCTGTGAGTATTATCAAAATGTCTCCAGAGCATGTGCTGAAGCCTGTCAGTTCCAATGAATACCTGCATAAGAAAATCCCATTCCTCATTTACAATAAGGTCTTTTAAAAGTGCCACCTGCATGTCTGTCATTAGATAGGTTCTTCTTAGCAGCTCGTCAATATCAAGCCCTTTGTGGCCTGTAAAGCCTGCAACATCAAAAAAAAGCTCAGGATTACCCAGGCTTTTTATTTTTTTAATAACACTCTCTGGATAAACAGATTTTAAACTCACATCAGGGGCCATGAACCCGGAAACCATAATTCCATTAACCGGCTTTACAGGATAGGTAAGAGGGACATTAAGCACAACACATCTCCTGCTATGCCCTGAAAGAATATCCCATATCATATCTGTTTTTACATAGCTTGAGTTAACCAAATCACTCATGCCTGTTTTTCTGTCTCTAAAAGTATAACTAAAAACCCCTATCTGGCTGGCATCTTTTCCAGAGGCAAAAGCGCTCCATGCAATAATGGTTGCTGGCGGGATTGTAGAATTGATCTTGGCATAAACCCCTTTATTCATCAAGCCCTTAATACTAGGAAGCTCGTCCAGCCATTTCTCAAAAATGAGTTCTGGAGGGGCTCCATCAATGCCATACACGAGTACTTTTGTCATTTTCAATCAAAATAATTAGTCAAGGTAACCTAAGCCCTTGAGCCTGTCACTTACCTTTTTTTTTTCTTCCTTAGAATAAACTTGCTTGCGTTGAGGATCCACACCAGCCATCAGCTGCCTAAGCACAAAGGTCACATAGCTTGAAAGTGAATCAAAGCCAGTCTCCTTGCATCTAATCTCAATCTTCTTGGCAAGTTCAGCAGGTATAGACACCTGTGTCGTGTTAGATTCATTATTCTTAGCCATAAAAACCACCTTAACATATTTTATATTATATCTTATATTTTACCTTAATATTTAAACCTTAACATTTAACCTAAACATGGTTTATATCCCAGTATTAAAAATACTTAGTAGATTTTATAAAGTTTATGAAGTTTATTTCCTTTATCTAGACGTTAAATTCACAAACTTAATAAATTAAGTCAGGTAAGAAAATACAAAGGAGGAACCTGAATTAATGGCTAAAAAAAGACTGTTTTTCTTAAGAGAAGAGAACCTGAACCACATAAAAAAACCTTTAAAAAATGATATAATTATTTTGTTAAATGGAACAGGAAAAAATTGTCTTGCCAGCAACCTGGAAGGCCTGGCAAGCGAAAACACCCAAACCATCTATGGTTATGGGATCAGATGGACGCAGAAATGGGCTTTTAGTAAATTAGCAAGCAACAAGAGTTTTGCAGAAGAACTTGTCTTCAGGAACATAAGCCTTTGGTACTTTATAGAATTTCTGCTGCATAGAATTGACAAACCATACATGAATGAACACCCCATCTCAAAGATGTTGCTTTATCTTGATTATATTGAAAAAATTATAACTAAAGCAAAACCTTTTGAAGTGATTGTCGAGAATAAAAAAACGGATTTCAACAGGCTCCTAATCAAGATGTGCAAGAAACACAGAATAAAAACAGTCAACTTAGGATTACGTGAAAGAAAAAAAAGCATTGGTAACCTCATGACAAACAATCTGTTCATTCTTAAAGCTTATTTAAAATCCCGTATTGCTTTGAGAATCATTGTTGGAAAATTTTTTTGCAAAAGGCTGCCAAGAAAAAAGATTCTTATATTAACCAGCACAAGACTGAGTAATAAACAGAATTCAACTGATTTTTTCTGGGGCCCCCTCATAAAGGAAATGGACAGAGCAAGATTAAGTTACAAAGTCATAGAATACGACCACATAACCAACTTGAATAGTCTAAAAACAATAACAGAAAGATATATCCCCCAGAAGTATGATGCGGAGTTTATTGGCAAATACTATGATGCAAGAGCCAAAAAGAATACCAAAGCAGTTGTGATGTTCCTGAAAAAAAAATTCAAGGAACTGGAAAAAAGAAGTGATTTCAAAAGAAGCCTTACCTATAGAGGGATTAACTTTTATGAAATCATAAAAAAAAGGCTAAAAAAAATATTCTTAGCTTATGCCCCCTACATAGGAGATGTTTATGCCCTCGGAGCATCTATCATTGAAAAAGAAAAACCTGATTTGATTCTAATAGACCACGAAAAGAACTATTACGGAAAAGCCCTGCTGTTTCAATCTAATAATCAAAAAAAGAAGACATCTGTATTCAGTCTTGAAGGAGAAGCTGTTTATGATACCAACACCAAGCTTGTCCAAGTACCAATCAAAGAAACCCTGAACAGAAGAAGCCCTGTCTGGAGGCCAATAGCTGACAAAAAATTTGTATCTGGAGAGTATTCTTTTAAATGGCATAAAGAGAAGTATTACCTGCCCCCACAAAATCTCAAGATAACAGGCTCACCAAAATATGATTTTCTTAATAAAATAACAGCAGAGGAAAAACAAAGCATATTTAAAAAATACGGTGTTAAGCCTGATGAAAAACTGATTACTGTGATTGCATGGGACTGGCCCGGGGAGGAAGAATTTCTTAGAGGAATACTAAACGCCTTAAAGGGTATGAGAGCGGTATATGTTATAATAAAACAGCATCCGGAAGACTCCGACGCAAATAAAAAATATATAAAAAAAATGTTGGAAGAGTACAAAGTCAAAGGAAATGTTACCAGAGATGAAAACACCAGCTCCCTCATATGTGCAGCTGAACTTGTTATTACAATAAACTCAACTGTGGTTAATGAATGTATTCTGATGGATAAAAAAACCATTCTATATGAGCCTAAAGAAGATGACTGGGGCAGGCCATGGATAAAAGAAGGTCTGACACAGCCCCAGGTTACATCTGCAAAATTAGAGAAAGCAATAAAGAGCTCATTTAGCAAAAAAAAGCTTTTCGACAGGAGCCTTAGAGAAAAATATATTAATAAATATTTTTTCTCTGATGATGGAAAGGCGAGCAAGAGGGTGGTTCAGGAAATTAAGAAAATGCTTAGCACGTAGGATTTCAAAATGAAGAACAAAACCATTCTTATAGGACTGGACGGGGCAACTTGGAATAATCTTGGTAAATGGAAAGACAAACTCCCATACTTCAAAAAATTACTGGCAAGGGGAGTGTATACCAGTCTTCTCAGCACAATCCCCTGCATGACCTGCCCTGCAGTTCCTTCTCTGTGCACAGGCAAAAACCCTGGCAAAACAGGAGTCTTTGGTTTCAAGAGGGCAGACGGCTCCTTGTTTACGTATGATAAGCTCAGGGATGAAGCTTTTTGGGATGTTCTTGGAGAAAATGATTACTCGTCTTTGGTTGTCAACCTGAGGATGGCTTTTCCTCCAAGGATTAAAAAGGGCGTAATGGCATCCGCCACAATGGGGGGTTCTACAAAAAAATGCAATTATGTTTACCCAGCCAAGTATAAGGGCTTGTTCCGTAAGCTTCATGGCAACGGATATGATGACTTTGTTGATAACCTAAAAAAACTTCCTAAGACAAAAGAGAATTTTGCCCTGGATACAAGAGAAAAGTATAATATTTTCTTAAATGCATATAAGAAAACAAGCCCTGACTTTGCCTTTTTCTGGGATGGAAACACAGATTATGTCCAGCATTTCCAATGGCACAACCAAAAAGAGATTTTCAATTACTACAAAAGACTTGATTTGGTAATATTCAAGGACCTGCTTGAAAGGGCAAAGAAGACCAACATAATGATTGTATCTGATCATGGTTTTGAGGCTTCAGCAAAATACGCTTTTTATATAAACAGCTGGTTAGAGAAGAAAAAGTATCTTTACTTCAAGGAATCAAAGTTTCAAAGGAACACCAGAAACTTGAGGGATTACATGTACTATAGGATCGGGTGGATTGTCAAGAATATCTTGCCTATCAAATATTTTAACTTTGTGTTCCGTTTATTTAAGAAAATGCAGGCTAAGGGGTCTGCACAAAAAAGCGTAAAAGGGCTTTATCTTGAGAATCCGAGAACAAACCTTAATATTATTGACAAAAAGAAATCAGTGGCTTATTTTGACCAAAGCTGGGGTATAAGAATTATAAAAGAGAACGCCCGGGATTATGGGAAGCTGAAACATAAGCTTAAAAAAGAGCTATCCGGTCTTGCTGGTTTCAATGGTAAGCCTATTTTCAAGGAGGTTCATAAAAAGGAAGAGGTGTATAAAGGCCAATTCTTGAAATATCTTCCTGATATTGTTTTTTTAACAGAACAAGGATATGAGGTAAGGAACGGCACTCCAAAAAAGATAATTAAAAGGACAAAGGACAAGAGAACCACTACAGGAGGCCACAGTAATGCAAGAAAAGCCATCTTTATTGCTCTTGGACCAGACATAAAGAAAACAGGAAAGCTGAGCAAGCCAGTTCAAATATATGATATTGCTCCCACCATAATCCATATGTATGATTCCCCTGTCCCAAAGGATATAGATGGAAAAGTATTAAAGCCTATCTTTAATCCCAGATCAGTACTGGCTCAAAGGAAATTGAAATACAGTGATTCTGGCGGCGAGAAGCAGAAGATGCGAAGTATAATTGATGATATAAAAATATGAGGGATGGAAAATGACACGAATGGTTCACTTTGCAACTCAGGAACTCAAAAACATATTCAGCGATCCTGGAAGAGGTATTGACTTAAAATACAGATGGTACAGGTTCAAATGGATTTTTGCACCCAGATGGTTCTGGGTAACCAGGTTCCCTACTCATCTGGACATAGAAATAACCAGTGCCTGTAATTTAAGGTGCATAATGTGCTTTCAAACCCTAAACCCTCCCAAGCCTGGCTTTATGAAAATGGAACTTTTCAAGAAGATTGTTGATGAAGGAGCTAAAAAGGGTCTTTGCTCTATCAAACTCAACTGGAGAGGGGAGCCTCTGTTACATCCTAAGGTTATTGACATGGTTAAGTACGCCAAGAAAAAAGGCATTATTGATGTTCAGTTCAATACCAACGGCCAGTTGCTTGACAAGAAAAAAGCTGACGGGCTTATTAAGGCTGGTCTTGACAGGATAATCATTGCCAGCGACGGAGCAAGCAAAAAAACATATGAAAAAATAAGAAGAGGAGGCAGCTATCCAAAACTGCTTAAGAACGCGGACTATCTTTTGAAAAGAAAAAAAAAGCTTGGCTCTAAAAGACCTTTTGTGCGTGTGCAGATGGTTATTACCAAGGAAAACAAGCACGAGGTTGATAAGTTTATCAAGTACTGGACCCCAAAAGTTAACGAGGTCTTTGCAAACCCAGAGGTTGAGTACAGGCACAACAAGCCTGCTGCTGCTAATGTCCAGGTCGTCGGAAGAAAGCCTTGCTCCCAGCTCTGGCATCGCATGGTAATAACCTATGACGGAAAGGCCATGATGTGCTGCGGCGACTGGAGAATGAAGAACATTATTGGAGATGCTACCAAGCAGAGCATTCACAGCATCTGGCATGGCAAGACTTTAA
Organism: Candidatus Woesearchaeota archaeon; assembly: GCA_019322375.1. GTDB lineage: Archaea > Nanobdellota > Nanobdellia > Woesearchaeales > SM23-78 > SM23-78. The sequence goes on from JAHWIP010000042.1 coordinate 44,747, forward strand.
AAAGAATAAGAAAGCTGCATAAGCAGTTAAGACATGATTTGATTCCTGCTTGTAAGAATTGCCTTGAATTAGAAGGCTATCAAGTGGAAGAGGATAAGCAAAGTAAAAAAGAGGAAAAAAAGAAGCCAAAGAGAAAAGTTAAAGCAAAGAAAAGCAGTAAAAAAAAGAAGGTAAGGAAGAAGAAAATAAGAAGAAAAAATAAGAAAAAAGGAAAGCAAAGGTAGAAAAAATGAAAGCAAAGGCGCGGGGAAAAAAAAGAAACATCCCTTATTTTAAGCCAACAATAGAAAAAGAAGAGATTGATGAAGTAGTTAACGCCTTAAAATCAGGATGGGTAACAACAGGCCCAAGGACCAAAAAGTTTGAAGAAAAGTTCAAAAAATACATTGGCTCAAAACATGCTGTCGCTGTCAGCTCATGCACTGCTGCGCTTCATGTTGGACTGGTAGTAGCAGGAGTAAAAGAAGGAGACGAAGTAATAACAACGCCTTATACCTTTGCAGCAACAGCAGAGGTCATCTGTTATTTAAAAGCAAAACCTGTTTTTGTTGATATAAAGGAAGACACATACAATATTGATGCTGATAAAATAGAAGAGAAAATAACCAGCAGAACCAAAGCAATCCTGCCTGTTCATTATGGAGGCCAGCCTTGCGACATGGATAAAATTCTTGCTATTGCAAAAAAACACAGCCTTAAGGTTATTGAGGATGCTGCTCATGCTGTGGGTGCTGAGTACAAAGGAAAAAAAATCGGTCTGTTTGGGGATGTAACTGCTTTTAGTTTTTATGCTACCAAGAACATGACCACAGGCGAGGGAGGCATGGCAACATTCGAGAATGACGAATATGCTGACAAGATGCAGGTTCTGAGCTTGCATGGCCTTAGCCAGGATGCTTGGAAGCGGTATTCTGCAGAGGGTTCATGGTATTATGAAATCATTATGGCAGGTTACAAATACAACATGACAGACATTCAGGCAGCATTAGGCTTGTGCCAGCTAAAGAAGCTGGAAAGATTCAATAAAAGGAGAGAAAGACTTGCTGAAATGTATAACCAAGAATTCTCAAAAATCAAGGAGTTAAGCCTTAGAAAGATAAAAGATGGAGTAAAAAACGTGTGGCATCTCTACACCATAAGAATCGATGAATCCAAGCTGAGAATTAACAGAAACCAGTTTATCAAGGAACTGGCTAAAAAAGGGATTAGCACAAGTGTTCATTTTATACCCCTGCATCTGCATCCATATTACCAGCAAAAGCACGGGCATAAAAAAGGGGATTTTCCTGTAGCAGAAAAGGTGTATTCAAACCTTATATCACTCCCTCTCTATCCTGACCTAGGAGAAGATGATGTTAATTACATAATTGATAGTGTTAAGGAAATAATAAAACAAAATCAAAGATTTTGAACATTTTTCAAAAAAAAGAAAAATAAAAACAAAATCAAAGATTTTGAACATTTTTCAAAAAAAAGAAAAATAAAAACAAAATCAAAGATTTTGAACATTTTTCAAAAAAAAGAAAAATAAAAACAAAATAAAA
>JAHWIP010000043.1 GCA_019322375.1 Candidatus Woesearchaeota archaeon
ACTAATAAGAATGGACGATAATTATAGAATAAGAATTCATAGAAGAAATCTTAGGAAGAGCGATATCAATGAAAGCGAAATAAGGCAAATCATTAAAGAAATGTTTGGATATAATCTAAAAGAAACAAGAAAAATGCTTTATTTTAAATCTAAAAGAGTGTTCGATTACTTAAATAACCATTTGGAATCAGTGTCATATTGGAAACCTATAAATACTCAAGAAGAAGCCCAATTATTAGAAGAATGGAATGAGGTTTGGAACTGAATGAAAAGAATAGCAATAGTAGATAACAACAAGCTGAAAGACATGGCTTTGAAAAAGCACATACAAAGTTTATGCCCTGTTAATCGGACAGGAAGCGATTGCATATATTTCGAAGATTCAAAGCTTTTAATAGATGAAACTCTATGCATTGGCTGCGGGATTTGCATTAAACCAGCTCCAGAAGCAATACACATAGTTAATTTACCCGAGGAATTAAAAAAAGAACCTGTCCATCGCTATGGAAAAAACGAATTTGCCTTGTATAACCTTCCTATACCCATCAACAATAAGGTTGTAGGAATCATTGGTAAGAACGGCATTGGAAAAACCACTGCTTTAAAGATTCTTGCAGGTGTTGAAAAGCCAAACTTAGGAAAGCCAGGGGAAGAAGCCAACTATGACCAACTCATAGAGTACTTCAAGGGCAGTGAAGCTCAAGGGTTTTTTGAAAAAGTAAAACAAGGCAAAGTAAAGCTTAGTTACAAGCCCCAGCAGGTTGATTTGATTCCAAAGCAGTACAAAGGCAGTGTCAAGGGCTTGCTTAAAAAGGTAGATGAGAAAAAGGAATTAGATAAGATTGCTAAGATTCTTGAGCTTACAGAAGTATTAGACCATGATATAAACAAGATTAGTGGTGGAGAACTGCAAAGAGTAGCAATAGCAGCTTGTGTATTGAAAAAAGCAGATGTTTATTTTTTTGATGAGCCAACCAGTTACTTGGATGTTAAGCAAAGATTAAAGATAAGCAGTTTTATCAGAAGCCTGGTAAATGAAAACACAGGTGTGATTGTTGTTGAGCATGACTTAATAATTCTTGACTATATGGCTGACCTGATTCATTTAATGTATGGTAAGCCTTCTGCTTATGGAGTTGTTAGCCAGCCTAAATCAGCAAAAGCAGGCATTAATGTTTATTTATCTGGTTATCTAAAAGAGGAGAATGTTAGGTTCAGGGAAACTGCAATTAAATTCGAAGCCAGACCTCCTGTTGATATCAAAAGAATGGAACTCCTGACAGAGTGGGAAGCATTTAAGCACAAACTAGGCAGTTTTGAACTAGAAGCAAACAAAGGAAACATCTACAAACAAGATATGGTTGGAATCCTGGGTGAGAATGGCATTGGAAAAACCACTTTTGTAAGAATCCTAGCAGGAGACATAAAAGGGCATGAACTAAAAGGATTAAGGATTAGTTATAAGCCACAGTATTTAGAGCAGAATGATGAATTAGTAATGAATTTTTTGCAAGAAGCAATACAAAAGTATGAAGTGCAGCTGATTCGCCCGCTAGATTTAAAGCCTTTGTTCATGAGAAAACTAAACGAACTTAGTGGAGGAGAACTCCAGCGTGTATGGATAGCCAAGTGCCTGAGTGCTGATTCTGACTTAATCTTAATGGATGAGCCATCTGCTTACCTAGATGTAGAGCAAAGATTAAAACTAGGAAAAATTATTAGAGATATATTAAAGATAACAGGCAGAAGCGCATTAATAGTAGACCATGACTTGTTATTTATCGACACAATAAGCGACAGACTGACTGTTTTTGAAGGAAAACCAGCAAAGCAAGGAAAAGTAACAGGCCCATTCCCAATGGAAAAAGGCATGAATAATTTCCTGCAGAACATAGAGCTAACATTCCGAAGAGATGAAGAGAGCAAAAGGCCAAGAATAAACAAACCAGGCAGCCAAAAAGATGTTGAGCAGAAGAAGAGTGGGAAGTTGTATTATGCATGAACAAAGTTTATGCATTCAAAAATTGTTTTAAAATTTTTGTTATTCTTAGTTTATTTAGTTTCAGAAAGTTTTTCCTTAACAATTCTGATAAGCGATTTAATGTAAATCTCAAATTTTAACTTATATAAATTCCAGGTCTTTAAACTTATCTGTCTTCCTTCATAACAGATTTTGTTTCTGAGCATACGCATTTCTTCGAGAGTTTCCCATTTAAATTTTAGCTTAGGATGATTTGTACATAGATAAGCATTGACACATTGGTGATTAGAGCATTTTAATCTATCAAACAGCAAAAAAGCTTGGATTAGTTTTCTCAGAATATCGTATTGGTTTGTGAATAATAAGAAATAACCTGGTTTCTTTTGCCCTGGAATATTCTCAAGTTCTTCTAAATATTCAAGGCTTTCAATAGAGCTTGTCAATAATGACTCTATCAGGTATTTATCAACATCTTTTCTGAATTGTATCAAGCCTTGTGCTTGGCAGTCTGCATAAGCTTTTTCAAGCTTTTTTATCTCTTTCACGCTTTAACCTCAACAATGTCATGAACACTTCCCTTTACAAAGTATCCATTAATCACATTGTTGATTAAGCCAGAACGTATCTTCTTTATATCTCTTCTGCTCTTAAAAGCGTGAATTTGTATTGTTCTTCCGAAAGATTTCCAATAAGTTTCAAATCCAAAGTTTTCATCATCACCATAGATAAACACATCAACATCGCTTTGGGTGTTCCAGTCTCCTCTTGCAAAGCTGCCAAAGATAACAATTGTTTTTGCTTTTTTTAGTGATTGGAGTTTTGTCAATAACCCTGTTTCAAACATCTTATTAAGACCGTAGAGCCTTTTCTTGTTCTCATAAACAGGATGCTCATAATTTGCAATGAAATAAGGCATTTTTTCTTTTGGCTTTACTCTTTTGATAAGGCCTTTTTTTACAAATTGCTTTAGCCAGTGGTTTGCTCTTTGCTCACTAATGCCTGCTTTTCTCACAATCTCATTAAAATGCCAGTGCTTGGTAGGCTCATTAAAGAAGAGCTCTAAAACATTATTTTCTTTTGCAGGAAAAACCATTTTACTAACGTTAAGAGTTAGTATTATTTAAAGGTTTTGGATTTGAAGAGAAAAATAAAAAATAAAATAAGAGCAACCCAAGGCTTAAAACACGCCTTGGGTTGAGGTTGAGACAATTATTCATACTTAACAAATTGGCCATTTCTTATTGTCTTTATCATTGTTGGTTTTATCACGTCTCCGTTCTCATCAAAGGTTATGTTACCTGAGACTCCTGGATAATTCTCTACTTTGTATAATTCGTCTCTGATACATTCTGTATTTCTTTCACTGCCACATTTCTCTATCATCAAAGCTATTATATAAACTGCATCATAAGCATTAGCTGCTCTATACTCACTTATATCTCCATATTTTTCCTTGTACTTTCTTAGATATTCTTGTACTCGTTCACTTTTATCTTCTGGATCAAAGGTTGGGGTAGTATAGATTATTCCTTCAGCTGCATTCTCTGCAATCCGTACCATATCACTTGTTTCAAGTGTTGTAGGTCCTAGTATTTGTGCTTTTATTCCTAATTCTCTTGTTTGTTTTACTGCTAGCTCTGCTTCTTGTCCTGCAAGGAAGAATACATCAGGATTCTTTTCTTTAATCTTTGAAAGATGAGTCCTAAAGTCAGTGGTGCCTGGTTCATATGATTCTTCACTAACTATCCTTCCTCCTAACTCCTCAAATTTCTCTATAAATCCTTGCTTATAACCAATACCATTATCTTGATTAATGTAAAGTACAGAAGCTGTTCGTGCATTTAGTTTACTATAACCAAACTCAGCCATATTAGTGCCATAAACACTTCCTAATAG
>JAHWIP010000044.1 GCA_019322375.1 Candidatus Woesearchaeota archaeon
AAGCCGAGCAATAGTATTTTGTTTTTCATTTTTGCTCTTCTCCTCCTATAAATTGAGATAATTGTTACCTTGAAGTAAATACATTTGCTTTATAAAGATTTCGATTTTTAACCACAAATAAGTGATAAAAATATGCGTTTTAAGCCTGTCCCCTCTCTAAAAGCAGGGAGGTATATACAAATTCTTTTGGATTGGTGTGCGCAGCATCTAGGTTAAATTCAGCTGCCAGAACAGCAGCACCCACAATTTCAGCCAGCTTTTTAGAATTAAAGCCAACTGGCCTACCACTCCCATAGCAGCCAAGCTGTTCAAGAGCTTTTCTAGGCGCCTTTTCAGAAGTGCCTCCTCCAACAGTACCTACAATAACACAAGGCAGACTCACAGAAAAGAAAAGATTTTCTCCTCTAAGCTCAGCATAAGTTATCCCCTGGCTTGACTCAATAATATTAGCAGTATCCTGCCCTGTTGCCTCATAAATTGCTTTAAAGATGTTTGAGTGATGAGTATTATTAGAACATAGACTGCCTGCAACTATAGACCCCAGGGTTTTTGTATTGTAAACCTCAACAAGATCCTCTGGTTGTGTCTTTAAAATATCCTGGCAAATAGAGCTAGGCGCATTAACACAAGCAAACACCTCTTTTCCTCTCCCTTGTAAAGGATTGATAGCAGACACTTTTTTATCAACACAATAATTGCTACTTACAGAAACATATTTTATTTTAGGAAACTGCTGAGACAGATACTCTGAAACCGCATGTGCTGCTTTAGTAGTCATGTTATGGCCTGCAGCATCACCAGTAAACATGCCTAATCTAAGAAAAATATGGCTTCCTACTAGTTTTGGTTGTATAGAGGTTACTTTTCCATAATGTGTGGTAGACTCAGCAATTTCTGTTAGTTTTTCTTTATTCTTGTCAATATAATTATAAAACCTTAATCCCTCGTCCATACTATTAAACTTAAAGCCAGGCGCTCTAGTCATCTCGTCTTTTAGGATTCTTACATCTACACCTCCACAGGCATTAACTGCTTTTATACCTCGATTTACTCCAGGAGAAATTCCTTTTTCATATGTTACCAAAGGGATTAGAAATTCTCCTTTTGCATAAGCCCCATTAACCTTAAGCAATCTTCTTTTTACATAAACAGACTTCATTTTACCACCGAACAATAGTCATGTTATTTAAATATTTGTTGACTATAATCTACGACAAAATAAAAAAACTTAAATACTAGCAACGTCTCACTCCTCGCTATGGAAGAAATAGAAAAAACCCTAAGGGAGTATGGACTAAGTGAAAAAGAAGCAAAGGTTTACCTAACTCTAACTACAACTGGCTCAGCAACTGCTAATAAAATATCTGAAAAAGCAGACCTTGTGAGAACAACAACATACGATATACTAAAAGCTCTAAGAGAAAAAGGAATTGTGTCTTCTATAATTCGCAACAAAATCCTTTATTTTGAAGCCGCACCTCCAGATAAACTAATACAGACCCTTGAGGAAAAAAAGCAAAAAATTAGAGATATTATACCAGACCTAAAAAAACTAAAAATCAGAGCAACTGAAAAACCAGTTGTTGAATTATATGAGGGTAAAGAAGGAATAAAAACAGTTTATCAAGATATTCTTCAAGAAAAAAAACCTCTGTGTGCATTCTCAAACACTCACTTTATCTTTAATGTTCTTCCCTTTTTTGTGCCTAGATTTATTAAAAAAAGAATGCAATCAAGAATTTCAATTAAATTACTTAATGAAAAAACAAGAGAGTCAATAAACCTAATGAAGAAAAGAGACAAACAAGAACTAAGAGAAACACGATTCGTACCGCGGTTAAAAAACATACCTTTAACAGAGTATATTTATGGAAACAAAGTAGCTATTCTAAGTACAAAACCAGAAGAACCTCTTGGAGTTATTATTAATCATCTAGAATTTGCAAAATCCCAACAACTCTTATTTGACTTATTATGGGAAAAAGCAGAAAAATAAGGCTAAGCGAACAGGCAAAAAGCTCAGGGATGTCCCTGTATAAGAAGAGGAATCTCTATGAACTCACCATATCTGTATCTCAGCCTTATGTCAAGCATGTCCTCGTAAAGCCTTACACTCATGGGCGTGGTCCTGGATACAAAACAGCTAATAGTAAGAGGAGCGCCTCTGAACATTCTTACAGTACCATAGGCTCCTCCGCCAGGCAGTTGGTTGTCAAGTCTTAGGCAAGTAATATTATAAGTGTCTCTTTGAATAGGCTCAACAAAGACCTCTAGCTTATAGATAT
>JAHWIP010000045.1 GCA_019322375.1 Candidatus Woesearchaeota archaeon
GCTCCTGCTACTACTGATTCCATGCTTCTGCCCCTAACTAAGCCTTTCTGCACTGCTAATGTATATATCCTGGCTGCTTCCTCCTCTACGCTTCCAGGCAGTCTTAAATATGAACTAACTCTTTTTAATTCAGAAAGTGCTAGTTTCAGGTTTCTCTCTATTGCTGTGCTTATTCTTTGCTGCCATTTCCTCAGCCTGAAGAACTTGTTCTTGGCTTTTCCTCCGAGCTGGTATAAATCTGATTTTTTTCCTACATCTGTTCCTAAACCTTGGTCAAACTGGGTATAGCTCATTGGCGCTCCTGTTCTTCTGAGCTTGTCAGCATCTGAGCTGTCAAATTCCCTCCATTCCTGGCCAAAATCCACCATTTTGTCTTCTACCACCAGTCCGCAGTCTCTGCAAATGATTTCTCCTTTTTCTTTGTTCCAGAATAAGTTGATGCCACCGCATTCAGGGCATTTTTTTACAAATGACATAGAGATTCCCCCCGTTGCAAGTTTTTATAACAAGCTAGTGTTTACAATAAATTTATAAAGCGAAACAGAGAAACCTTTATAAAGTTTTCGCTTTCTCTCGTCTAATGACTTGTTCTTGCTATGACAACAGAAAAAATATAAAAATTTATAAATCCTGAAAACAAAGTATTTAAAAAGAGAAGATGGTTAAGAAAAAAAGAGAATTATCAAAAAAGAGGGGAACACCAACAAGCAAGGTTTCTTCAAAAAGGAAAAAAGAGGAAATGGAGCGCGCCCAAGTCTGGAGTATAGATGTATTGCTTGCAGTAGTAATCTTTGTCTCAATAATCCTTATCTTTTATGTGACCATGAGCGACCGGGGAAAACCAAGGCTAAAAGACCTGGAAGTAGAAGCAACAGACCTGAAAATAGAGCTTGAGAAGAATCCTGAGGTGGGCTTTATAAGCGAAGATGTTGTTGACATGGAAAAACTAAAAGTCTTTACAAATAATGCCACATATGACTATGAAGGTTTAAAAAGCAAACTAGGGTTAAGAGGCGACTTCTGCATATTTTACGAAGATAGTGATGGGAACATAATCCCTATTGGAAACAAAACCAGTATTGGAAACCCAGCAATTCTGATAAACGGCACTCCCTGCGGCTCAGACATATAAGCTGAGAATTAAAAATATTTATAAACCACTGATTTCTATAGCTTTGATATGCTCTTAACCTACCTTGTATTGATAATAATTGTGTTCTTAGGATTATTCATAGGATTATTAATTGGTTATTCAGTACAAGAAGAGCTTAAGCCAGGCTTAAAGTATTTTAACATTTTAAGACATCTTTTGTTCATAGCAATCCTGATTGTTTTCTTTGTAAAAAACCCTTCAATCCCTTTTATTTTGCTAATTGCCCTGCTCATAATAGCATTTAGTTTTAGCAGGTATAGAGAAACTCTTTATTACTATGCATTAGCTGTAATCTTCTTTTTATCCTGGCTTTACAATGGTTTTACATTATTAGCGCCCCTAATTTTTTTGTACGGATTCCCTGTCGGAAGCATTTACCTTTATCACCATATAAAAGAGAAGAACAAAAAAAAGAAAATAATTCTAGGGCTTCTCAAGCAGTATGCTGGTTTTTTAATAGTCGGAGTTATTCTTGGCTTGATAGGATTAGTTTTATAAGCAAAAGTATTCTTCTTTGTAAACATGAGAAAAGTAGTCACCCATGATGGCAGCATAACCTTTCACAGCAATGAGTATGATGAAACCTATCACTCTGTAAGCGGAGCAGTGGAAGAAGCTTATAAGAAATTTGCAGAGCCAGCCCTGGAATTTGTTAAAGGTAAAGAAGAAGTTAGTATTCTTGATGTTGGTTTTGGGCTTGGCTATAACTCTGCAGCGGTTATGGATAAAATATTAGAGGAAAGTCTTTGGTGCAAAATCTATATTATTGGCCTGGAAAAAGACAAAAAGATTTTAGATAAGATAAAAGAGCTTAAGCCAATGATAAAGACTTATCATATAATTCAGGATTTGGTTGAGAGAGGAAAAGTTAACGATGGTTATGAATATGATAGAGAAGGAGTAAAGATAAAATTATTGGTCGCAGACGCCTTGCAAGCAGTAAAAACCCTAGGCACAAAGTTCGATATAATTCTTCATGACCCATTTAGCCCTAAGAAGAATCCTGAGCTCTGGACAGAAAGCTTTTTTAAGGAGCTAAGAAAACATATAAAAGATAATGGTATGCTCACCACTTATTCCTGCGCTGGGGAGATCAGAAGGAATTTAAAAAAAGCAGGCTTTGAAGTGAGTGATGGTCCAAGAGTTGGGAGAAGAGCACCGAGCACGATTGCAAGGCCCAAGTAATTCTTACCTTAAAAAAGAGAATCAAGCTTAAAAGCATATTTATGGATTATGTTGACTGGTTCTGGAGACAGGTTTTCTTTTATGGCTGTTATCATTTTTTCTTTATCTTTATAATAAATATATGATTCATGTACATATCCTCCTCCTTTCACAGATGTTCCTTTTTCCTTGCTATAGAATTCAAATGTTATTGTGATGCCTTGTTTAGGAGGTAAAATCTCTTTGGTAACAGTCTTAAACTGTATTGATTTAAATGCTTTTGAGTTATTAATATAGGGATTTGTGGTGGGTTTGCAGAAAGCAGAGACATCCGGATACCCTGTTTTTAACCCAGATAGTTCTTTTCGTAATTTTATGTTGCTTAGAAAAGGATGGTCTTCCAAGTATTCCTCAATTGTACCAGCTATTTTGCTATTCATACTTGTAGTGGTATCATGCCCTTTTCTAAGGTTTTTTTTCAATAGCAGTTCTCTTAATGACATTGTGTTTGTGAGTATTAAATAGTAGCATATAAATCTTTTCTTTGAGACTATAAAAACAGAATACTTTAATAAAGAACTTGTTCTTCTCTATAGCAACGCCCCCATAGTATAATGAATAGTACGCAGCCCTGCGGTTGCAAATTGCGGCAGTAAGGCTGAAACCAGGGTTTAATTCCCTGTGGGGGCATTCGAACAAAGTGAGAATGACCCGAGGGGCTCAGAAATATTTTTATTTCTGTTGTCCTGTGGGGGCATATTTATTTAAGAATTCACACAACCTGGTCAACCCATTTCTTTAGTTTTTTCAAAAGGCTCTCTGCAATTTCTTCCTCATTCATTTCCCGGACATCTTCTTTTTCCAGAACTCCGATTCTTATTCTTATGGAATTAATTAAGTCAATTATTTTTTCCTTGTCTGCATTCTCTTTTTCTATCAGTTCTTTGAGGTGAACTAGTCTTGTATCTATCTCTTCTAAATCTTTCATCATGTTCTGGCTTTCTTTTTTCATGTCCTCCATGAATTTCATTAGTTCTCCTTCACCTTGTGCTGCGATATTTTCCTTACTCATAAAAATCATACCTCTATCTCTTCTCCTAGTTCTGGAGCATATACTATATATTTGTTTTGTTTTTCAGCCCAGCTTCTTAGTTCCTCTACTGCATCCGGGTCTCCGTGTTGTACAACCAGTTTTTTTGGGTTTATTCTGGTTATCATTTCTTTTAAGTCTTCTTTGTCAGCATGCCCTGAAAAATCATATTTTTCTACTTCACACTTTACATATGTTCTCCAGCCGTCAATGTATATATATCCGTCCTCCAGTAAGTGCCTTCCGTTGGTGCGCTTGCACTGGAATCCCATCATCAGGATAGCATTTTTAGGGTCATGCCACATTTCTTTAAGATAGGATAGTACTGGCCCTCCCTGCATCATACCGCTTGTGGTCACAAATATGCCCTGCCTAGTCATGGCGTGCTCTCTGTGCCTAGGGCTTCCTATATGGATTGTTTTATGGTTGAACATGTGGTCCAGTATCTTCCTGTTATTAACATACTTGTCATTGGTGCTTAATATCCTGCTGGTTATCTTCTTGCACATACCGTCAAAATATATAGGAACCCTGTACTTTCTTTCTGCCAGCATTATGAGTATGTCTTGGGCTCTTCCCAAGGCAAACACAGGTATAAGCACTGAACCTCCTCTTGCTATTACCTCTTCTACTTTGTCTAAGAATTTTCTTCTTATTTCTGCTCTGTCTGGCAGGCTTCTGTTGCCATACGTGCTCTCTATTATTAGAACATCAATATCTTTGTATTGTTCTAAGTCTGGTCCTTTTACCAGCTCTGTTGTTCTTAGCTTGGTGTCGCCTGTGTACAATATATTTTTTCCTTCTGCTTTGATTAGTATCATTGAGCTGCCAGGCACATGCCCAGCATTATTAAAAGTAAATCTTATTTTTCTGTGCTTGTACTGTCTGTCATATCTTATAAATCTTACATCCTTGTGTATTTCGCGCAGGTCTGTTTTGTTATAAGCAGGATGCAAATTCCTTATTCTTGCTATCTTGTATGAATCCTTGAGCAGCACCTTGGTTATTGCATATGTGAGCCTGGTGCAATATATTGGGCAGATTATTTTGTAATGCTCAAAAAAGGGCAGGGCTCCTGCATGGTCTTCATGCGAGTGGCTAATGAACAATCCGTCTATATCTGGCAGGTTTTCCAGGTGTTCTGGATATGCAAATCCTCCTTCCTTAAATTTAATGCCTGCGTCAAGAAGGTAGCGGTCTCCTCTAGTCTGGAGTTCTATACAGCTTCTCCCCACCTCTTTTGCAGCTCCATGAAAGATGAGCTTCATGTTATTTTTGTTTTATAGACAACTATTTAAATGTTCTGCATTTTTTATTTTTTTAATAGAAAAGCTTAAAAATCATTCCTTGTTCTTGGGTATATAAATCGAAAGATATATAAAGGGAAATAACTTTCATAATAGTTATAAAGCAATAAATAAATATTTATAATCATAAAAATTAATAAAATAAGGTGGAGGGGTGGACATCTATATGAAACCAAAGAAGATATTCAATGTTTTTTTCAGGGAAAAACCAGCCATGATGCTGGTAACACTTCTAAATAAAAACGGAAATATATATGCTTCAAACCTGGCCAAAGTAGTGGACTGCACCTATAGTCATGTTGTAAAAATTCTGCAGGAAATGCAAAGAGCAGGACTAGTAGGCTTTGAAAAACAAGGAAGGCTAAAAGTGCTAACTCTTACAAAAAAAGGACAAGAAGTAGCAAGTTATATAAATAAGATAAAGAATTTGCTTTGAATTATTTCTTTTTCTCTTCTTCTCTAATCCCTGCTGGAAAATATTTTTTAATCATGTCTTTAGAAAAAGCTTTTCTAACAGTTTCCTCAGCACCTTCTGTTTTGTAGCAAGGATGAATATAGGTCCTCCCATACATCCCTCCCACACCAACCTTGATAAAAGCTATTTTTTTATGAGGGTGCATCATGTCATCTACAACATAATCATCTTCATCAACAGGATAACCCAGCTCATCTCTATAATACTCAACACCGTCTTGAAAAAATCCTATCTGCCTTACATGAAGAGAGCTAGAACAA
>JAHWIP010000046.1 GCA_019322375.1 Candidatus Woesearchaeota archaeon
ATATCTACTAGGAATAAAATCTTCAGGTCTTCTATCTTTCACAGATTTTCTCATCTTGTTTCTCCTTTGGCTTGGTTGGAGGCGTTTGCTTCAATGTCTAACTATCCAAGAGCATCTTTAATTTCTTGAGCAATCATTTGAGCTGCTTGAATTGGGCCTCCAATTTCTTCTGGCGGTTTTCTAATGGGCCTGCCCATTATAACATAATCTATTCCTGCTTCTACTGCTTGGGCAGGTGTCAAAGATGTTTCTGGGTCTTGGTCGTCGCCTTTCTTTGGCATCCAAGCAGGCCTAGTATTAGGACAAGCAATTTTAAGGTTGTTAAACTTTGGATCATCTCTTAAAGACTGACCTTCCCTGGGCGAACAAATAACCCCGTCAGCTCCTGCTTGAATAAGCATTTCAGCAAACTCAACAACTTTAGGGCCTCGTTCAGCGCCGAAAATAGCTTTACACTCATCTGCTTTTATTGTTGTTAAAACAGTAACTCCAAAAACAAGACATTGACCCCTGTTTTCAACTGCTGCTTTAACTGGCTCTATGCCAGATGAAGTATGAATATTAAATGCCCAAGGCCTGTTAAACTTAGCTATCTGTTTAACAACTCCTTCTGTAGTATTAGGAATATCATCTAATTTAATATCTATAAGTGAAGTGCCTGATCCAAGAAGATAAAATAATTCTCTGGCTCTTTTAAGATTTTCAATAGCTTGCTCTGATTCTGCATCGTCGCCTGAATCTACTGGACAATCCGGGAAAAGCATTGATCTCAATGTCCCGATAAGAAATTCATAACCAAGCTTAAAACCTCCAACATGCTGAGCTAAACTTTTTACTAAAGGAATTGCCTGTTGAGCACTAGGTACATCTAAGGCAACAATAATTCGGTCTTTGGCTGGAATTTTTTCCACTTCTTTTCCCTTTCCCAAAAAGGTTGTTAAGGTCCGAGCACTTGTTTTAGTCTATTTTTTTTAGCAAATTCAGATAAAAAAATCAAGGAAAAATCAAGCAAAATAATTTTTCCACTGGACACGCATTTTTTATATCTGTTAATATAAAAATAGTACACGGTATACAAACCTCGTTGGTTTGTGTGGGTTCCGTTACTGTTAGATGGCCTAAGGAGTACCCTAGCCATGAATGGTTTCTTTGGTTCCATTGATGTGACCGAGAATTTGGTCAACCCCGCTGCGAAGACGGCCAAGAAGAACACGGCCAACCGGATTTCCAGCATCAGCTGATCACAGGAGACAAAAAATGAGGAGAAGCTTGAAAACCTTTGACTAAGGTTGCTCTGGTTTTTCCAAGCCAGGATGAAAAAACCAGGGTGACTGTAACTCGTGCAAGAAGACGTGTATCCTTGTTTCTTTTAACGCCTGGCATTCCATGGGATAATCCCAAGGAGGAAAGAATGAAGCGATCTACTGCTACTGTCTAAGCCCTCTTTTGAATCTTCGGTGTGATTCAAAAGAGGGTATCCCTGACCACGTTTGTTCTTGTAACCTCGTCAAATGTCTGAAAACCCCACCCGCACAAAGCCCCCTGGGAAGCTTGCTTCCCAAGGGGCTAATTTTTTTATAATATAATAAGATAAAAATTATCTATATATCCCCTGCCTATGGCCTATACGAATAATAAAAATTATTAACTTTTTTCTATTAACTTTATAAATAATCCTATAAGGCCAAACCCTAAGTGAATAATACCCAGAAAATTTACCTTTCAAAGATTTCCCTAAATAGGCATTCTCTCTTAAATCAAACAAAGCCGCAATGATTTGCGGCTTATGTTTTCTTGTAATCTTATTTAAATCTTTTTCTGCTTTTTTTCCGAGAACTATCTGATACATTCTTCTTTGACTTGTTAGAAATAATAAAACCCTGTTTTGCTAATATTTCCTCAAGGGTTAAATAATCACCTTTCTTATATTCTCTTTCAGATTTTTCTATATCCTTTTCTAAATTAGGAAAATCTTTAATAACCTCTAAAGTTTCCTGCCAAGACTCAAAATCTTTAGCAGATAATATTACAGCTTTTGGTTTTCCTTTTTCTGTCAAAGTATAGTAATTAGAAGTTTTCTGAACCTTGTCAGCAATTTTAAAAATTTCTTTTCTTGCCTCTGAAATTGGCAATGTTGTTTTTGTATTCATAATAAATATATGTTAAGTAATTTATATATGTACATAATAACGTACATCAAAATAGCTTGTCAAGAGTATAAAAAAGAGGGCTTTGGGATAAACCCCCTTGGTTTTTTGATTTTCTCGATTTTATAACCTGTCTTTAATCTGTCTATTTTGCAAAAGGCTTACAAACCCATGCTTTTGACTCTTGATACATTAGACGAAAAGTTCTTTTTCTCCAAGGAAGAGCATTTAATCTTGCCTCTAAGGGAAGTCCTGTACACGCAATGGAGGCAAATCTTTCATCAAACTTCGTTCTCGCATTTCTAACCGCCCTTCTTTGTCTTTTTCTGCCCACTGCTTCTGAATCCAATCTAATAAACATAGAAAGTCTTTGTTTTCTTGGTATTAAATAATCAAAACATTTAATCAATCCAATCAAAACTGCGAAAATAACAATCTGGACAACAACAACAACAACTATAGATGCTAACCCGAACAATACAACAGGCCAGAAACTTCCACCTAAAAGATGAACAATAAAACCTAAAATTAAAACCAAAAAGGGGAAAATGGGTATAATAGGCTAGAAACAAAAAGTTAAGAATAGAGGACGATCCATTCCTTGTTTATTGTAGAAAAAGGCAGATTGAGCTTCATGCCAAACATATCTAGTTGACATCTGAAATGGATGAATAATTGCTTCAAATCTTATATCACGAAAAACTAAAAGAGAAAAATGACCTGCAGCTAAAGCCCTGAAAAAACAGATAAAAATTATCCAAATCAACACTACTATTGGCTGGATAAAAATAGCTCCTGCCAAGCGACGCCGAAAACTACACTGATCTCTTGGATCACATTCATGCCATAATTTAGTCCATTCCCATAACCATTTTGGAGGACTCTAAGAAAAAAATCGTTTATCAACTTCAATATCTAATACTCCTTTTCCCTCCTGTTGAGTTCCTAAC
>JAHWIP010000047.1 GCA_019322375.1 Candidatus Woesearchaeota archaeon
AGTAATAGCCAAGCTCCCACTTATATTTTTTAGCACCTGCCTGGGCCATGGTAAAGCAGTGCACCAGGTAGTAATCAGGGTGCTTCTTGATAAAGCTCTTATAAGCTTTGCTTGCTTCAACTTTTTTAATTGTTTGCTTGAGCATCATTTTTTCACCTCATGTCATTCTGCTTGCTACAAACACCACGTCAAAGATATCAATTATTCCAAATGGAGCTGCTAGGTCTGCTCTTGAATCCCAGTTAGTGTCAGATGGTGTTGTGCCAAAGCGAGAAGTAACAAAGGTTAAATCAAAAATGTTAATAATGCCATCACCATTTATATCTCCAGGGATAATACTGTCTTTGTCTAATAAACCGATTTCATCAAAAGGTATTGGTTCAAAACCAGGTATGTTATAAGCAGGGCTGTTTGGCCTTAGGTTCATATTTAGATTTGCTTCGTCTACAAACAAAGGGTCCTGGTTCTCAATGTTACCTGATATTTCTTTGTATTTGTTGAAAGTCCCTGTTCCTCCCTCATTGGACTCGTACATCCAGTGGTATTTGCTCTGCCAACCCAGATTTCTTGAAAATACGTTTCCTTCTGGATAAAGCCAGTGGCTGTTCTCAAGCTGGCTGCAATCATTTGGCATTGGCACAAACTCTGGATACGCTGTACTCCATGGCGGGGACTGGTAATCAATGCCTAAATTGTTTATCTGATACATTAAATCATTATGCTTTGCATAATCAGGATCATTCGGGTTGCAACAGAAATACTCATGCACCCGGCTTGAAGCCCGCAAGCCATAACCACACTTGGCTAAAATGTTGTTTTCCATTATAACATCTCTGCCGCCGTTATGGTGTATTCCAAAACCCTCGATATTGTAGAAAATATTACCAAAAATCTTTTGCCCGCTGGTGCCACCATCCAGGTATATGCCGTTTGTGTTGACACCGAGAAAAGGACTGTCTATATCATGGACAAAGTTATAACGGATAATGGTTCCCCTGTCACCCCAGTCCCTTGCCCATGCATATATCGCTCCTGAATCCTGACACCACTCAAGAACGTTGTGTATTTCATTGTATTCTATAATGTGGTCGTTACCGTCATAAGCAATGGCAAAGTGAGGGGCATCATGTATAAGGTTGTGTGAAACTTCATGCCCAACGCTGTGTCTATCTATTTCAACACCATCGCTGTACAGCCACACCCATCTTCCGAAATTATGTATATCTGAATTGCGTACATAGTGGTTGGCTGGAGTGAGTGTGACGCGGTCACCACCCTCCATTGTAACGCCATTCCTGCCTGTCCCGTATATTTCACATCTTTCCACGCCGTGGTTAGAACCAGACTCAATTTCCACACCATTAGTACCTGAATTTCGAATGACACAGTCCTTGAGCCTGCAGTGGGACCCGTCCTCGATATAAACAAGATTGGATCTGCCTATCTCGAATGTTATGTCTTTGAAGGTCATGTAATTCACGCTGTCTAGATGGACCAATGCATTCTCCATTATAGAGACGTAAATCTCACTGTTAATATTGTCACCAGGCGGCCAGAAGTAGAGAATTCCTGTATTACGGTTAAGATACCATTCTCCTGGAATGTCTATCTCCTCCAGCAGGTTTTCAAAATAATAAGGATGACCAAGCTTTATTCCATAATAATTAGGCCCTGATTCAAGCGTGATTACTTTTGTGTTTGTGTTTATTGAACTGACTTTGTTATGGCTGTCATACCACCATCTTCCAAACCAGCCGTGAACCCAAATCTCTTCTGCATTACCCCATCTTTCAGGTCTTGTTCCGAAATACGTGAAATGTGTATTATCAGATGTTGAAGCAATGATTTCAAAGCCAGGTATTTCAGGTATTGCCAGGGGATTCCCTGTCGGGTTACCGCTTGTGGGGTGATAAGCACCTCTAGGGTCGTGTTTAGTTCCCTGCCATCTATACGAGCCGCCGCCAAGTGCGTTTGAAATCCTATATATGTTTTTATTGCCTTCCCATATGTACCAACCCCTGCCCTGTAGCTTGTAGTAGGGCATGTTGTTATATTCACCTGCATAATCATACACTCCAGTAACATCCGGACTAATTCCACTGCCTGTAACAGTTAAACTGCTTATGGAGGTATCAATATCATCATTCTCAACCTTGTTCGGCCATCTGGCAAGTTCCATGGGCTCCTGGTTGAAGAACAGTTCAAGGGCAGAAGCGTCCTTTACACTAAAACACTGTCTTTCCTCCAAAATTCCGTAGTTGGTTGTATATGCACTGAGGTCAATCTGCATGACATGTCCTCTTGCATTTGTGTTTATTCTTGACCAGACATTTGGTGTAGAACTTGAAGTTACAAGAGAGAAGTCAGAAGGGTTTAATTTTATACCTCCAACTATCCTAACGTTTTCTCCATTATAAGCTTGGTATACATTTGGTGCACTAGCAGTGCCAGAATCCCTGCTATCAAACTGAATTGTTTGTGAAATTTCATAGGTTCCTCCTCTAAGAAACACTGTTACTCTGTTCTCTCCTGTAGCTCTTATAGTGTTTCTTGCTTTTTCTATTGTTTTAAAAGGCTGTGATAAAGTGCCTGGATTAGTGTCTGAGCCAGAAGGGGAGACATAGTAGTTTGTTGCGTTTACAAAAAAAGGTAATAAGATGAATATTAAAATTAAGCCTATCAAAACTTTTTTCATAACATTCACCTTAGAACTCTTATTATATATATTTTCTCTTTTAATAATTCAAGGAATCCTTGCAGCAACAAATACCACATCAAAGATATCTATTATTCCTTCTGGTTCTGTTAGGTCTGCTGAAATATTCCAGTTAGCATGAGAAGGTGTTATGCCAAACCTTGAAGTAACAAAGTTCAAGTCATAGATATCTATAATCCCGTTGCAATTCACATCACCAGAAGCACATTCAGGAGGAATATC
Source organism: Candidatus Woesearchaeota archaeon (assembly GCA_019322375.1). GTDB lineage: Archaea > Nanobdellota > Nanobdellia > Woesearchaeales > SM23-78 > SM23-78. The sequence continues at coordinate 2,939 of JAHWIP010000047.1, forward strand.
TTTGGGCACACAAACATGGTTTATGCATTCTTCATCAGGACCACACTCATCATTATTGTTGCAGCCTCCTGTGTCCAGATCTGATAATATATCCACTCCTCTTAAGGCAGAAGGCATTCCATAACCAGATGGGTGGAACAAGAAAATATGGTGGTTACCACATTCCTTTAGTTTATCATAAGCTTCCTGTACCATGTCTTGGAAATCAGAAACAGGATTTTCCCATGTCCATATTCCTGCTCCATAAATCCTGTTGTTTTGAATAGTGAACCTGCAATCATTTATCTGCTGCTTTATCTCAGAATCAGGTTTCCTGCTTCCTCTCCAGCCCCAGTAAAAGGCTTCATCCCAGGCTCCATCAACATTTAGGATTAAATCGTCCCAGTTGCCTTCCCTTGACATAACACTCCATTCAGGAATAAAGATTTTTCCAATATCATCAAGAGCATCATCCACTTCCCTGATATATAGTTGGTATGAGTCAAAGGCTTCCTGGTCTGTTCTGATTTTGTCAGTGGCTCCTCTGTAATAATATAGTGAGGAAGGTGCTAAGTCAATCCATAAGCCGTCAAATTCAGGATAATTTTCAAAAAGATCTAAGTAACCATCTATCATGTACTGCCTGACTTCAGGATTAGAAATATCCATATAGCATTCTTTCTCATAAAAAATGTCTCCAGGCTCCCAACCAGCGGCACATATTTTTTCTCCATTCCTGTGCACAAACCAATCCTCCTTTAATTTTGAGTAATCTCTGCAACTTCCATAAGTATAGTCAAGTTCATTGCACATAATGACCTTATAGTTAAGGATAATAGCATCCGGATTCCACTCCCTTGATTTTAGCACCCAATTATATTTGTTCTCATTAAAAACAAGCATATCATAGAACTCAGCAATCTTTTTCATATCAGCCTCAACAGAATCTGTATTAAAACAACACCATACATTAGCACCAAAGCGAATTCCCTCGAACTCTGCTAGAACTATTTTTACCCCTATAAGCAAGATTCCAATTAATATCAATACTGTTAAAATCTTTTTCATGTTTTTCACATTAGGTCATCCTGCTTGCCACAAACACCACATCAAATATGTCAATTATGTTTTTTGGTTCTGCAATGTCTGCTGCTGAGTCCCAGTTGCTGTCAGATGGTGTTGTGCCAAACCTGTTAATCACAAAGATTAAGTCAAAGAGATCTATTATTCCATTGCATACAGGCATGTCTCCTGCTATGCACAGGCCTCCTCCTCCATAAGATTCTATTATTATTTTATCTATTTGTGTTTGTCCTTCTCTGCCCCTAAGAATAAGTTCATGCTCACCTGCTGAGAGTGTGAATACTTTTGGAACAAACTCATTGTTGTCAAAGGTTCCATCACCCCTCCAGGAGATTGTTCTTTCTTCAAAACCACTAGTTAAATCCATGTCGCATATCATGTAAGGGCTTGTTGGCTCTGCATCTATGTTTATGAACACAGAGTTAGAGCCTCCGTCACGAGCATTAACAAGTATTTTTATTATGTAATCCCCTGCATTATCAATGCTGAATGTATAAGATGCTCTTCCGCTTTCAGGCAGTTCTGTTCCACTGGTTTGATATATATAATCATTGCTTACTATGAAAGGAGAAGTGATTGCTCCGTCTTCTGCTTCAAATTCAAGTCCTGTGGTTGGCGGGGTTGTTGTTGTGCAGCTTCCTGTGCAGCAGTGCATTCCTGTTGGGCATGTTCCTGTTGTGCTTATGCAGTTTTCATATGTGTTGCATGGACTTAGTTTGCAGTTTGGGCATGTTTCTGGTGTTGTTTCTGTGCAGCTTCCTGTGCAGCAGTGCATTCCTGTTGGGCATGTTCCTGATGCACTAATGCAATTGTCATATGTACTGCAAGGATTCAGTTTACAGTTTGAACAAGTTTGAGGTGGTGGCGGTGTTGTTCCTCCATGCTCATAAGCACCAATATCTGGTGCACTGCCAGAGTAAGCCAAAGCCACTCCTGTTCCTGAACTCCAGCTTAAAGATGTGCTAATGGTTAATGTGTTAGTACCATAGTTCACATTGGTTATCCTGGCAGTTGCTGTTTGCCCTTGCAACTGAATTAAGTCTCCTTCAATAATACCCCAGCCATCCATAAAGTAGCCTGCATCCTCAACTCTTAATGTTCTGCTGCTGCTTCCAGAACTAGTTGTTTTTGTGAGCCAGGCACCTGCATTAATCATAGGAGAACCTGATTGCAAGTGCAAATCCCTGGTGCCAGCATTAACAAACCCTGGATTAACAGCCAGGTTGTCATACCAGTTGTTAGGATACCTGCTTTGCACCTGGGTTAAGCTCATTCTTCCGTCAGGATAAACCAATATATCAGCACCCAGGATATTGTTTTTTACAAAATAATTTTCTTTCTGAGCATTGTTTATCCATACATATAATTCATATTCCCGCTGGTTGTAAAAGATATTGTTCTTAATCACATTTCCATAAACAGGGCGAGGGCCATTGGTATAAGTGCCATAATAATTTTGATAAAGGGTGTTATGATATATATGATTGTTAAGGGCATCTGCCGGTGAGTATGAATTTATATACAACTGGCCGTTGTTTATCAGGACATTATTCCTGACAATGCAATTTGATGCACCGAGCTGTATAGAAGCATGAAGGTTTCTGTTCATTGTTCTGTCCCTGTCAGAGCCACACATGTTGTTTTGAAATTCTTCTCCAGCATCAACAATGGTATTACCTTCTATAAGGGTGTAATCAGAATTAGGATGAGTATTTGTGGCAGTGTGCCACAGATTTCTGACCTTATTATTCCTTATCACATTATGAGTGGTTGTTCCGGATTTAGCTTGAAGACTAATAGAGACATGAGCACCGTTCTGAATATCATTTCCTTCAATTAAATTATTATGACAGCCTCCTGAGCAGAATATCAAGTCACTGCTGGAATATGTCGGTGTGCTAGGGCCGCAATAACCAACAATTGTGTTGTCAAGAATCTTGTTGTAATCAGACCCACCCCCTAGGGTTATCCCTGACCAGCCATCAGCCCCTCTCATATAACAATTTTTTATTATATTATGAGTTCCACCTCGCAAGTCAATCCAGAAATGCCCTACATCCTCTATTCTTAAGCCGTCAATAACAATATAGTTCCTGCCATTAAGACTAATCCCGTCACTAACACCTGTAATGGTCACTTCTTCATTTCCATGTCTTGCATAGGTTATATAATTCCCAGAGCTTCCAGACCTTGATGGCCTGATTTGCTCACGATAAGTTCCTGCCCTTATGTATATATTATCTCCTGGCTGAGCAACATTTGAAGCTGCTTGTATAGTTGTAAAATCTCCGCTGCCGTCTTTTGCAACATAATAATTTGTTGCACTTACAAGTGCTGATAATAAAATTAGCAATACAATCACAATCAAAATCTTTTTCATTTTAATCATTTATTTTTCACCTCTTACTTTGCCACCTCATTACTAGTGCTTACATAACCACTCTGATTATACATTAATAGATAGCTCTGGTTTATCCAGTTAGCACTCCTGGTAACATTTGAGATTCTGAATTCATCAAGGGTTCCATTGAATTTTCTTCCTCCAGAATCTTCATTATAAGTAGCAAACCTAAGCCCATTTGTATTCTTTTTACTGCCTTCACAAAGCTGGGTGTCAACATGAGTTCCATTAATATAATAATAAAGATTAGTGTTATCATGAACCATGGTTATATGATACCAGGTATCATCTGCAGGGCTACTAAGCATTGTGTCAGTACACCTATAAGCCGTACCATTAATCACATAAGCAATGAAATTATCATTTCTATAAACCCAGGAAATGCCTTTATCACCTCCACTTAGGTCTGTGTTGCGCATAATAAGCCTTGCTGTGTCATTACTAAATTTATCATTAAGCTTAACCCAGCCCATCACAGTTCTTTGACCTGTTTCATTAGGGATGTTATAGCCAGTAACATTTATGAAATTAGTAGTATCAAAGTCATTTGCACCATCAATCTTTCCAGTAATCTGACTTACTCCTCCAATTTCTGTTCCATTATTACCAGCACCTGTTGAATCAGTTGCATTAACCTCTGACATGTGCCACACAGCACTGTAATTATTGCTCCACACACCGCTTGGGTCTTCTCCATTGCTTATTCCTGAGTTGTTGTCATAATAAACAGAGATAGTTATTCCTGAACTTGTCAGGCTTGGTATTTTAACCCATACGTGTGCTCTTGTGCTGTAAGTGTAATTCTCTATTTCATAATCTAATGCGATTCCTGAGTTGTTACATGATTCATTATAGAATCTTATGTCGTCAAAGTCTGCTTGCATGTCATTGTCATGGGTCAGGTTGATGTAAGCTGGGAAATTAGTCAGGGTTTCTCCACCACTGTTAGTGATGGTTATGTTCATGCACCTGTCTAATTTACTATCTGCCCAAGGTGTTCTTAATTCCTCATCATCAAAGCTCACAAAATCACTTTGATTATTCATCATTAGATAGCTCTGGTTTATCCAGTTAGCACTTCTTGATGTGTTTGAGACTCGGACCTCGTCTATGGTGCCATTATAGTCATGACCAGGCCAACCATAAATATCTCCTATGACAAGTGGGTAGTTGTTGTGTTCGATTGAGAAGCCACTAGCAGCATCAGCACCAAGTCCTTCATATTGACCATTTATATAAAAAGAAACATTATTTGCTGAATCATTATAAGTTACTGCTACATAATACCAGGTGTGAGTCTGAAGATTAGCTGCATTTGTCAAGGATTCCCTATAATCACCATCACTATGTATCAAGAAATCGAGTTCATCATCAAATGCAGTAATAGTATAAGCCCATACATCAACACCATCTTCATTACCTTTACCTACTATTCCATCATAGTCTCCAGCTCGAGTTGAATTCTTATAAATCCATGCTGAAATTGTTAAGGTTACATTTATGTCTAAACTAGTGGAATCAGAGATATTTATGAAGTCATTGCTTCCATCAAATTGATTTGTACCATCTATTCTTTTATCAGGTTTATGGGTTACTCCTCCGCTCTCTGTTCCATTGTTCTGATTACTTGTTGAGTCAGTAACATTTATTTCTGTCATGTGATATACTGCTTTGTAGAACCTGTCCCACACCCCACTTGGGTTTTCTCCGCTGCCAACTCCTGTGTTGTTGTTATAATAGATGCTTATTGTTTTTCCACTGCTTGTTAGGCTTGGTATTCTTGCCCATATATGTGCTCTTGTGCTGGAGGTGTAGTTCTCTATTTCATAATCTAATTCTGTTCCTCCTTCACTGCATGCTTCATCATAGAATCTTATGTCTTTAAAGTCTGATAACATATCTGAATCATGGGTTAGGTTGATGTAAGCTGGGAAATTCGTAAGGGTTTCTGAGCCACCATTGGTAATGGTTATGTTCATGCATCTATCAAAAGAATCATTAGCCCATCCTACTCTTAATTCCTCATCATCAAAGCTTACAAAGCTATCTTGATTAGCAACAATCTGGTAGCTCATGTTAATCCAGTCAGCTGACCGTACATTATCTGACCATCGGAGTTCATCCACATATCCTAGAGCAACATGATCTTCATAGTCCTCACCAATCTGTCTTACATCAGGATCAATTTGAGTGTTATCATCCCAGCTGACATTTGTAGCTGATTGACTTACTCCATCAATGTAAATCTCATTGTTGCCTGCTGTGCTTGCAACAAAATCAAGCTTATACCATTGGTTTAAAGCAGGACTCCATTCAGAATAAAAATATCCTGCAAAACCTCCAAAATCAGATTCCCAAATAGCGCACATGCTATAATTAGTGCCATCATACAGATACCAGGTATATGAAAAATGATTGGTTGCAGTACCACTATTCATTCCAAGAAGAAAGCTAAAATAATCATTATTGACTTGGGGTGCTGCTTTTGGATAAAACCAGACTGAAAAAGTCCTGTTTTCATCAACAGGAGTCCAGTTAAAGATGTCATCCTGACTAAGATCAATATATTCAGCAGTAGCATCAAAATCTTGGGCTTGAGCAATTTTTCCTTCAACCTCATCTGGATTATTAGCAACTTCTTTTGTTCCTATAATTCCTGTTGAGGTGCTGTCATTAATAGCAGTAGTGTTCAAATCAATCATGTGTTGAACCATTAAATAATTACTATCCCACACTCCTGTCGGATTCTCTCCGCTACCTACACCAGTATTGTTTTTGTAGTAGACTGATATGGTTGTTCCACTGCTTGTCAGACTTGGTATTCTCACCCATATGTGTGCTCTTGTGCTTGCTGTGTAGTTTTCTATTTCATAGTCTAATGCTGTTCCTCCGTTTTTACAAGAAGCATTGTAGAATCTTATGTCTGTGAAGTCTGCTTGCATGTCATTGTCATGGGTTAGGTTTATGTATGCTGGGAAATTAGTCAATGTTTCTGCGCCGCTATTAGTTATGGTAATGTTCATGCACCTGTCAAAGGAAGTGTTAGCCCAATCTGTTTCCTCTTCAGCTGCAGCTCCTTTTCTTATCTCTCCTCCGCTCTTAACCTCAAAAGTACACCCGCTGTTAATGGTTATGTACTGACTTGTTGAAGTAAAAGTAAAATTAGCAGAGAGCTTTACATGCCCTGAATCATTAGTAGTCAAATTAGCAGGAACATCCTGGTCAGTGGCCCAGTCACAATTATGAGAGCAGTTCACACTCCAATCACCAGAAGCAGGGGCTGTGCAACTACTTCCTTCAGAGGTTGTAAAGCTATAAGGCCCTGATATGTTGCAGTTTCCACTTGCATCACAACTTGTAACATTATAATAATAAACAGTATTAACACTTAATCCGCTTAGGGAAACATTATGGGCTGTTATAAAATCAGAATGAGTTGATGTTCCATCACCAAGAGCAGTAGTTGTTCCATAACTAACACTGCCATTAGCTTCTTCATCAGTAGTCCAGTTAACCTTGGCACTAGTGATGTTAATGCTCCAATTAACAACACTGGTTATTGCAGGTGCTGTTGTGTCAATCTCAATGTTAAGAACATCACTATTGCCAGTGTTGCTGGAATTATCAGTGCAGGAAATATTAACACTGTAATTGCCATCACTTAAACTGGTGTTAACAGTCAGGGTTGTCTGAGTATTATTATTTATATCTGTTGTATAATTATAAGCTGTGCTATCAAAGTATAATGTACAATTAGCAGTACCACTTCTACTGTCAGTGAAATTGAAATCAACACTAGGTGTATTGCTAGTAGTTACAGTATTATTAAGGCTGGTGTTGATATTAACAACAGGAGCAGTAGTATCCCCTTCTGTTGGTTGTTCTTCCTCATCCCCATAACTAACATAATCAGAGTGGTTAGCAATCATGTAATAAGTCATATTTATCCAGTTAGCACTTCTTGATGTGTTTGAGACACGGACTTCGTCAATTGTACCATTAAAATAACTTCCATAGACCTCTGTCACTGCTGAATAAGCTATTCTTCTGGGTTGGTTCACGATTAGATTAGCTGGACCAAAGTTACCTTCTGAAGAGCCTGAAGCTTCTGATACTCCATTAATATACAAGGCTCCATTTTCATTTAATTCTGAGAAATTATAAGTACCTACCACATAGTACCAATTACCATCTGTTACTGTTGTTGTGCTTGTTAGTTCATCATCCCAAGGTCCAAATGAATAATTTCCACTCTTAGGGCTTGCTTCTACTATATACCATTCAGCTTTTCCACCAGTATCAAAATCAACTTTTAGCATTCCTCTAGGATTCCAACTACCATCTATCATAGAGTAAATCATCATATCCTCTGCTCCTGCTGATGGTGAATTAATCCATGCTTCTACAGTTATAGAGCCGTTGAAAGGGATATCCAAGCTGTTATCATCAGCTATATTTATATAATTACTCCCATTAAAGTCATCAGCACCATCTATTCTTCCAGATGGATTAAAGGTTACATCACCATTTTCTGTTCCATTATTCTCATTACTGGTTGAGTCTGTTGCATTTACTTCTGTCATGTGCCATACCCCCATGTAGTTGCTGTCCCACACTCCTGTTGGGTTTTCTCCGCTGCCCACTCCTGTATTATTCTTGTAATAAACTGAGATCGTAGTTCCAGCTCCTGGCAGGCTTGGTATTCTTGCCCATATATGTGCTCTTGTGCTTGTTGTGTAGTTCTCTATCTCATAGTCTAATCCTGTTCCACCATTATTACAGGGTGCGTTGTGAAATCTTATGTCATCAAAGTCTGCCTGCATGTCATTGTCATAAGTCAGATTGATATAAGCTGGGAAGTCTGTCAGGGTTTCACTGCCACTATTGGTAATGGTTATATTTTTGCACCTGTCAAAATCAGTGTCTGCCCAGCCTCCTGATTCTATCCATTCAATCACTTCCCATCTTCCTTTTGCATTGCCATCGTTCTCATCACGCTCTGCTTTTACCATAGTTGAATTGTAGAGTTTTAACTTTTGAAACCCTCTGTCCATATCACTACCAGTAATTTTTTTAAGAGGCATTACACCTGGCCTGCTGGTTATAACATTCCAGGCCATTGCAAAACTAGTGTTCACCTCTGTTATGCTAGCATTTTTATTGGTGTCAAACTGAGCATATGACCAGTTTCCTCTTTGCACATATTCATCTCCTGAAAAGGAGATTACAAACACATTAATACCATCTATTGGTGATTGGTCATCATATCGTTCCACTTTAATTAAAGTACTATTATATAAGTAAACTTCAATATTACCATCATTACAATCATCATCTCCTATCTGGGTATAATATGAAGCTATTAGAAAAGTCTTATTCATTACCACTGTATTAATACTAATATTTGTATTATTTGTACCACCTGCCATACTAAAGCTTATATTTTGAACACTGAACTCTGAGCCTATTGCCTCAAATACATAGTAGTGTCCTTCAATCTCTCCATCATTTGCCTGTCTTTGCCAAGATAGAGTATCATCTGCGCTGAACCAGCCCATAACAGTGCTGTGATCAAATGTACTACTTGAGTTTGGATTCTTAAAGTAGAAAGTCATGGCTGCTCTGGATTGGTTTACACTTGTTATTGTGTCTGTGTCTGTGGTGCCTGTGAAACTTATTTCTCCTTGTTGGACTTTAACCACGTTTGGGTCAAATTCAACTATGAAGATTCCAAGAGTAATGTTTCCTGTGGAGTTGGGTCTTGTTGCTGTTATGTTTGTGCCTCCTTCAAAGTATATATCAGCAAGATAGTAGTATGCAAAATCATCAGCTCCTGTTCCCATTTGGGTGGCAAAAGGAACACAGTGACTTGTATTCTGGCTTTTTGTTAATGCTGTTGTGTTGGTTGTAGTACCATTCTCTAAAAAGAGTTCAACATATTCAACAGACTTTACACTACCAACAGCATTTACAATATTTAAAGATAAGATAATAGCCAATAAGAATAATATCAATTTAAAAACAGGCTGAGAGCTGGCTCTACAAGAAAAAGGATTCATAGTTGGAGAGCTAGACCTAATTAATGTATTATAAAATCTTAGATCTAAGATTCCTCTTCTCATAGCTCTTCAACTCTCAACCTAAAAATTTTTTTGTAAATCTAATCACAAAATGTGAACATGAATTTGAATATGGATTTCTGAAATTATTCTTAACTAACCTTAATTATCAAACTACTACCATTCCAGTAAATATAGCCATCACAATCATCTCCAAAGCAGTGATATAGATTGTCGTTCTGGGAGATGTTGCCTTCAACATGAAGAGATGAGTTAGGGCTGGTTGTGCCGATGCCTACATTGCCACTGTCTTTTATGCTCATCATAACGCTTCCAGTTGCATTTATGAATGTGATATCAGAGTTTCCTGAGATGTTATGTGCGTATAAGGTTCCTGTTATGTTTGCGTTTCCTGCCACTGTCAGTTCATGCGTGGGTGTTGCTGTTCCTATTCCTATTCTGTCATTAGTATCATCTATATGCAGGGCTGTGCTTCCAAATGTATAATTGCCTGTTGTTGTGTCTCCGCCAAGGAGCAGGTATAAATCATCTATTTGTGTTTCTCCCAAGCAGTCTGAACAGTTCACGTCTATGACTACAGGGTTAGGGTATGTTCCTGAGAGATTGCCTCCTGCTGCTGTTCCATTAAGATTAGTGTCTCTGTTGTCTATTGTGCTATTCAGTTTTGTTTCATTGACTTTTAGTATGTTGGTGTCATTATATAGGTATAAGCTTCCTGTTATGTTCCACCAGGTGTCTGAACTGCTTCCTGCTTTTGCATCTATTGTATCGTTTAATTTGCTTTCATTAAATCTTAGGCTTACTATTCCTGTTGCACTTCCATTATAAATGTATATATCCTGGGTGTTAACTGCTGTTATGTCTCCGTCTCCTACTCCTGCGCTACTTAGGCATTTGTCTCCTTCTATGCATATGTCGTTTCCTGAAGTTACGTTTAGGTCTCCGGGGTTGCTGTAGTTAATGTATGCTACTAATGAACAGCTTCCTGAACCTGAGCAGTTGCCTGCTCCTGTTGTTGCTTGGCTTAGGCATTTGTCTCCTTCTATGCATATGTCGTTTCCTGAAGTTACGTTTAGGTCTCCGGGGTTGCTGTAGTTAATGTATGCTACTAATGAACAGCTTCCTGAACCTGAGCAGTTGCCTACGCTGGCGCCTGTAGTTGACCAGCCGCAGTCACTCTCAGAGGCATTGCATAATAATTGGTTGCCCCAGTACAGGTCTGAGCTTGCTGCACCTCCTGATGCGCTTGTGTTTAACACATCAGTACCGCTGCCCAAGTACAAAGCTCCTGTTATGTTTATGTTTACACTGTCCGAGCCGTCTCCTAAGAACACTGTGCTAGCTGTCCCGCTAAGAGTGTTAACATAGATATTTGCTCCGCTTTGGATTGATATGCCTCCTCCGTTTATACCTATGATTCTGTTATTTGTACCTGTTTCAACATCGTCTCCTCTTAGGTCAAGGGCTACCCCTGAAAAAATTATGTCATCAATAGTTGCATTGCCAGTAACATTAAAACTGCCGTTTAACTCACTATCTCCTTGTTCTTCTATGTATAATGTATCGTGTCCAGGGTCATTCTGCGCTAATACAGATGATGTTAATGTTATTAGGATTATCAGGAGAATGCTCATGAAAAATGCTTTTTTCCAAATAATTTTTTTTCTTTTATTTTTCTTTTTTTCAAGAAAAATATTCAAAATTTCTAATTTTGTTTTTTTCATTCTAGTTTATCCCTTTGCTGAATTAGGTTTCCTTTTAGGTGCAGGTCCCCTGTTCTTCTGTCAATGTATGCCAGGTTTACATTCCTCTTGTTCTGCACCACAAAGGCGTTTCTTGTCGGGCTTAGGAAGAAGTCTTCTTCATAGAGCTGTCCTATTATGTATAAGTTTCCTGTGTCTGAATCTATCCATGCTACTGGCACATATTCATAATCAGTGTTTCTCTCAGTGACCCTGAAGTCATTTGTTCCTGGGCTCATTGTTGAGTTCTCAAAGAGCTGTCCTGTAATTATCATGTTTCCTAAGGGGGTTATTCTTGCAGCATTACCTCTCTTAGGGTTACTTAAGAACACGCTTTCAAGCACAAAGTATTTTTCTTCTGTTCCTTCTATGCATTCCAATGGCCTCATGTTTGGGTTTGGATGGACGCATGGGTCTATTAAGGTGTATGTTTTTGTGGGTGGAGTTATGGTTTCATTTGCAGGGGTTGTTGTGTTTGTTTCGTTGGTTGTGATATTTGTTGTTGGAGTTATGTTGATGGTTTGATTGATGGTTGCATTTGTTTCTATGATTGTTATCTGGAATGTGTTGCTGGTTACTAGTTTGTCTCCGTCTGTTGCATAGATGTATGCTGTGTAGATGCCTGGTGTTTTTGAATTTATGGTTAGGGTTTCTTGTTCTATGGGTGTGTTTATTTCTGTTATTTCATTTATATCATAGACTACCAGGTCTTCATCAGGGTCTGAGAAGTAGTTGTCCAGGTTTAGGATTGCTGTCTGGCTTGTGGTTATGCTTATGTCTGGTATTGTTTTGATTTGTGTTGGCGCAGAATTTTCTTTGCTCTGAACCACTGTTATTTCTGTTATGGTTAGTGAGGAATCTTCTTCCAACTCAACAAGCAGGATTGGATAGCTGGTTTCTATTAGATTGCATGTGTCTACACAAACATTCGCAAATACATATCCTTCTTCACTTATATTAGTGGTTTCATTAATAGTTGCATTACCAGTTGCATTACTAGTTTCATTTATGGTTTGATTTATAGTCTTGTTTATGCTTTCATTCTCAGTTACATTAATACTTTTATTTGTGCTGGCGTTAACAGTCACATTAATTACTGTGAAATTAGTTTCTAGTCTGAGTATATCATCAGGCAATACTATTAAGGCTATGGCTTGGTGTTCTCCTGGTTGTGATGCCAGGTATGTGTTGTCTTCCAGCCTGTGTGTTTCTTCTTCATAAGCAACATATACTGATTTGTTCTCTGCTTCTGGAGTTACGCTTGTATATATTATTTCTCCTAGTGCATATTCTGTTTTATCAGTTGTTAAGATGTATTCTGGTGCTGGTTCTTCTCCTATTGCCAGCCCTGTTATCAGGCTTTGTTCTTCTGCTGGCTTGTTTACATCTGCTACCAGGTATTCAATATCATTTATTCTTAGCTTTATTTTTGCACCTGTCCCTGTTAATTCTCCGCTTATTTTCAGGCTTGTAATATTAGTTATGTTTAGCTGGGTTTCTGTGTTGTGCTCAAACACTCTGCCATATTCTATTATTTCTTGTATTTCTTTTGTTGCAGTTGTATAGCCTGTTAATGCCTCTGGATTAGTGTAGATTATTCCTATGATTGCCATTATTATCAGGACTATTGCTGCTGCAGAAATCGTTATTGTTGTTTTTCTTTTCTTATTCTGGTTTCTGTCTTGCAGCTTCTTTTTTTCAAGGAGCAGTTTCTGGTCAATGTAATTGATTAATTCCTCTTTGCTCTTGCCTCCTAGTTTTTCATTGAGCACCACATGGTATTCTATTCCGTCCATTTCTTTTATTCTGAGTTTTTCATCCAGTTCATTCGTAAATCTGATTATCTCGCTCCTGGTTCTTTCAAGTTCCTTTATTCTGTCTTCATAACTCATTTTATTCCTAGTTTTTTAGCTGTCTTCTGGGTTTCTTTTGCCTCATTTATCTTTCTAAGAGCATTTTTTTCAAAATGAGAAACTGCTGCCTGGCTTATGCCTAGTTTTTTGCTTACTTCTATCTGGGTGAGCTTCTTTGCTCTTAATTCTAGAACCTGTATTTCTTTCTGAGTAAGCATCTTATAAGCTTTCTAAGTTATCTAAGTTATTGTTATTATATTTAAATAGTTTGGTTTTTGCAGGGGTTTCTATAACTATAATAATTTATAAAAGTTATTTTTATTATATATAAATTTTGCGATTTGAATGCTTTGTATATTTAGAACAACAAAATCCCATTTGGATTTTGGGTCCCAAAAACGCAGTTTTTGGAAAATCATAAATACCCCCTAACAGAACCCCAAGGTAATGATAAGCCCAGTAAAGAAGAAAGACCTTGAAAAACAAGGCTACAGGCTCTCAGGAGAGCACTCTGCAATTAAGGTGTGCCTTTGGACCAAGAAAAGCCTAAGAGATGAAGGGGTGTGCTATAAGCAGAAATTCTATGGCATTAACAGTCATAGATGCGTGCAGATGACACCCAGCCTGCCATTTTGCAGCCTGCGCTGTGTCTGGTGTTGGCGCGATATAGAACATACCAAGCCTAAATGGGCAGGCAAAACCCAAGCACCAAAAGAAATCATTGAGGAATGCATAAAACAACACATCAAGTACCTGCAAGGCTTTGGAGGCAACAAAAAAACAAATCAACACAAATACAAAGAAGCACAAAAGCCCTTGCACTTTGCAATCAGCCTGGCAGGAGAGCCAACCCTTTACCCTAGGCTGGCAGAACTGATTAGAGAGTTGAAAAAGCAAAAGATAAGTTCTTTTCTTGTAACCAATTCAACCAATCCAGATATGTTAAGAAAACTAAAAGATAAAAATATTTTACCAACCCAGTTATATATAACCCTGCCAGCACCTAATGAGCAGGTATTCAAAAAAATGTGTTCTCCGCTTGTGAAAGATGGCTGGAAAAAAATCCTTGACTCATTAAAAGTAATGAAAGAACTGAAAAACAGAACCCGGACAGCTATAAGACTGACGCTGGCAAAAGATAAAAACATGATTCTGCCAGAACAATATGCAGAGCTAATCAAGATAGCAGAGCCAGCTTTTGTAGAAGTAAAAGCCTACATGCATGTTGGTTATTCAAAAAAAAGAATGGAAATAAATAACATGCCCAGGCATAATGAGATAAAAGAGTTTGCAAACAAGCTCGCAAAGGAGCTAGGATACAAAATTATCGACGAGCAAACTGCTTCCAGAGTTGTGTTGTTGATGAAGAAAGATAGGAAAGACAGGAAACTAAAATTCTAAGTTCAAAAAATAGTAGTGCCAATTTTGCGAGCGAGACTGATTAACCTCGTAAGACACGGGTTTGGAACATAATTTCTTCATGAATTTATTTGCTTAAATTATGTCGAGCGAGCCGGCACTATTTTTTGAACTAAACCTCAATCAACTTCCCCTCTGGCCCAGGATTAATAATTAATGACTTGCCAATCTTATCTTGTTTTCCTTCATTCTCATGCAGATGCCCGCATATTACTATGATTGGTTTTTCATGCCTGATGAAATCTCTAAAGCTCTTGTTGCCTGCATGCTCTCCCATTATTAAGTCTGTTTTATTGCCATAAGGTGGCCCGTGGAGTATTAGAACCAGCTGCTTGCCTTCTCTTTTTTTCTTTATTCTTTCTGCAAATTTTTCAAATTTCTTGTCTTCTAATGAAAATCCTCCTCCTCCATAGCCAGCAAACACAATGTTATTTTTTTCATAGAATTTTTTATGAAAATATATCAAGTTTTTGTGTTTTTCACACTCTTTTTTTAATCGCTCTTCTGACTCATGATTGCCGTGCATAATAAGGACTGGCTTGTGAAAGCTGTTAATCTCCCTTAAAATGCTTTTTAACTTGTTCTCAAAGATAGTAGTGTCTCCTGCGCATATAACCAAGTCTGCTTTGGCTGCTTTTTTCTTTACTTGTTTCAAGGAGTGCATGTCTCCATGCGTGTCTACAAAGGCTAGGAGCATCATTTTATTTATTGATAGTTTAATATAGGTATTTAAAGTTTTAGTAAAAACTAAGCAGATGAAAAGGTTGTTTATTGGCTTTCTGTTAAAGAAAAACGCTTAAAATAGACTATATCCTTTATTTAACATAGATTAATGACTTTTTTAGCCTTGAATAACTATAAAATTATCTTTTATTTGAAGAAAACGAAACATTTATATATATTAAATACCTTACTAGTTGAGTAAAACGTATGTTGGGGTATGTTTGGTAGAAAATGAAATTATCTAGCTATAACCAAGCTTCTAAAGATCAAAATAGATATAGGAATAGGCAAGACTTGGCAAAAATATTAATGCAAGAAAAAATGCCACTAGAAGAAAGGCAGACACATCTAGCAATCTTTGATGTGCTTGATGAAATAAGACAAAACAGAAAACAACTTTTAAGAGAAAACAAATGGGATGCATATTTAATAGGAGTTATTAATGACGGTACCTCCCACGGAATAGAAATAAACGGAAGGCACAGCCAAGAAATAAGAGATGGCTACTCAATACACACAAAAGAAGGAAAAGAACAATTAAAATCATATATAGGAGAAAATATGGCAATAATAATAGAAGCATATTCTGGAAAAATAAAAGGAATCAAAAAGAAAATAAAAATTGAAGCAGATGATGAAGCAGTAAAACAAGGATTAATAAAAACACAAAGAGAATTTACATCACGAATGTGCGGTTGTGATATTCCAGCAAGACTAGAGGAAAGAATGTATTTTGACCAAGAGATAAATGAAGTAAATCCTAACTATGTTCCAGAGAAAAAAGATGTAATAGGACTTAGGACTGAAGCTGGATGGGCATCATCATTTTATTTCCCAACCTGGGTATCAAGCAAAGATGCAGGTGGGATAGCAACCTTTTTTATGAATGGAAAACCTAAATTTTCACATCTTGCATCAGAACCAGTACCTTACACTCCTCCAAGGCAATATGCCCCTCCTTTGGAAAAAATAACACGCCAGGCACATGTTTAACTTCTTTCCAAAAACCTTAAATAAACATATCCAATTCTTTCTCTCATGCAATCCTACACTCAAACAACAGAGTACACAACAGCTGCTAGTTCATTAATGGCTGTTATTAATCATTTTAAACCAGACTTTAAGCTAACACGGGAGAATGAGTTCTTAATTTGGCATAGCACAGCCAATCTTCCTGTAAGGGCATCATCTATATATGCATTAGCTGTTTTTGCAAAACAACAAGGCCTAAGCCCAAGCATTGTTCTGGGAGAAAAAGAATATGATTATCCTGACTACAGGTTTAAAGGCTATACAAAAAAAGAGATTGATGAAGCCAAGTTCTCTTCAAAGCTTTTTCATAAAAAAGCAATGCACTTAAAGATACCTGTTGATGAAAGAGAGTTTGATTTTAAAGAAGTAAGAAAACTAATTAAATTAGGCAAGGTATTGATGCTCAGACTAAATGAAGGAGCTCTTCGAGAAAGCGGCAGCACCTCAAAATACGTGGTTATATTTGAATATAATGCCAGCAAAAAAGAATTCTCAGTAATGGACCCAAAGCAAGGCATTATAAACCCAAGCGAGGAATTACTAAAACAAGCCTTTGAAACCCTTGAAACCAAAAAGAAAAGAGATCATAGGATGATGGTTTTTTAAGGTGTGTTAATAATATTAATACTCAACAGTTCGTAAACTTTTAAGAGGGATCTCTCCTGTCAAAACAATTTCTTCAGCATAAGGTGTTGGTTTTATTTCAGGTTTTGGTATTAGTAGAGAACCATATCTCTTTGTAGCTATTTGAATTACTTTATCAAGGAGCTCTTTTCCGTCCATTCCTTGTTCCATTGCCATGAATCCAATATAGCTTCGATCTTTTTTTTCAGGCGAGCACCCCAAACCTGCAAAAGTGTTTGCCTCCAGGATGGAGGGCCCTTCCTTAGTTAACACTGTATCAATCCTGCCGAAATCCTTGAAACCCAAGGAATGATAAGCATTAAGTGCCAGCGACTCCATCATGCTTTTCTCAGCAGGACTTAATTCTGCAGGGCATACATATTCTATGTATTCTTCATCATCCAGCTTCTTTTGTTCATAAGTTAATACAGGGTCTCCTTTTTTACAGATTATTTCTAAAGAACTAAGCACTCTGGCTTCATCATTGTTCCCTAAAACACCCAGAGTTATTTCCTTTCCTCTTAAGAACTTCTCAATTAAAGCAGGCTGTTCCATGTTATTATATATCCTCTCTACAGCATATATTAACTGCTCATAGTTTTTCACTATAGAATTAGAATCTATACCGCTACTGCCCCTTCCTGCCATTGGTTTTACAAATAAAGGGTAATCAAATAGAGGATTTTCTTTAAAAATCCTGCACTCTTCTTCACTCCTTGCTGTATGAAAAGGCGATGTTGGCAGACCAGTCTGCTGCCATATTCTTTTTGCCATCTCTTTATTAGTTGATAATGCTATTGTATAAACATCAGATCCAACATAAGGAATTTTTAGTTCTTCTAGCACCGCAGCTTCGACCATACTCGATACATTAAAGGCAAGATCAATTTTCTCTTTTTCTAAGGAAGAAATAAAATCAGGGCCCCAGTTTATTATAGCAAATTTATAACCAATTTCAAGCAAGGCTTTACTATGGTGGTCAATTTCCTCATATGTTTTATCAACAACATTATCTTTTCCTGCAAACTTTTCCTGTAGTTCAAAGTTTCCTCTCTTTTTATTTAGTAATCCAATCTTTAAATCTCTCATTTTCATTGCCTTCTACTATTCACTGTTAAAAACATCCATCATATAATAGAGTATCATTTCGAAGTAGTTAATAGTATTAAAAGGTTACGGAAATGGATGATATAAAATCATCAAACCCTATAATAATCCTCAAGAATAACTGTGTCAAGAACTTCCAGATTCTTTACCTTGTATAGCCTGCCTTCACTTATCTCTATTATTCTTTTTGCCAGCTTTTCGCCTTCTTTGTCAAGGTTTATGCCAACTACACTGATGGTTATATCCTGGTCTCTTGCTATGCTTACTGCTTGCAGGGTTGCTTGTTCTGGTTTTTTGCCTTTGGTTGGAAGAACATCTGTGAGCAGTATTAAATGCCTTGTTTCTTTGCTGCTTCCAAACAATTCTATTGCTTTTTGTATGGTTTTTGCAATGTCTGTTTCTGCTCTTGCCCTGATGCTGGTTATGCTTCTTAGTATGTCATTAAAGTCAAGGGTTGGAGGGACAATCTTTTTCACGTCTTCTCCAAAAACAATTAATCCTACTTTGTTCTTCTCATTTATTGCTTTGTATGCAAGCGCAACTCCTGCTCTTTTGCCAACACCAATCTTTTCTCCTTTCATGCTTCCGCTGGCATCAAGAGCATAGATTATGCTTATGCCTCCTTTTTTCTCTCTTTCATAAATCCTAAGGTCTTCTTTGAGCAGCTTGGTGTGCTGGCGCCTGATAGCTGTTTTTACACTCTGCCTGATTGCAATATCTCTGTATCTTGTTTTCTTGTAAGGCTCATAATCTTTTTTATCACCATAAATATCTTTCTTTTTTTCTTTTTTCTCACCCAAGCCTTTAATGCGTAATTTATCAAGTTCTTCTGTGTAAAGAATTAAAGAACTTAATTTTAAACCATCATCTGTTATTTCTCCTTCTTTGTTAAGCAGCTCTTTTTGCTTTAACCTCTTAATATTATCTTCAATCCTTTTCTTAAGCTCTTCCTGAAACTCAGGTATCTTAATATTCTTCTCTACAAAACCAGGCTCATAACCTGTAAGCTTTCTTATAATCACCTCGCCATACAACTGCTTTGCAAGCTTGTAATCATTAACCATATTCTTAAACATCATGTCAGGCACAAAGCTTGAGAGATTCTGGTTAATGCTCTCACTTAATAGTTTTCCTTCATCAATTATTTCTTTATCATTCTCAAGAACACTATGCATTAACTTGTTTTCTTTGCTCTGCCTTGAAAGCTTGCCACTAAGTTCTTCTGCTTGTTCAAGCTTAGAAAACTTTTCCCTGCCAGTCTTATACTCTACTGGCTCTATGCTACCGGCCACCACCCATCTGCTTAGAAAACTTCTCAAACTCCTCTTTAATAAAGTCTTCAGGAGTTTTTAAGAATTTAACACTGGGCTTAAGAGTTATCCTGTGGCTAAGAACAGAAACAATAACATCCTGCACATCTTTTAAAGAAACTTTGTTCTTGCCTTTAATATATGCATTGCTCTGTGCTCTTTCATACAACCCAATGCTTGCCCTGACACTGGGCTTTTTCTCAACATCATTATCAGCTCTTAAGTCGCGAATAAACTGAATCACATTGAATAATAATTGCTGTGGAAACTCAACAATCTCTTTGCCAGACTTTCTAACAATTTCTAATTCCAGCTCTGTTGTTTCTGGGTATTCCATATAGATTAAATCAAACCTATCCAAGAAAACATCGCTTAATGGCTCTGTGCTTTTGTCGTCAGGATTCATGGTTCCAATGAAAATAAAGCTTACATCAAAGTCAAATGAATAACTGCCAATGGTTATTTTTTGTTCTTCCAAAACCTGAAGCAAGGCATTCTGCAGTTTTTCACTGCAACGATTTATTTCATCAAAAAACATAATTCCCTGGTTAGCCTTAAAGATTTTTCCAGGAGTAAACGCTTCCACACTAAGAGGGCCGAACTTCAAAGCCTTGACAGGGTCAATATCACCTATTAAGTCTTCTGCTGTTAAATCAGGGCTTCCCTGCACCCTTACAAACAAATCACTGCCTTTCAAGGTTTTTGTCTTTATCTTTTGTTTCTTTTGTTTCTTTTCCAAGCACTCAGGACAACAAGGATTATCAGGCAGACAATTAAAACTACACTCACACAAGGATTTCTCAGGCATTAACTTAGCAACATTCTTAGCCAGAGTTGTTTTCCCAATACCTGGCTGCCCGACTAATATAACATGCCTTTCCATAAACAAAGCTGACTTTAACTGAATCTTAACCCTGTTTTGTCCGAGTATGTCTTCAAAATCTGATTCCATTAATTTGTTCTTGAACTGTTCTGATAGCATATGCCGGAAGGGAAAGAGAAAAGGGTTTATAAAGTTTTACCCAACCTTTACAAACAAACCAAATATCTCTGTGCCTGAGACCATGATTATGGTTACTATTATTCCTGCTATTAGCACTCCGATTATGCTGGCTACCATGTACTTCCTGAACTTTAATCCAAATATGTTTGCTGCCAGTGCTCCTGACCATACTCCTGAGCCTGGCAAGGGTATGCCAATGAATATTGCTAACCCCAACTCTCCGTACTTCTCAACGTATTTTCTGCTTTTCTTCTGCACTCTTTCAATTGTTTTTTGGTATAAGTTATCAATAAATCTTATCCATCTTAGCAAATGGATTATTTTATTCCAAAAGAAATAAGTTATTGGCGCTAAGATTATGTTAAAGATTATTGCTATCACAAACACAACCCACCAGGGATAGCCTGTGATTATGCCGTAAGGTATGCTGGCTCTAAGCTCTGTGAATGGCAGCAGGGTTAAGCCTGCTATTATTATTAAATCTCTTACTAAGTCTTGCATATAGATAGTTAGAATTAGGGTATTAAAATATTTATTGGTTTATTTAGCAACATGCGTAACAAATGGCATTTGTACTAATTTTTTTAGTGCATAGTCTCTTTGTCTGAAAAAGGTTCTTGCTTGTCTTACCACTTCCATCTCTGCTTTGTAATGTGGCATGTTAGCTGTTTCTTTTGCAAATGAGTATACTCTGCCAAAGTACAAGGGCTGGACTGCTTCTAGTAATAATTCTTTGCTCTCTGTTCTTTGGTATGCTGCTAGTAAGTCATAAAGGATTCTTGCCCATAACTCGCAGTCTATTCTTCCTACTTCTAGGCATACTTTTTTTAGTTCATTATATGTTTCTTGTGAGAGGTGTTCTTTTAGCACTGCACCATACTTGTTCATGCCATTGTTAAAGGTTTGCCTTAGTTTCTCTGTGTTAATTGTCATCATTGAGGGCTCTTGCATCTGGTCATCTCCAAACACGATTGTGTGCTCTATGCCTCTGTTAAGCAGGATTTCTGGGTTTTTGCTTAGCATGCTGAACAAGGTGCCTATTACCTGCCTGAACATGGGCCCTAGGCTTTCACCAGGGTCTTTTACTTTGTGTATTTTTGCTCCTAGCTTGGTTGAGCACACCTTAAAGTTTCCTAGCAAGGCATTGGTTGTCATAAATATGTCTATGCCGTACTGTCTTATGGTGTCACTCCATTCTTGTTCTAGCCAGTGCTCTGCTAGCTTGGTTGAAAAACTAAAATCCCCTCCTATAGGCTGTCTTATGTTTCTGCATAGCAAACCTACAACTATTGGATATACAATGTTATTAGTTATGGTTCCATCATATTTATGTCTTGCATATAAAGGTGTGACCAGGTCATGTCCTTCTAGTATGGGCTGGCACAGTTTTTTCATCCAGTCAGGGGTTATGCTTTTCAGGTCTGCGTCTACCACTACCACTGCTTTGGGCTGGAGTTCTTTTACTATTTTAAACAAGTTATAGAAATTGTTTCCTTTGCCTTTTACTCCTGGCTCTGTTGTGACATACACTTTGGGTATGCCTTGGGTGTCTGTGTTTAAGAATACTTGTTTGGTGTTATCTTGTGAGTTATTATCTACGTTAATTATAACACATGAATAATGAGAATAATATTTTTTTAAGCCATGCGCTACTTGCCATGTCACAAAGTCTATTGTGCTTTCCTCGTTATAGCTTGGTATTCCTACAATTATATCTGTTTTTTCAGTGCCTAGGGATGCTTTGATGTTCATTCTCTGTCTACCTGCGCTGTTGTTACAGATATAAAAGTATTACTTTATCTTACCTTTTGAGAAGAGAGTGTATTAAGTGATATATATAGTTTTCTATTTTAGGCTACTGGTAGGCCATTAGTAGAATTTAGTAGAACTTGCTCTTATAAAGGTTCCAGGTTCTGATAAGCTCTGCATGAGGCCAGGCTAAGGGGATAGTAACAAAAGCCAAACTTTCCTTGACAAACTTAGGATGCTTTTTAACATTCTCAATCATAACCAGCCTGTCCTCCCTAAGAATACCAGCCTCTGTAAAGTCCTGGACATAATCCTCAAACTCATCCTTAGAAGCAATATGCTCTGGAATAAGAAAATCATAAGTATTGCTTAAAACCCAGTTAAGATACATATCAGCCTCTTCACGAATGCCGCGCCTAATAAAATGCTTGGCAACCATTAAAGTGAAATGAGGCCAAGGACCCCAGCCACCATTATTCCTGCCAATATGCCTTTGATACCTGCAAATACCACCTAAATCAGGGTGCCAGAGCTCTTTTTCAAGCCTTTTAACAGTAAGAATCATTTTATCATCATTATCATCAATCACACCAAACTCTGATAACCCAATAGTGCTGGCATCAGCATCAGTAGCAACAGAACTGCTCTCCTTAAGCCTGATAGTCTTAACAAAGCTCTTAACCCTGGAATTCCACATATAATTATTAATACCATTGCGCATGCTCTTGGCAGGCTCATCATAGTTGTTTTTCTTATTAATCCTCTTGCCCAGCTCATAAGCTCTTCTTAAAGCACCGCAACTAAGAGCATTAGCCCAAATCTCCCACCCACTCTCATAAGGAGGAAACTCATGAATAGAATTAGGGCTGTACACTAAGCCGCGGTTCTTAGAAATATCTTTCTTGATATAATCCATGCCTTTCTCAAGCTTCTTCCAATACTTCTTAACAAACTCCAAGTCATTAGTTGCATTAACATATTCATACAAAGCAACAGTCATTAAGCCGATTTCTCCAACCTGCAAAGGCTTGTAACTAGAATCCTTGCCATCAACATCATATCTCTGAGGAAAAGTGCCGTCCTCAAGCTGCCTGTCCCACACAAACTCCAAAGCCTTTTTAGCATTCTCAAACAAACCAGCACTCACAAAACCCATAGTACAAAAAGCATGATCCCGGGTGTATATATGAGGATACCTTGTCCCCTTAGGAGAAGCCAGACAGCCACCATTCTCAAGCTGAACACTCTTAAGAACCTCAATACTCTTAATATATAATTTTTCCATGCTGTCGTGGTGTAAAACTTTAATTCACCTCTTTTTGTTTAGGATAATGTGTTCTCAAACTTTTTATTTTTTAGTCTATTAAGTCCACCATGTAATCATACTTATACTCTTCTATTAATGATGATGAATTATACTCTTTTATTAGGTGTGAAAATTTTTCTAGTATTCCTTCAAATATTTGTTCAAAGTGCTCTAAGTCTTTGGCACATATAGCAATTACAAAATGATATTTCCCACTTACTTTTGCCATGTATGCTATATTCTTATGATAAAGTAAATAATTTTGAAACTTTTTTTGTTCAACAGGGTCAAAGCTTTGGAACACAATATTAATCCATGTATAAATTGGATGCCCCATTTTTGCAGGGTTTAGAACTGTTGTAAAATATCTTATCACTCCTTGTTTTTTCATCTTGTCTATCCTGTACTTTACAACATCTCTTTGTATTCCTGTTTTCCTTGATATTTCTTTGATTAGAGCTCTGGAGTTCTTGTAAAGCACTCCAAGTATTTTTTTGTCTGTTTTGTCAAGCTTTGCCACAGGAGTTTTTTCAAATAATTTCATTCTCATCTCTTTCATGCTGGTAATTATACAAAACTTATATATAAATATTTCGTATTATACGATATTTTTTACAGATAAACTTTTATAATATCATGTTATCCCACAGATATTATTTATGAGTGGTAAAAATGAACCTATATGTAACTTGGGGGGTTGGACAAGGACCAACAAAACTAGCAGCCTATGATAAAGCAGGCTTCAAAGCAGGCATACCTAACTATAACCTGATTAGAATGAGCTGTATAATTCCTTCTCAAAGCCAGGTAACTATAAAACAACTGGAACCAGATGATTCAAAATACGGAGATAAACTATATGTTGTTCTATCTGAGAAAAGGACATCAAAAATTGGAGAAGAAGTATATGCAGGAATTGGCTGGAGACTTAGAAAGGATGATAACCGCGGCTTGTTTGTTGAGCACACAGGACATTCTGAAAGCGAGGTAAGAGACAAGCTTGAGAAATCACTTGATTATATAATTGATTTTAGAGCATGGAAAAATGTAACCAAAACGCAAAGCAAAATATGTGGAATCAAATGCATAGATAAACCTGTATGCGCTCTTGTAGCAGCCATTTATCAGTTTGAAAAATGGAATGGTTAAAATATTGTACTTCTTGTGAAGCAAAATGCTGTGAATCACAATCAATAATTGTTTTGCCAGAAGAAAGAAATTTAATTGTTAAAAAAACAGGCAAGGATATATTTAAGAAAGAAAAAGATTATTATGTTAATGATGTTCCATGCGATTTTTTATCTTTTGAAGGAAAATGTTCAATTAATGATATCA
This sequence comes from Candidatus Woesearchaeota archaeon, assembly GCA_019322375.1. Lineage (GTDB taxonomy): Archaea > Nanobdellota > Nanobdellia > Woesearchaeales > SM23-78 > SM23-78. Next base: position 27,685 of record JAHWIP010000047.1, read on the forward strand.
AACCCTTGGATTGCCAGATATTTCCTTATTACATAGCAGTTGATAGAGATATAAAGATAAATAAAAACTGTCTTGGCGTAGCTTACATAAATGAATTATTAAAGAAAAAACTATTACAAAAAGCCAAGAAGTTAAGAGCAAGACTAACCTTAGAGCAACTAGCAGATTATTA
>JAHWIP010000048.1 GCA_019322375.1 Candidatus Woesearchaeota archaeon
ATGGCAAAACAGATAAATAAATCAATTATAGCTTTAATAGAATAAAAAAGAAACATTTTTATACCTTCAAGCGATAATTATTAATCAAGTCGATAAAAAAAGAGGTTATCATGGTTGCTCAGAAAAGCATTGAGACAGGAGTGGACAAGCTTGTAAACCTGATTAACAGGAGGAAGAAGATTACCACTACCGAGGCTGCTAATGAGCTTGGGGTTAGTGTGCCTGTTATCCAGGAATGGGCTGATTTCTTGGAGGATGAGGGTTTAATAACCATTGATTTCAAACTTAGCAGGACTTATCTCTGTGAGAGAAAGCTTTCCAAGAAAGAAGTGGAGAAAAAAGCAAGAGTGTATTCTTCTAAAAAAGATGCTTTTACAAGAAAGGTGGATACTGCTCTTAAGTCATTGCAAAGAGAATCTGAGGGTTTTAAAAAGATAAAAGAGGAGTTCGCCAAGCTAAGAGACACTATTGGGAGTGACCTGGAACAAGTTAAGGAGGAGCTCCAGGAGTTAAAGCACTATGAGGATTTAAAGAAGAATATTGATAAGGATATAATCCAGCAAAAACTTGATTATCAGGAAATGTTAAAGAGTGTTCGCCAGCAAATCGCAGAGCAGAAAAAGAAATACGAGAAATATATTGAGGAAATAGGCGTGGAAAAAGGCCAGATAGAGGAAGCAATGGTAGAGCTGGGTTTTCTTGAGAAGAGAGAATCTAACCTCAAGAAAAGGCTTGATGCTCTGAAAGAAATAATAAAATCATTAGAGAACAAGATTGTCCAGCAAAAAGGAATTGTAAAGGGTTCTGTTGACAAAGCGAAGACTAATTTAAAACAAGCACAAACCCTGCAGAAAGACATTGCATTCAGGATGAGGTCAGAGCTTGAACCAATAATAAAAGTCACAGAGGATAAAGAGAAGAAAGTACTTGCACTCCAGGATTCTCTTCTTAAAAAAGTCATGGCTAGAAAGAGAAAAATAGACAAGTACAAGTTAGAGAGCATGCAGGCAGCTGAGAAGTTCAAGACTTTTTTTGAAAGAAAAGCCAAAATCCAAGAGTTCATTAACGCACTTGAGAAAAGCAGGGCAGACATGGAAAAAGAGTTGCATGCTTTGATAATGAAAGCCAAGAGTTTTAACCTCTCAATTAAGAGCAGTGATGTGCAGAACTATGTCAAGGAGCTTCAGAAAAGCTTTAAACAAATTGAGAACAAGAAGAACGACTTTACAAAAAAACTAGGACAACTAACAGATATGATAAGCAAGGAATAAGCAAAGAATAAGCAAGAGTTCTAGCAAAACATTTATATATTCTTAATCATAATGCATTCATAAGTAGATAAAAGAGGATTCAGGGTGTATAAAACCAGAAAAAGAGGTGAGTTTTTTAGTGGAAAGAAAATCAAGTTCTAAGCAGGAGCCAGCACCGAAGAAGAAAGAGCCAGAAGCCAAGAAGAAAGACAATAATAAAACTGTTCCTGAGGGGCCTGGGCCTGGCAAGGTCATTGAGACTTATGATTACAAAGCAAAGAACATACCAATAAAGGTTACTGTTATTAAAAGAAAAGGAGAGTTTGTGCCTTTATATGAAGTTAGCATTGCCAGTATTTCAAAAACAACAGAGTTCATGCTTGAGCGTATAAGACAGGAACTTATCAAAGCAGTAAACCTTGAGATGATAGATATAACAGACCTGAAAAGAGCCAAGCTCATAGAGAGCCAGTTCGAAGAAACAATAGGCGACCTTATAAATAAGTACTTTCCTGACCTTGATGATGAAACCAAAGGATTCTTAACCAGTTATCTTCTTACTAAAAGCCTGGGCCTGGGCATGATAGAATTCTTAATGAATGACTTTCGTCTTGAAGAAGTTGTTGTTAATGATGCTTCTGAGCCCATATGGGTTTATCACAGAAAGCATGGCTGGCTTAAGACAAACGTGTTTGTAAGGGATGAAGAACAGACCAGGCATTATGCAAGTATTATTGGCAGAAAAGTAGGGCGCCAGATATCAGTGCTAGAACCTTTGCTGGATGCTCATCTTGACCAGGGAGACAGGGTTAATGCCACACTAATGCCTATAAGCACTGGTGGCAACACCCTTACCTTTAGAAAGTTTGCTCGTGACCCATGGACTATCACCAAGTTTCTTCAGACAAAAACAATATCTATAGGAGCAGCAGCTATTATATGGATGGCTATTCAGTATGAGATGAGCGCTATAATAGCAGGAGGAACAGCCAGTGGAAAGACATCTGCTCTTAACTGCTTTTCAGACTTTTTTCCTCCTAATCAGAGGATTATAAGTATTGAGGATACAAGAGAGGTGAGGCTGCCTAAGTACCTGCACTGGGTGCCTATGAACACCAGGCTTCCTAATGCTGAGGGAAAAGGAGAGATTACAATGGGAGACCTCCTGGTGAACAGCCTTAGGATGAGGCCTGACAGGATTCTGGTAGGAGAGGTTAGGCGGAAGAGAGAAGCAGAAACCTTGTTTGAAGCCATCCATACAGGCCACAGTGTGTATGCTACTTTTCACGCGAATAATGCTCTCCAGACAGTTGAGAGGCTTACTAATCCTCCTGTTGATGTGCCTAAAATCCTGCTGCCAGCAATCAGCTTAATAATTGTTCAGTTCAGGAACAGGAGAACTGGTGTTAGAAGGACTTTTCAAATCGCAGAGATACTTGATGATTCAACTGCTAACATTCTAATGCAGTATGACCAAAAGAAAGACAAGCTTGTTATGGTGAATCGCTCAAAATCATTGTTCCAGAACCTTAAGCTATACACAGGCATGAGTGATGTTGATATAAGAAAAGACCTTAGTGAAAAAGAAAAAGTGCTAAACTACCTGATAAAACATGAGATAACCGATGTTGATGAGGTTGGAAGAATAATTGCAGAGTACTACACTAATAAACCTAATATTATGAAATTTGTTAGTGCTAATAAGAAATTCCACGATTAAAACAGGAATTTAAATGTTTTAAGATTTAATTTTAAGATTTTTTTTAATACAAAACTTTGCAGAGGGTTATGATATAAGATGAGCTTCTTTAAAGTGCTTGCCAGAAACATGCCTGACTTAAAACTGAAGTTATCCCAGGCAAGAATGCGTGAAGAGCCAGAGCATTATATTAAGAAAACCCTTAACACAGCCCTTCTTCTTAGTTTTGGGTTAATTATAATAGGCTTTGCCTTTATAAAAGAGCCTGGTGTGCTCTTTTTTTTACCAATAATCTTTATATTTGGCTTTGTCTACTTCTTGAGATATGTTGATGTGAAGATAGAGAAGATAAAAAGGAGTATTAACCAGGAGATAATCTTTGCAGGCAGGTTCTTGATAATAGAATTAGAATCAGGAGTTCCTCTTTACAATGCCTTTGTTAATCTGGGCAAGAACTATGAAGTGATAGGGCCTTTCTTTGATGAGATAGTTGAGAAAGTCAACCTAGGCACCACCATGGAAGAAGCCCTTAACGAAGCAATAACTCTTACTCCTTCACCAGAGCTTAGAAAACTGATGTGGCAGGTGCTTAACTCAATGAGAACAGGAGCTGATGTGGCTAACTCTCTTAATGCAGTCATCGACCAGATTGTGAGGCAGCAGCAAATCGCTGTTAAGGAGTATGGTAGGAAGCTCAACCCATTAGCAATGTTCTACATGATGATAGCAGTCATAGTTCCAAGCCTGGGAACAACAGTGCTCATAGTGCTCTCCACTTTTCTTGGATTTGCAATGCCCTTGCCTTTTCTTTTAACCATAGCAGGGCTGGTGGGATTTGTCCAATTCATGTTTTTTGCAGTAATAAAATCAGCAAGACCACCAATGGAGATATGATATGAAATAAGGTATAGATACAATGGGATTCAAGGCTTTTAAAAGGAAAAAGAAAGAGACCAAAACAGAGGACGCGCCTAAGAAGAGTGATAAGAAAGAAAAAACAGAAGAGCCAAAGAAACTAAGCCCTGATGCTGAGAAAAGAATTGAAGCAGAGAGAGAGAAGATTAGGGCAAAGCTTGGTATTGATGCAAAGGAAGAAAAGGAAAGAAAGAAAGAAGAAAAAAGAAAAGAAAAGGAAAGAAAGAAGGAAGAGAAGAGAAAGGAAAAAGAGGAGAAAAAAGAAAAAAAATCAAAGCATCATAAACACCTGGAAAAAGACCTTCAAAAACTTAAGGGTTTGAAAGACAAGAGGCTGTTTGCTAAGAAGAAAAGGTTTTCTCTGAGGGGATTTGTAAAACTCATTAATCTCCAGGAATACCTTGAAAAAGCAGGCCTTGACCTTGATGCAAAACTAATTGCTAAGAAGATTTTCAAGATTAATATTTTTTTCTGCCTAGCCATAACTATAATAGTAATTATATTAAGCATCATTGCTGGAAAAGGATTGGGCAATCTGCTAATATTCCTTCTTGGGTTTTGGCTAACAATCTTCTTTTTCTTTCTAGTAATCATTTGGATAGCATACCTGTTCTACCTTGATATGAAGATATTTAATAGGACAAAAGCAGTAGAAGCAGTTTTCCCAGATTTTCTTCAGCTAACAAGCGCCAATATATCTGCTGGCATGCCTGTTGACAAAGCCTTATGGTATGCTGTGAGGCCTGGTTTTGGAGTGCTGGCAAAAGAGATAGAAGCAGTTGCTAAGAACACCATGGCAGGAGAAGACCTTGCATCAGCCCTAACCAGTTTTGCTAATAAGTATGAATCCAAGGTTATTCAGAGATCTGTCAATCTCTTACTGGAAGGAATGATTGCAGGGGGGGAGATGGCTGACCTGCTTAACAAAATAGCTCTTAACATAGAGGAGACCAAGATTCTTAGAAAGGAAATGGCAGCCAGTGTGACCACTTATGTGATATTCATAACCTTTGCTACTGTACTGGCTGCACCTGTTCTTTTTGGCTTGGCAAGCCAGCTCTTAGAAATAATAAGGGAAATAACGCAAAGCATGGGCAGCAATATACAGGCTTCAAGCTCATTATTCAGCTTCTCATTCTCATCTGTGGCTATTAAATCAAACGAATTCCGGATATTTGCTTATCTTATGCTTGCAATATCATCTTTATCCTCTGCTTGTATTGTAAGTATTATACGAAAAGGCAGAGTAAAAGAAGGCTTGGTTCAAATACCAGTGTTCATTATAATATCACTTATTCTTTACACTCTTTCATCAGTAATAATAAGAGGAATGTTCAATGCATTTCTCTAGTATTAAAGGTGTTTTTCCAAAAACTTTATAAATTAAGAAACCAGATGATTAAGATAACCTATATTTATGAATATGAAAAAAGAGTGAGGTGAAATTAGAATGAAAAAAGCACAGGCAGCAATGGAGTTCTTAATGACTTATGGATGGGCAATCCTGGTAGTGCTGGCAGCAATAGGAGCACTGGCATACTTTGGTGTTCTAAGCCCTGACAGGTTTATGCCAAGTAAGTGTGTGGTAACAGGAGGATTTACTTGTACAGAGTACAAGATAAATAATGGCTCTATTGTGATGAACATACAGAACAATCTGGGAGTTGACGCAGACATAGTGAACATCACACTAGCAGGACAATCACCTTACACTGACTGCGCAGGACTCAATGAGACAGGAGGGCTTAACAACGGAGCAAACACAGGATTAATGTCCTTTGGATGTACAAGTTCGACAATATCAGGGAAGTTCAGAGGCGACGTAACAATTGTTTACAGGAAATCCGGAGAAACAGTAACCCACACAACCGCAGGTTCAGTAGTCGGTAATGTTGAGGAATAAAATTATTAATATTTTTTTTCTCTTTTTTCTACAAAACCATAACATTAATAAAAACCAGGTTACACTCTTATTTTGAGGTTAAGAGGTGGTCTACTTGGACAAAATACATGATATTAAGGCTTACCAGATTCTTGATTCCAGGGGTA
>JAHWIP010000049.1 GCA_019322375.1 Candidatus Woesearchaeota archaeon
TGTTCAGGCATGCTTGGACAAGTATTTTAGGAGGAGTAAAAAATGGAAGGAACAGTTAAATGGTTTAACCGACAGAAAGGTTATGGATTTATTGCAGGCGATGATGACCAGGAGTATTTTGTGCATCACACAGCCCTGGCAGAAGGTACATTTATTCGTGATAATGATAAAGTATCTTTTGACCCTGATGAAGGGGACAGAGGACCTGTTGCCAAGAATGTTAAGCTGCTTCAAAAAGGCAGTGAGATAGCTAAGGAAGAAGGCGAATAAGATTAATTCTGATTTTATTTTTTTTGTTCTTTATCTGCTAGTTTTCGCACCAATCCCCCAAAACACATATTTGTAACCACTACGTGGTGGTGTAAAACCGAAATATTTATAAAGTGACTTTGTTGTCTTTTAGAATAAAAATGAGCTACAACATTCTAAAAAAAGCCAGAAACTCACCAAAGCTATCAAAGCTTGTTTCAACAGTAAAAAGAGAAGCAAGAGGATACATAGCAGATACTTCTGCCGCACTAGTGTTTGGCAATATAGTGTATGGTGCAAATGAATATTTCATAGGAGGATTAGAACCTAATGAAGTTCTAAAAACAAGACTAGGAATGAGTTTTATGGGCTTATTCATATCAAGGCCATATGGTAAATTCAGAGAATTCTGGGCCAAATTACTAAAAACAGATGCAGAAAGCTCTAAGCTAAAGAAATTTGTCACTGATGTCACAGGCAACGTAGCATACTACTCTCCAGTATATGCAGGGATAATGACATTATCTGGTGCTTCAATAGAAGAAATAGCAAAAGCCCTGCCAGCAGGAATTGTAATTGGCTTTATAAGCGGAAGGCCAATGGGATGGTTTATGGATAAATCAAGAAAATTATTCAAAGTTAAACCAGTTCTAGATAAATATGATGAAAACCCAACCCTGGATACTTATGTTAAAAAATATGAAAAAGAATAATTATCTGCTCTTCTTCAACCCAACTCTTCCGCAGTATTTTCTTACACTACACTTAGAGCAAAAAGGAGAAACAGGAGTGCAAATTGTCTGGCCGTGAATAACCAGTACTTCATTAACATCAAGCCAATATCTCTTAGGAATGATTTTCATTAATGCCTGCTCTGTTTGCTCTGGTGTTTTTGTTTTAACCCAGCCTAATCTGTTGCTTACTTTAAACACGTGTGTGTCCACAGGAATAGCATGCTTGCCAAAAGCATAAACCATTACACACCCAGCTGTTTTTCTTCCAACACCTGGCAGCTCAACAAGTTTGTCCATTGTTTTTGGAACTTTTCCCTTGTATTTCTTAAGAAGTATTCTGCTTATTTCCTTTATTCGCTTTGCTTTTGTTTTGTAAAAACCTGACTGCTTAATCAATGGCTCAAGCTTTTTTAAAGGAGCATTTGCTATCTGCTTAGGAGTCTTGTACTTTGCAAACAATTTTTTTGTTGCCTTGATGGTCATCTCATCCTTGTTCCTGGCACTGAGCACTGTGCTTATAAGAATATAAAAAGGCGGGTTTTTTGAAAAGCTGCCAAGCATAGAGACTTCTGATTTTTTCTTTAAGATGTTGATGACTTTGGTTATGTTTTTTTGATTAGGCATTTTATAGAATGGGCCCAGCCAGAATCGAACTGGCGACCTCCACCTTTCTTAATTGATTTGTAAGGGTGACGTCATAAACCACTAGACCATGGGCCCGAATAGTTTTTTATTATTAGTAAGGTTTATAAAAAGGTTTCTAATTCTTTGCTAATTTTGGTTCCTCCTGCTAGACCTTCGGGTCTAGCTGTTTAATTTATGAATATTCCTTTAGGCGGAGCCTCCTTTAAAATCTCTGAAATAAGATAAACATCATTAATCTTAATACGATCTGTAAATTCTTTTTTTAATTCTAAGAGAACATTTCTTAATTCTGTAGAATCTTTTACAATAACACCAATGTCTAAATCCCAGTTTTCATTGCCTAAATATCTATAAATATAAACAAGTTTTGGATGCTCTCTCACAAAAGGAATTATCTTAGAACCTTCCAATGAATGAATTAATTTAAGTTGAATGTTATATATTTCATAACCTAACTCTTTATGATTAACAGAAATAGTATATCCAATTATTAAATCATGTTTTTTTAAATTCTTTATTCTATACTTAATAGCATTTGAAGTCAAATTTAATTTTGTTGAAATTTCCTTATATTCTATTCTTGAATTATTAGATAATAAACTTAAAATTTTTCTATCTAATTCATCAATTTTATGCTCTTTTAATTTAACATAGTGTTTAATTGGTTTCTTAACTCCAACTATCTTTATTAAGTATACTTCATCCCCTATTCCAGTTCCGATAATTGTTATTGTTTCTATATTATTGGGAACTTTGCTTTTAATTTCCTCAACTATTTTCTCTAAATGCTTATTGTCTTTTGCTAATATATCAAAACCAAAATTCCATTTCCCTATTATTGGAGATAAATAAGTGATAAATTCATGATTTCTTAAGAATTGTGAAAACTTCTTTTCTTGTTCTATTGAAATTCCCTTTAACTGAATAAAGCAAGTAAACCTATTATAACCAAGAGCTTTTTCATTTACTAAAGTATAAAATTCTCTTATTTTATCTTTTTTTAGTTTCTTTAATCTATATAAAGCAACTTCTGTACTTATTCCTACTTTTTTTGCTAATTGATTTACTGGAATTCTTGAATTCTCCATTAACTGCCCTATTATCCTTCTATCTTTTTTATCCATATTTAGTATAATGCAATATTAATATATAAATTTTTCGTTTTACTAAAATATATAAAGAAAAGTTTTAAATAAATATAGATAGTTACTACTTTATAATAACTAATGGAGGTAAAAAAATGTCAAAGATAAAATCACTTGTAAATAGGTTCATATATCACCCATATATGGGCAAATTTGAAACTTACGCTTTAGGAGCAATAGACGCATCGGTACTTACCGGATATAAAACCTTGGATGGAAATATAGATAAGATAGTAATCACAGGAATAGGTATCCTTGCCCATTATGTGGGGTGTTCCATAGGTAGAAAAAAACAGGCTAGAGAAGAAAGAAAAAATTTAGAAAGTTTAACAGAGGATGAATAAAATTAGTTAGAAATTATATCTTAGTTTTTATCTAGAATTCATCTCCCGCAGACTTTACATTACGGCAAACCACAAGCTTTAAATATAAATCTACACAAAAGGTATACTGATATGGATTTGGTATCAAGCCCTGGTGAGGGGCCTCAGGAAAGAATATTCAGCTTATTATTCGAGGAAGACGAGCTTACATGGCAGAACATTATTTATGAGCTTGTAAAAACAGAGGAGATGAACCCCTGGGACATAGATGTTTCTTTAATAGCCCACAAATTTATAGAGATGCTAAAGAAGCTGAAAGAAATGGATTTCAGGATAAGCGGAAAAGTAGTGCTGGCATCAGCAATCCTGTTAAAACTAAAATCAAACAGGCTCTTGGAAGAAGACATTAATGCATTTGACAGCTTAATATCCTCAATGGATGACCCAGCAGACTTGTTAGATGAGCTGCCATTAGAGTATCCTCATGAAATAGAAGACAAAGAAAAAGACAAGCCCAGGTTGATGCCAAGAACCCCCCAGCCAAGGAAAAGAAAAGTGTCTGTTTATGACTTGATACAAGCACTGGAAAAAGCATTAGAAGTAGAAGTCAGAAGACCAGTGTATGTAGAACCAAGTATAAGATTAAAAGCACCTGAAAAAGTAATAGACATAACAGAAGTCATAAAAGATGTTTATCAAAAAGTGGAAACCCATTATGAAGATAATGGAGATGTGAAAGCACAAAAACTAACCTTTAGCCAGTTAATACCGTCAGACTCAAAAGAAGACAAAGTATTCACATTCATACCATTACTGCACCTGGAGAACCAGCAAATGGTAGGCATGAAGCAAAAAATACACTTTGGAGAGATATATATAAATTTATTACAGAACTCAGGCATAGATATTTCTAAGATAGGGAAGCCAGAGGCAGAATAAAATGAGTTTTAAAGATTTTATTAAACCAAAGAAATCAAGCTTTCTAATCTTTTTAGTGTTATTTATACTTTATTTTATCTCATTTATATTTATACCTGTTAGGATACTATACTTTTTTCGTCAAACAATTTTCTATCCTATTACCTATTACTCTAATAATTACGGGTATGTTTGTAAACTAGATGTTTGTATGCAAACACCCCTCACTATGATTATAGAAATTATTCTAGCTTTTATATATTGTTATTTAATAGCCATTATTCTTGTCTGGATATATGCTAAAGTAAAGAAAAAGTAATACAAACAATAAACCTTTTAAAATCTTCTGACTTATTCTTATAAACATGGAAAAAGACGCAATAGTTATTCTTGCTAGCGGTGTAAAACCTGATGGATCTCTGCCAGTAATGTGCAGGCTAAGGGTTGAAAAAGGAGTTGAGCTTTACAAGCAAGGAGTTGCTAAGAACATTATCATGTCTGGCAAGTGGGGGTTTGTTATTGATTATAAGCCTTTAAGAACAGAATCCAGTGCAATGAAAGAATATGCTGTTAAGCTTGGGGCTAATGAAGAAAATGTATTTGTTGAAGAAAAATCCCAGGACACAATAGGCAATATATTTTTTACAAAAAAATTATTCTTAGAGCCAAATAAGTGGAGAAAAATAGTTATTATAACATCTAAATTTCATATGCCAAGAACCAAGTATCTGTGTAAAAAAATCTTAGGACCTGATTATGAAGTTGATTTTAATGAAACAAAGAGTGATGTTTCAGAAAAAGAGCTTAAATTAAGGTTTAAAGATGAGAAAAAAGTGATGTGGTTTACAAAGCAAATATTTAATAAAGTGCCTGATGGAAACTCTGAAAAAATAGAAAAAATCTTATTCACAGAGCACCCTGCTTATGCAAAAAACCCAAAGATTTCTAAATACGAGTTGCTTAGAATGCTGCAGAAATCTCATCACAAAGCATCTAAACAATAAACCTTTTAAAACCTGGTTGTTTCTTTGAGACTAATATGACTAAAAAGAAGGCTAAAGAGGATAGTAAGCAGGAAGCAGATGCAAAGCAAGCCGACTACTTGCAGCTCCAGATGCTTGACCAGCAGATAAGGCAGGTGCAGCAGTACCTGCAGACTTTTGACCAGCAACTGGTTGAGATAAGAAATGTGATTAACTCTTTGAAAGACTTGTCAAAGCTAAAAAAAGGGGATGCTATGCTTGCTCCTGTTGCCAGCGGAATCTTTGTAAAAGCAAAGCTTGAGGATAATGAGGAAGTAAGGGTTAATGTTGGCAGCAACATAGTGGTTGCCAAGAGTGTTGAGGATGCTGTTAAGATGCTTGAAGAACAAGAAGCAGAAATAGCCCAGTACAGAAGCGATACTCTTGTAAAGTTTAATGAATTAGTAAAGCAAGCAGAAGGCTTGCAAGGATAAAAAGAGGTATTTATCATGTTTAAGTTCCTGAAAGAGAAATTAAAAAAAGCTGTTTCTAAGTTTTCAAAGAAAGTAGAGGAAGAAGCAGATATTAAGGAAGAAGAGAAAGTAGTTGAGGTAAAGGAAGAAGTTGTTCCAAAGGAACCGGTAAAAGAAGTTAAAAAAGATAAAGTTGAAGAGGTAAAGGAAAAGCCAAAAGTAAAGAAAGAAGTTAAAGAAGAGATAGTAAAAGAGCCTGAAGAAGAGATAAAAGAAGAGCCTGTTGAGGAAGTTAAAGAAGAGCCAAAAGAAGTTGAAGAGGAAAAAGAAGAGCCAGAAGAAGAGGAAAAAGAAGTAACCCAAGAACCAGAAGAAAAGCCTGAGCCTGAACCAGTACCGCCTGAAGAAGAAGTTAAAGCGGAAGTGAAAGAAGAGGCTAAAGAAGAACCTATTAAAGAAGAGAAAGAAGAAGTAAAAGAAGAACCAGTTGAAGAAGAAAAGAAAGAACCTTCATTGCTCGCTCGCAACGCTCGCGCGGAAAAAAAAGAAAAACCAAAGAAATCATTCTTTAAGAAGCTGTTTGGTAAGAAGGAAAAGAAAGAAGAGGAAGTTAAGCCTGAAAAAAAAGAAGAAGTCAAAGAAGAAGTTAAAAAAGAACCAGAAGTAAAAGAAGAAAAAGAAGTGGCCGCAGGCGCAGTGCCCAAAGTTGAAGTTAAAGAAGAAGAACCTGAAGTTGAAGTAAAAGAAAAGAAAGGCTTGTTCAGGAAAATAAAAGAAAGATTCACCACTGTCAAGCTTTCTGAGGATAAATTTGAAAAACTGTTCTGGGAGCTGGAAGTAGTATTGCTGGAGAACAATGTTGCTGTTGAGGTTATTGACAAGATAAAAGCAGACTTAAAAACAGACTTAACAACAGGCAAGGTTAGCAGAAAAGGAGTTTATGACTTAATCCTTGAATCATTAAGAGAATCTGTTGAAAGCTTGTTCATGGACCAGCATTTCAATATCATTAAAGAGATAAAAAACAAAAAAGAAAAGCCTTATGTAATAGCATTCATAGGAGTGAATGGAAGCGGCAAGACAACAACCATGGCAAAGATTGCTCATATACTGCTGGAAAACAAGCTATCTGTTGTGTTTGCAGCCAGCGACACATTCAGAGCAGCAGCCATCCAGCAATTAGAAGAACACGCAAACAAGCTGGGAGTAAAAATGATAAAGCATGAATATGAATCAGACCCAGCAGCAGTTGCTTATGATGCAATAGAACATGCAAAAGCCAAAAACATAGATGTTGTTATGATAGACACAGCAGGCAGACTGCATTCAAATGATAATTTAATGAATGAACTAAAAAAACTAGTGCGGGTAAACAATCCAGACTTAA
>JAHWIP010000050.1 GCA_019322375.1 Candidatus Woesearchaeota archaeon
AGTGCCACTGGCATGTATCAGGTTTTGTATTGGTCTTTTAGAATCATCAGCTAACTGGAAGGTGTCAAAAGCAAGGTCTCCCCTGATTGTTCCTGGAGATGAATCCTGCGGTGAAGTGGCACCGCACATTTTTCTTACATGCGCTACTGCGTTATGACCTTCTATGATAAGAGCTACTACAGGGCTCATTGATATGTAGGTTAGCAAGTAATTTCTTACTTTGTGCCCTAGTTCTTTGTTGGTTTCCTTAAGGGTCATTACTTTTTTTTCATAAGAAGCTCTTTGTTTTCTTCCAACTTCTTCCAGCCATTCATCATCTGCTGCATAATGCTTTCCAGCAAGGCTTTCATCAGCATAAAACATTTTCATGTCAATTATTTTATACCCGACTTTTTCTAACCTTGAAATTATTTCTCCGATTAATCCTCTTTGGACTCCGTCAGGTTTTATAATAACTAAAGTCTTTTCCATTGTCATGCTCTCACCGCTTTCATTTTTTCAATCCTTTCTTAACATCAGCATACTCAACAGTCCACTTGGTTGTTCTGGGCTTTCTTTTTAGCTTAAGCATATTTTTTTCGCATTTTGAACTGCAAAAATCAAAAGTTTTTCCGTCTTTTCTAACAAACATTTTGCCTGTTCCTGGCTCCATGGTTTTTCTGCAAAAATCACACCTAGGCATTTATACCACCTACTTGCTTCTGCCAGCCTTGTTAAGAGGCCTGGCTTCTATTTCAGTCTCTCTAAGCATTAATACGTCTCCTAGCTGGACAGGTCCTCTGACATTTCTTCTTATAATCTTGTTCTTATCCCTGCCGTCAAGCACCTTGCACCTTACCTGGGTTGCTTCTCCTCTGGTGCCTGTTCTTCCAACCAGTTCTTCAACACTGGCAGGCACTGCTGGAGAAAAGTTTACTCCTCCTTTAGGGCCTTCCTGCTTTTCTGGGCGCCTGTCCCTTTTTTGGAATTTTTCAGCCATTCTTAATCACCAAGGAATTTATTTAACACCAAACTCTTTAAGCAGGTTCTTTGCTTCTCCTTCCTTAACAATAGCCACACTAGCAGTCCCTACTTTAAGACCAGCAGCTGCTCCTAATTCTTCCTTGCTAGCAACCTCTGCAACAGCAATACCTTTTTCTTTTGCAAGCAAAGGTATGTGCATAATAATTTCTGGCGGGGATATATCCTTAGCTATCACCACCAGCTTTGCCTTATCTTTTTCAATAGCCTTGGTAACCTCATTGGTTCCTTTAATGATTTTTCCTGTTTTCCTGGCAATTTCAACAGCTTCATAAGCTTTTTCGCTCATCTTAATCAACCTCCAAATGGATTGTGTGCAATATGAGATACAGATAAAGTGTACCTCTTCAGCCCCTAAGGGCTTCATTAGTCATTGGTAACTTAAAAGAAATGTAAATTGTTTATAAAGGTTTTGCATTTGCAAAGCATTCTCAAAAATAATTATTTAATTTTTATTAAAGGTTTTTGTTTTAAACCTAAAAATTTAAATAAATATAGATAATTCCTTTTTACATGAAGAGAAGAACATTCCTGGACGCCCTGTTAATAGGAGGAGGCATTGCTCTAGGCACTTCATTAGGTTGGTTAACTTCTGGAAACTTCGTTCCCTTCCAAAGAGGATCCAAAACAGAACCTCCTGCAGAACCTGCTTTTCATGGGTCTGATAAGCTTGGATACCAATGGATAAACATTTTCTCATCCAGTGGGCTAGCAAAGAAAGAGGTTGGTGATGTTGCTGATTTTAGTGCTGCTTATCCTGAATTCTTTTCCAAAGGAGGACCGACAGTGATAGAGAAGTATTTGGTTAAAGCTCCTGGTTTTCGTGCTTATAAAGCAGAATCAGGATTAAACCATAATATTCTTGGTGTTCGAGGAGACGAAACGTCCGGAGCAGTTCTAAAACTTGAAGATACAGTTGATAATCTCATGAGCTGGTATTTTGAATTAGAAAGGTTTGAAGCGCACTATGGTATGATTTCTGAACTAAGGGATTTTCCAATCATAGGTAGTGATCAAACTGTTAGGGCAAAGATATATTTCATAAAACACCATGACGACCTAAAAAACGATAGATTTATTCTACGCAAGGGAGAAATAGGCGCTGATAAAAAATAAAGAAAAAATTCAGAAAAAATAAAAAAATAAATAAAAAATTTATATATCCCTTGCCTGCACTGTTTTTCTGCCATTGGCTTTGGCTCTTTCACAGCCCTGCATCAAGTGCCAGGTTATCATCTCGTTCAGAGCGTCTGCTACGTCTCCGCCTACATTGTGCCCGCCAGCAGCATCTTTTACCTTGGACTTGACTATGAGCATTTCCTTGGCTGTTTTGTCTCCTACATAGACGTCTTTGCCTTGAACAGTTTTCCTGTCATTAGCATCTGCTCTTTTAGCAGCCATTTGCATCATTTGCTCTGCTGCTTTGCTCAGAGCTTCTGCAACATCTCCGCCTACATTGCACTCTCCTGCAACATCTTTAATCTTAGATTTTACTATTAGCATTTCTGCCATTGTATATCACCTCGAACATATTTTTTTTAACTTTTTTTAGAAAAATTTGGGTTTTGTATATAAAGTTTACTATTAAGTTGCTTTGTGATGCTTTCTTCTACCCCAGATAACTAACAACATCTGCTTCTTGTCTTAAATTTTGTATGTACTGGTTTAATACTGTTTGTTTGTTTCTGAGAACTATGAGATTATTAATACTTTCTTTTACTTCTTCTAGGCTTAGCTGTTTTGGATAGGTAATATTTATTATTTGCACTATGTGATAGCCTATTCTTGTTTGTATTATCTTTGTAGAGCCTGGCTCTGAATTAAAAACTATCTCTTCGTATTCTGGCAGTAATTGTCCTTGCTGAAAATCATACAGCCCGCATCTTGGAATGCTGATAAGGTCTTCTGAGTGTTTTTCTACCAAGTCACAGAAATTGGTTTTATTTAGCTGGTCACCTATTGCTTTTACCTGCTCTAGTTTTGCATCCTGATTAGTCTGATTAGCATATATGAGCAGCTGCCTTGTTTTGGCTTTTGCTATTGTTGTAAAGCTCTGCTTGTTATCCTCATAATAAACTTTTATTTCTGCTTCTGAAGGACTCTTTACATCTTTTGTAATCTCATTTATCTCTGCTTGGAGCAATAAATTATTTCTTATGCTGTTCCTGAATATTTCTATTGATGAGCCTGCATTTGCTAGGTTTTGCTCTAATTGTTGAAGAGTCAGCCCATTGTTTGCAAGGAAAGCATTAATAGAATTATCAACTGCTTCTTCACTCACCCTGAACTCTTTGCTTTCTGCGTCTTGCAGTAAGAGCTTGTTATTAATAACCTGGTCCAGGGCTTCTTGTAATGAAGTGTTGGTCCTCATGTTTGCTGGTATGTTGTTATAAACAGCTGTTACTTCCGGCATATAGACGGCTTCTCCATTAATAGTTGCTATTAAGTTCTGGCTAAGAGCTGCTTTGCTCACATTTATGTCTGTGCTTTTGTCAATAA
>JAHWIP010000051.1 GCA_019322375.1 Candidatus Woesearchaeota archaeon
ATATCAGGGAAGTTCAGAGGCGACGTAACAATTGTTTACAGGAAATCCGGAGAAACAGTAACCCACACAACCGCAGTTTCAGTAGTAGGCAATGTTGAGACTTAAAATTATTAATATTTTTTTTATTCTTTTAATCTTTGATTAAAGGTCAGAAATTTATATTTCTGTTCTCTTTTTCTTATGTTTTATCAAAAAAAGGAAGATTAATAAAAGGCATTATATATTTATTTTCTAAGAGGTGGTCTACTTGGACAAAATACATGATATTAAGGCTTACCAGATTCTTGATTCCAGGGGTAATCCTACTCTGAAAGCTGTTGTTAGTACTAAGAAGCATTCTGGCTTTGCATTGGTGCCTAGCGGGGCTAGCAAGGGCTTGTACGAGGCTGTTGAGCTCAGGGATGGGAAAAAAGCTTTTAATGGCAAAGGAGTGGAGAAAAGCCTTGATATTATTAAGAAGAAGGTTAATAAGAAGCTTAAAGGATTGAAAGTGACTGAGCAGGAAGAGGTTGATTTAGAGCTTAAAAGACTGGATGCTACTGAGAATAAATCTATAATCGGGGCTAATACTATCCTTGCTGTGAGCCTGGCTGTGAGCAGAGCAGCTGCTAATGCAAAGGGTAAAGAGTTATATGAATATTTAGCAGAGTTGTCTGGCAACAAGGACAAGCCTGTTATGCCTGTTCCTATGGCTAATGTTCTTAATGGAGGAGAACATGCTGGTAATTACCTTAAAGTGCAGGAGTTTCTTTTACTGCCAACAGGAGCTAAATCATTTGCAGATGCTGCCAGAATGGTGAGTGAGACTTATCATGTGCTAAAAAAGATTATTGATGATAAATACGGGGTTAATGCTACTAATGTTGGTGATGAAGGAGGCTTTGCACCTCCCATACGGACACCTGAAGAAGCCCTGGACTTGGTTAGTGAAGCCATTAGTAAGGCTGGCTATAAGAGGAAGATGCGCATAGGCATGGATGTTGCTGCAAGTGGTCTTTTTGTTAATGATGAATATGACATAGGTGCTAATTTCAGTGCAAAAGGCTTAATGAACTATTATGACAGGTTGTTTAGCAAGTATGATATTAAGAGCATAGAAGACCCTTTTGAACAAGATGATTTTGATGCTTGGCAGGAATTCATGAGCACAGTTGCTAAGAAGAGAAAAATCCAGGTTATAGGAGATGATTTAACTGTTAGTAATCCTCATAGAGTTAGAAAGGCTATTAATAATAATTATTGCAATGCTTTGATATTAAAGGTTAACCAGATAGGAACTCTTACTGAGGCTTTAAAAGCAGCAGAAATAGCAAAAGAAGCAGGCTGGGAAATCATTGTGAGCCATAGAAGCGGAGACACAGAAGACACATATATATCAGATTTAGCAGTTGGCATAGGCGCCAGCCAGATAAAACCAGGAGCACCATGCAGAGGGGAGAGGACTGCAAAGTATAATCGGCTTATTGAGATAGAAGCTAATCTTAAAAAGAGTGGTTATGCAGGGAGAAAGGTGAGGTTTTAGTTAATTAATATAACTTGGTTTTTGGGGTTGTGATGTTCTAATAGATTCAATGGATTGATAGATTTTATTTGCGAGTTCTTCTAATCTTTTATCTTTCACTTTAATTCGTGTCTCTGTTCTTCCATGCTCATTTTTTCCAGGCCAGATTTGTGCCCCCTTCTTTTTTTGAAGCAAAGGGAATTTCTCTTCTTTTGTTGGTTCTTTTACCTTTTTTAAACCTAATTTATGTAACAGTCCTTTTGTTGGTATTTCTGGGATTCTTGGTTCAAAATTTATATCATTTCCATCATATTGTAATTTCATAGTCAACATCCAACCCAAAGGACCGTCTCCACCAGTAAGCCTCATTTCAATCCTATTATTTTCTTTATTTTTTCCGACTAAGTAATCCGCAGCAAACAATATAAGAGGCATATGATCATTACAATCTATATATCTTATTCCAGTCACTTTCTTAGTATCTATGTGCTGATTAAAAATATCTAAATACCATCTTCCAATATCTTCTTGGTTAGGACCCGGTACTTTGAGAATGGTTTCCATTGCTTCTTCAGGAGAAATTATTTTTCCGTATGGCGTTAATTCTTTACCGCTTATGTCTGGAAGGTTATAAGATTCTATTATAATTTTTTTACTCATATTAAATCACCAACAGAAAACAGAAGCACAGTTCTATTTATAAATATTTTGTTTTTTACTACTAACTCATAGTTAATTATTATTTCTCAAACTCCTTTATCTTATCAACTCTTCTGGCATGCCTGCCTTCAAGGAATCTGGTTGTGAGCCATGCTTTAAGAATCTTTTTTGCAGTTTCCTCATCTGTTATGCTTGCTCCTAAGCAAAGAATATTTGTATCATTATGCTGCCTGCTAAGCCTTGCTGTTTTCTCATCATAAGCCATTGCTGCTCTTGCTCCTTTGACTTTGTTGGCAGATATGCACATGCCAATCCCTGTTGCACAGATAAGCACTCCTCTGGCTTTTTCCTTAGCAACTTTTGTTGCTGCTTTAAAGGCATGGTCAGGATAGTCATCGTCTCTTTCAAACTCAAATGATATATCATCATAAGGAATCTCATTTTCTTCCAGAACTTCTTTTAGTTTTTCTTTTAACTCATACCCGCCATGGTCTGCTGCCAGAATAACTTTTTTCTTTTTTTCTTGCATGGAAATAAGTGTTTACAAGGATTTATATAAAATTTTCGTCTAAATAATAACTTTTATAAATAATCCTCGTCTATATATATCTATCAGGGGTGGTAATACTGATTGTTCAGGTTGGTGTGAGTATTTTAAGTTTGGATTATGAAGATATTTCTGTGATTGACCAGGCTTTGATGAGGGCGAGCACTGCTAATTCTGTTCATTTTGATGTCATGGACGGCAAGTTTGTTAAGCAGAAGAGCTTTGATTACAAGCTGGTTGCTGAGGTTCAGACTAATCTTAAGAAAGTGGTTCATTTAATGGTTAAGCAGCCTGAGAAAGTGGTTGATAAATACCTTAAAGCAGGTGCTGATGGAATAGTTTTTCATATAGAAGCTACTCGTTCTCCTAGAAAACTTATTGACAAGTTAAAAAAGAAGGATGTAAGGATTGGGTTGGCTTTGAATCCTGAGACTCCTGTTAAAAGAATAGAGAAGTTTCTTTCTGATATTGATTTTGTTCTTGTTATGACTGTTAAGCCTGGCAAAGCAGGGCAGAAGATGATTAAAGCTTCTCTGAAAAAAGTTAAGAGCATAAGAAAAAAATATCCAATGAAAGATATAGCTGTTGACGGAGGAATAAATGCAGATACTGCTCATGAAGCAATAATAGCAGGAGCAAATATCTTAATTGCTGGGAGCTATGTATTTGGAAGTGATGATCCTAAATTAGCAATAGATTTATTAAGGAATGCTTAGTCTTTGTTTCTATGAAGATTTTCAAAATACCTCTTAATGCAGGCGCTCTGAGCAAGAAGAAAGGCTTGGAAAAAGCTCCTGATAAGATTGTTTCGCATCTGAAAGATTTTCACTTAACTGAGAAGGGAATGCTTCCTTTATTTGATATTAAAGAAGTAAAGGTTGATAATAATAATTTAGAGCAATCTCACGCAGCAATATATAATGAGATTGAGAAGGTGAGCGCTTTTTCTATCTTAATCGGCGGAGACCATTCTCTTACTTACCCTGGTTTTAAAGCCTTTGCTAAGAATAATCCTGGGGGTGGCATAATTGTTTTTGATGCTCATCCTGATGTTCAGGAAAAACATGAGCCACCAACTCATGAGGATTATTTAAGAGTTCTGATTGAGGAAGGAACTCTTGATAAGAAAAATATTATTCTTGTAGGAGTCAGAAACATGAGCAAGGAGGAGAAGAAATTCATTGATGATAACAAGATAAAGAATTATTCTATGAGAGAAATCAGTTTTGAAAGCCTAAGAGAAGTAGCTGACAGCATTATGAGTGTTGCAAGGCACTGGAGCAAAGTATACATATCTGTTGACATTGATGTGCTAGACCCTGCTTTTGCCCCAGGAACAGGCTATCAAGAGCCAGGAGGCATGAATACTCGGCAGTTATTGTATCTGATTCACAGATTAAAGATGCTAAGGAATATAGGAATGGCAGATGTAGTAGAAGTTAACCCTGACAAAGATGTTAATGACATAACTGCCAAGACAGGAGCAAAGATTGTTGTGGAATTAAGCTAAAAAACCTCAAATTCCTCGAAATCTACAAAATCTTTATAAACCATCCTTTATTCTCTTATCCTCACAATGGGTAGAATCAAGACTAGACTGGTGAAGGCAATAACGCATCAATTGTTAGAGGAGCACAGGGACAGCTTTAGCACTGATTACGAGGAGAACAAGTTGAAAGTGGCAGAGTTAACAGGGGTTAAGTCTAAGAAGCTGAGAAACATTATGGCAGGGTATGCTACCCGTATTATAAAAGCAGAAGCAAAGTAGAACTAGTAGAACAAAAACAAACAACAACTAGAATAAGGAGGGATAAGAATGGCAGAGGACAACTCAATCTTTATTGGCAACAAGCCATTCATGAACTATGTGACCGGCGTTGTAGTGCAGTTCACAACCAAAGGAGCAAAAGAAGTGATAGTGAAGGCAAGAGGAAAGTTCATTAGCAGAGCAGTGGATATTTCAGAAGTGGCTATGAAGAGATTTCTCAAAGACCAGATAGAACTAAAAGGGATAGCTATTGACTCAGAGGAGTTCAAGAACAAGGAAGGCCAAGACGTTCGAGTATCCACAATTGAGATTACGCTTGCGAAGAAGTGAATTTTTTATTCTTTTTCTTATTGTTATTTTATTAATAAAATTTATATATGGGTTGCTATCCTGTGTTTTCATGGAGATTAAAAAAAAGACCTGGCCAGAGCTTTTCCAGCGTATGCTTGAAGGCAAAAAGAACACTGATATGAGACTAGCAGACTTTGAAATAAAAGAAGGCGATATATTAGTGCTGGAAGAATACAATCCCAAGACTAAAAAATACACAGGAAGGGTTTTAAAGAAAAAAGTAAAAAACCTTAATAAAGTAAACTTAACTGATTTTCACACACCAGAACAAATAACTAAGTATGGTCATTGGATTATTGAGCTTGAATAATGGGTCCGTAGTATAGCCTGGAGAGTACGGTTGGCTTCGGCTTAGCCTTTTAAGAAGACACCAGCAGACGCCGGTTCGAATAACATTTGAAGTCCAGTGCATAGAGCGAGCTCAAAATTTATAAAATAGATATTGGTTTCGCTAGCACTGCGATATGTTGCGAAAGTCCGGCCGGGCCCATGAGAAGGGGATAAGATAATACAAGAGGCAGATAAAATGATAACATGCGACAAATGCGATGGAAACTGCTGCCAGTTATTAGTTGTTGAGATAGAAACTCCTGAAACCAGGGATGATTTTGAAGATATAAAGTGGTATTTGTTTCATAAAGGCGTTACTGTTTATATTGATAAGGATGACCTTTGGAATGTTCAGTTTGATTCTAAGTGCAAGCACTTAACCAAGGATGGCAGGTGCAAAATATATAAGAAAAGACCTCCTGTTTGCCGGGAATACCATGTCAAGGATTGTGATATGAATAATGCTGATATAAAAGAGTTCTTTGGCACTGTTAAAGAGTATGAGGCTTGGTTAAGGAAGAATAAGAAGTTTGAGTGAATCATTATGGCTCATGTAACCTCAAAAAGCTATTATCAGCTTCAGCAAAGACTTGATAAATCACCGCAGGGAGCTCCTGCTTCTGAAACCTTGTTTAAGATACTTGAAATTTTATTTTCTGAACAAGAAGCAGAACTGGTTTCTGTGCTTCCTATGAGGCCGGTTACTGTGAAGAAAGCAGCAAAGATATGGAAGAAACCTGAAAATACTGCAAGAAAGGCACTTAACAACCTGGCAGATAAAGGGCTCTTGCTTGATATGAGAAAAGGAAAAACCCAGACTTATATTTTAGCCCCTACTATGGCAGGTTTTTTTGAATTCTCTATAATGCGTACTGATGGAAAATTTGACAGAAAAGTTTTATCTGAACTATATTATCAATACATTAATGTTGAGGATAAATTCTCAAAAGAAGTTTTTGCACTTAGCCCCTCAATAGCCAGGACTCTTGTGCATGAGAATGCTATACAACAAAAAGATCAGTCAATCATCTTGGACTATGAAAGAGCTACTCATGTAATCAGAACAGCAACATGCATCAGTGTGGGCACTTGTTACTGCCGCCATAAAATGCAGCACAAGGGGAAAGCATGCAACATGCCGCAAAACGTTTGCCTGTCTTTTAATGGCGCTGCTAAGAGCCTTTCCAAACACAGCATTGCCAAAAAAATAAGCAAAAAGAAAGCTCTTCAGATTCTTGATAAATGCATTAGCTTGGGATTAGTGCAAATAGGTGATAATGTACAAAAAAGCGTTGGCTGGATATGCAATTGCTGTGGTTGCTGCTGTGAAGCCTTGCTTGCCTACAAAAGACTGGGTTATAATATGAAAGTACACACTAACTTCTTAGCAAAACTTAATCCCAAGACTTGCACTGGCTGCAGGGTTTGCGTTGAGAAATGCCCTGTTGATGCAATTAAAATAATCAAGGACAAGAAAGGAAAAAATCTTGTAAAAGTTGATTCAAAAAGATGCCTTGGTTGTGGTGTGTGCACAAGGTTCTGCTCAACCAAAAGCCTTGGCATGCAGAGAAGAAAACAAATAAACTTTGTTCCTAAAGATAGTTTTGAAAGATTTGTTATGAGTGCTATTAATACAGATAAACTACAAAACCTTGTTTTTGATAACTATCATCTCTGGACAAATGATATGCTGAGAAGATTCTTGGGAGTAATTCTTAAACTCAGCCCTGTAAAAAGAAGCTTAGCGACTCAGCAGCTGCAATCAAGGTTTATACAGAACATGGTCCGTGCTTATTATGCATTTACCAAGAAATCACCACTTGGAAAAAAACCAGATTATACTCATCCTGAACTCAAGAATAATCAGATTTAATATTTTCTTTTCTTTATCTTCTCAATCTTCTCTTTTAATGCTTTTTTCATATCAACATTCATTTCTTTTGACAATATAAGAGCACAGATAACTACATCTGCGAATTCATGCTCAAGCTTTTCATTGAATGATTCTAGTTTTTCCTTTCTTTGGAAAGCATCTGAAGCCAGAATTGCTTCTGACAACTCACCTGTTTCCTCGATAAGTTTAGCAAACATACGGTATTTCTTATTTAGGTCTTCTTCAGAATTATAATATTTAGTGAGTCGCTTATGCTCTGCTTCTACAAATTCAAATAATTCATTCATTTCCATTTAAACCACCTCAATTATCTGTCTATCTATATTCAATCTCCCCTTCTAAATAAACTCCTTTGTCAAGCCTTACTGGGCGCCAGTCATCTAAGACTAGTTTTGCTTCCAGCCATTCTGATAATTCTTCTGGGTTGCCAATGGTTGCACTTAGTCCTATCAGTTGCAGGTTTTTTAATGTGCTTCGCAGGATTGTTATCAATACCTCAAGGGTTGGTCCTCTGCCAGGGTCATTTAATAAATGGATTTCATCTATTATAACTGTTTTTACCTGCCTAAGCCAGGGAGCTTTGTGCCTGATTAAGCTGTCAAACTTCTCACTGGTTGTTATGATTAAGTCATATCTTTCAAGATAAGAGTCAGCACTGTCAATGTCTCCTGAGCTGATAGCAATCTTTATGTTTGGATAATCTTTTTTAAAAGTCTTGTATTTCTCACTTGCCAAGGCTCTTAGTGGCACAACATAAATAGCTTTGCCTTTGTCATGAAGAATCGCATTAAGAAAGGCTAGTTCAGCAACAAGGGTTTTACCAGAGGCTGTGGGAGTGCACACAAGCAGGTTTTTATCCTCAAAAACACCTGCATTAATGCTTTTAGTCTGGCAAGGCCTGAGCTCAAGAAAGCCCCGCTTATTAATTAATTCAAATATATTCTTAGGAATCTTGGATTTGTAAGTGGAGAGTTTCATCTACATCTCCTCAGGCGCCTTGATTCCTAGCAAATCCAGTGCATTTCTCAGAACTGTTTTCACAGAATATATTAATGCTAATCTTGAGTCTTTTGTCTTGCTGTCTGCTTTTAGCACTGGGCATTCATGATAGAACTCATTAAAAGCCTGAGCCAACTCTAAAGCATATCTTGCTACAAAGCTGGGCTTATAATTCTCAGCTGCTTCATTTACTGTGCTTGGGAAATCTGCTAATAATTTTATTAAGTTGAACTCTGTTTTATGTTTAAACTCTAATTTTTTTATCTTCTCAGGCTTAAACTTTTTTTCTTTTCTTAGTATTGAACATATCCTTGCATGAGCATACTGGACATAAGGGCCTGTTTCTCCTTCAAAAGATATGCTTTCCTCTGGGTTGTAAGTAAAATCTTTCATAGGGTCGTATTTGAGTATAAAGAAGTTAAGAGCTCCTGTTCCAATTATTTCTTTTCTTTTATCAACCTCTTTTTTATCAATACCTTTATGTCTTTTCTTTATTTCTTTTTCAGCAACAACTTTCATTTCTTCTAATATATCATCAGCATCAACAACTGTTCCTTCTCTGCTCTTCATTCTTCCTTCTGGCAGATTAATCATGCCATAAGCTAAGTGATAGCAACTCTTTGCAAATGAAAAGCCAAGCATGCCAATAATCTTGAACAAGACTTTGAAATGATAGATTTGCTCATTACCCACGATATATACTGACTTGTCCATTTTAAAATCATCAAACTTCTTTTTTGCAAGATATAAATCCTGGGTTATGTATAAGCCTGTGCCATCCTTTCTTATCAAAATCTTTTTACCAAGCCCTTCTTCTAAATCAACAACTATTGCTCCTTCTTCATCCTTGTAGAATAAGCCTTTTTTTAATCCATCCATAACTATATTTTTACCTTGCTGATAGATTTCTGACTCATAATAAACCTTTTTATGATGAACATTAAACAGCTCATAGGTTTGTTTAAATCCTTCAAGAGTCCATTTGCGCATCTTTTTCCACAAAGCAACAACTTCTTTATCATTATTCTCCCATTTCCTTAGCATATCTTGCACTTCTTGCTCAAGCTTAGGATGTTTTTTTAATTTTTCATTGTAAAGCACATAATAGTCTCCTACAAAATGATCAGATTTCTTGTTTGGTTCCTTGTTCTTGCCCCACTTCTGGTAAGCAAGCATTGATTTGCAGATATGAACACCTCTGTCATTGACCAGGTCAACAGGAATAGCTTGGTAGCCTGCAAAAGCCAGTATATTGCAGATAGAATTGCCAAGCAACATATTCCTTACATGCCCTAAATGCAAGGGTTTGTTAGTGTTAGGAGCAGGGTACTCAACCATTACTTTCTTGTGCTTTAAAGGCCAGCTGCCATAACACACCTTGCTCTTAACAGTATCCTTGATAACCTGCTCTGCTAATTTGTTCTTGTCAATAAAAAAGTTAAGATAAGGACCTTGGGCTTTTATCTTGCTTATAGGAGGCTTGGGCTTAAGCTTATCAGCAAGCAGCTGTGCAATTATCATAGGAGCTTTTTTCTCCTTCTTAGCCAATACAAAGCAAGGAAAAGCATAATCACCCATCTCAGGAGATGGAGGGATTTCTATTAACGAGTCAACTTCATCTTTTTTTAATCCTGTTGCTTTTGATAAAAGCTTAACAACCTCAACCCTGAACATAAGAATGATTAATAGAAGATAGTTTATAAATGTTTTTCCCTCGCGAGCGTTAGCGAGCGAGCACAGTTATTATTTATTTTTTTCTTTAACTGGCTCTTTCTTTTGTTCTTCTTTCTTGTCCTCTGTTCTTTCTTCTGGTTTCTTCTCTTCTTTTGCTTCTGCTGTTTTCTCTTCCTTAGGTTTTTCCTCTTTCTTTGGCTTCTCTTTCTTTTCTTCTTTTTTAGGTGCTTCTTTCTTTTCTGCTTCCTTAGGCGCTTCACTTTCAGCAGGCTTTTCTTCTTTCTTTTCCTCTGCAAGCGGCTTAGCCCCATACTTTAATATCTTTAGATTTATCTGAGCAGTTCTTGAATAAATCGTGTTGCCAGCCACTGTTCTTCTGATCTTTTTTCCTTTTCTGCTCTTTTTGTTCTTTCTAATACCAACACCACTGACAATCAAGATTCTTTTCCTGGCAGTGCCTCTAACATCTCTTCTCATTGGAAAGCCGCAGTAATCACTGCCGCCTGTAATCTCAAACTCATAGCCAGCAAAGCCTATGTCATCTCCATTAAGCTTTTCTCCTATTCTTTTCTTAAGAAAAACTTCTGCTTGTTTGTCAGAAATAACCTTTTTAACAGTCTTGCCTGTTTTTGGGTCTCCGATACTTAGTTTAAATTCCATTTTCTACCCTCCGAGCATACACTCAAGTGCGCTCAGTAATTTTTTCCAATAATTAGCTGGCACTTACAAGGCATCTTATTGCTTATCCTCTTAGCAGCTTCTTTGCCAGTTGCCAGGTTAGCTTTATCAACATGAACTTCAAAAATAGTTTGATTTTCTCTTACC
>JAHWIP010000052.1 GCA_019322375.1 Candidatus Woesearchaeota archaeon
CATTCTTAACCACCTTTTTCTTTGATAATATGATAATATGTGCATTCTCATATATAAATCTTTCTATTTTTTACTATTGATAAGTTGTTAATACTCAATTTAATCAAAGAAATCAGCAAATCCTCTTCTTGCTCTCCAGTTCTTTGAGCTGCTCTTTTATAAACTCCTGGGTTCTTGTATTATCCTGCTCATTCATCAGGGTTCCGCACTCAGGACACTTGAAATTAAACTCCATGGACTTTTCAAAAGGCATTCTTACACAGGCATTCCTGCACATGTAAAAAGTGTGTTTTTGCTCTTTTTCAAGCCTTTCTTTGAGCTTAGAAATCTTAGAAATCCTGATTTTCTCACCAAGATAAGGTGTCATGTGCTCATTAAAATCCCAGTAACAGATATACCAGCCTTTTATCCTGTCCTTTTTCCTTATAAAAGAGACTATGTTGAACTCTAAAAGCCTGTATAATAAGTTTCTTACCAGGTGTATTTCCATATCAAGCTCTTCTGCGATTATAAACTCAGATATCTGGTTTTTTCCTTTTAAATAGAAGATTATGGGAAGAGCTTCCTCTCCTACCAGCTCTGTAACCACATACTTGATTAGATTCTCAGTAATCTTCTTTTTCTTAGAAACTGGTTTACCCTTGTGATCAGTAAAAATGAAAGAATTATCAATTACTCTGACATGGCGTTCTACATGCACGCCGTCCTCAAGAGTAAATAGCTTTCTCACGTCTGTTTCTATCATATTATTTCCCCCCGAAAAACGATCCTAAAAATCGCCTTACTCTATTCCTGGGATTTGGTCTTTATAAATCTTTTGTTTTTAATATACTTAAATGTAAACTGGATTTCCTCTATAAGAGCAAGTAATACATCTTTTTATTATGAACAAGTAATGATTAAAAAAGAACAACTAATGCAAATCCAAAAACTTTAAATAATCAAAGCTTAATAGAATAATAAAATTAGAAAAAAGAATCTTTGTTTGGGGGTGAAAGTGTGAAGAACTGTCCTATGTGGATAAGCTGGATTGTGCTTATAATAGGTATTTTATACCTGATAAGCGACATACTAACCTGGGGTCCTTTTTGGTGGGACCTTAACTGGTGGACAGCAGTCTTTTTAATCCTTGGCTTGGCTGGCATAAGCAAGAAAAGGAAATAAAGCAGGATAAAGCTCTGGCTTAATAAGAGTTAGAAAAAGAGTATTATCCAACACAAAATATTTTGTAAAATAAAATTCATTTTAATCAAGGGATAAGTGCTTAAAAATGGTGGTTAGAAAAAGGAAAATTAAAATAAGAATAGCAAGAAAGAAGAAAAAGGCCAGAAAAGGTGTTAAAAAACCTATAATAGCTGAAAAAATTGATAAAAAATCAGAATTAGGTATTACTGCAGATAAAAAAGACAATTTCAGTGAATGGTACACTCAAACAATTCAAAAAGCAGAATTAATAGAGTACAGCCCTGTTTCTGGATGCATGGTAATAAGGCCTTATGCTTATGCTATATGGGAAGCTGTGCAGGATTTCATGGATAAGGAGATAAAAAAGATGGGCATACAAAATGCTTATTTCCCATTATTCATACCTGAGAGCCTGTTAAAAAAAGAGCAAGAGCATGTAGAGGGGTTTAACCCTGAGGTAGCCTGGGTAACAGAGCACGGCACTACCAAGTTTGAGGAAAGGCTGGCTGTTAGACCTACAAGTGAAACAATTATGTATGATTCTTATAAGAAATGGATTAGATCATACAAGGACCTGCCTCTTAGGCTTAACCAGTGGAACAGTGTTGTAAGGTGGGAGTTCAAGCACCCAGTGCCTTTTTTAAGAACAAGAGAATTCTTATGGCAGGAAGGGCACACAGCCTTTGCAACTCGTAAAGAAGCTGAAAAAGAAGTACTAGACATACTTGACCTTTATGCAAGAACATATGAAGAATTATTTGCAGTGCCAGTGCTCAAAGGCAAAAAAACAGATAATGAGAAGTTTGCAGGAGCAGTTTATACCTATAGTGTGGAAAACTTTATGCCTAATGGTAAAGCAATACAAGGATGCACCTCGCATTTTCTAGGGCAAAACTTTTCAAAAGCCTTTGACATTACCTTCTTAGACAAGCAAGGCAACAAGCAGTATGTATATCAAAACTCATGGGGGTTTGCAACCAGAAGCATAGGCATAATGATAGCTGTTCATGGAGATGAAAAAGGCTTGGTAGTGCCTCCAAGAATAGCGCCCACGCACATAGTGATTATTCCTATCTTGTTCAGCAATAAGCCAAGCACTAATGAGAAAATACTTAGAACAGCAAAAAAGATTAAAAAAGAACTAAAAACAATGAGAGTGGAGCTTGATGACAGGCCTGATTACAGCCCTGGTTTTAAGTTTAATTACTGGGAGCTGAGAGGAGTGCCTCTGAGAATAGAGATAGGGCCTAAAGACTTAGAAAAAAAGCAAGTTGTTAGTGTAAGAAGAGATACAGGGATTAAAGAAGCAGTTCCTATAGAAGAACTTGCTGTCAGAACCATTAAGATTCTTGGTGATATACAGGATAATCTTTATAACAAAGCAAAAAAGTTCTTGGATAAGAGCATTGTAAAGGTTAAATCAATGAGTGAGTTTAAAAAAGCCATAAATAAAGGAAAAATAGCCTTTGCTCCCTGGTGCAACACCAAGAAATGCGAAGATGATATAAAAGACAAGACAGGAGCCAAGAGCCTTAATATTCCATTTAAACAGCCAACCATAAGAGTTAAGTGTTTCTGCGGGTGTGGTAAAAAAGCAGAGAAAATGATTTATTTTGCAAGGAGTTACTGATTCTTACTAGAAAAAAATGTCGGTGGAGGGAACCTCAGAAAAACTAGCTTAACAGCTTCTCTTTTGAACCCTCGACTTCCACGTTTCTTAGGTTAGAGTCGAGTTAATCATTGCTTTTCAGCTCATTGCTCAACCATATGAGCGTGGCGCTCTAACCAGGCTAAACTACACCGACAATGAATTAAAAAGAAAAAATGAGGTTATAAAAAGTTTTTTATTTTCTTCATCACCTCTTCCATCTCCCCTTCCTTGTAATCTTTTTTAGGCCAGTGCTTACAACCATCGCCAGAGAACCTTGGGATTATATGGAAATGAGCATGGTCTACTAGCTGGCCTGCTACTCTGCCATTATTCATGCCCAGGTTAAAGCCCTCAGCTTTGGTTGCTTTGACAACTGCTTTTGCAACTTTTTTTATGAACTCTAATAGATCGGTTTCTTCTGCTTTTGGAAAGTCTAACAGGTTTTTGCAGTGAAGCTTAGGGATAACCAAGGCGTGGCCTGGATTTACAGGAGCAATGTCAAGAAAGGCTAAGAACTCGTTATCCTCATAAATTTTGTTAGAAGGGATTTCTCCTTTCACAATTTTGCAAAATATGCAACCTTTGGTTGCATGCTCAGAAATCTTTGATTTCAACAAATCTTGATTTGTTGAACCTGCAAAATCAAGTTTTGCAGATTTCTGTTGGATGCAGTCTTTTTCACTCACCATTTTGACTTTTTTCCTTATCCCTTACCTGCTGCTCTTCCTCTCCTTTAACTATAAAGTCATCTAACTCTTCTTTCTCTATCAAATCCTTTAATTCTCTTAGATTAACAATCTTTGGAGTGAATTCTCTCTTATTCCTTCTGTCCAGTAAGATTGCTTTTATGCCTGCTCCTCTTGCTCCTAATATATCTGTGGGTATTGAGTCGCCCATCATCAGGACTTCTTCTGGTTTTAGTTTTAATTTTTTTAATAACTTCTTGAACATCTTAGGATCTGTTTTTAACAAGCCATCCTCATATGAGAACTCTTCTGCATCAAAGTACTTATTAAGCTCATACTTCTCAATAACCCTGGCAATGGTTGGAGGAGTGTTTGCTATAAGCCCTATTTTTATTTTTTTTTCTTTTAAATAATCAAGTATTTCCATTGTTTCCAGAAAAGGCTTTGCTAATAATTCATTCTTGTTCCACATACCAACCAGTTTTTCAATAATAAAATCCCTTGGTTCAAGCTCAAACTCCTTGCAAACAGCAGTAAAGGCTTCGTTTAAATCCTTGAACTCCTTGGTCATAAAAGCTCTCTCAAACCTCACAATAAAGTCTTTAAAAGGCATTCTAAGATGAAGAATATACCTTGCCTGCCTAACAGGGCTAGGAAAAATACCATTCTCAACCAAAGTACCCCAAAAATCAAACAAAACCCCTTTTACCATGGTAAACGAGAACGAGAAATGATTTATAAAAGTTGTTCTTATTTTGAGTGCTTGACAATGAAGTCAAAAATTAACTCCACTGCTTTTTCAGCTTCTGCTGGATTAGAAAAATGATGCCCTGCTCCTTTTATTATTTCTAATTTACAATCAGGGATTATTCTTGCTGTTTTTTTGCTCTGCTCAAGAGGAACATTCACATCAGCATCACCATGAACAATTATTGTAGGAATATCAATCTTTTCTGCTGCTTTATATCCATCAACATTTTCAGAATCTTCAAAAAAAGAATAGTTTAATCTCATCTTCCCCTGCTTAGAACTAATATAATAAGTATATCCTTTTTTCTTCCAATCATTAATTTCTGTGTTGGTAATCTGAGCAACTATTTTACCCAGGTAATCAGAAACAGGAGCTCTTAATCCTAAAACAAACAAGTCATTGGATTTTGAAGCAGTTAAAATGCTGGCCATGCCGCCAAAACTAGAACCTATAAGCCCGAATTTAGAATAACCTTGTTTTTTCAAGAAATCAATAGCATTTAATATGTCATCAACAGCTTCAGATATTGTTATATCCTCAAACTTGCCTTGGCTTTCTCCATGTCCAAAAAAATCAAATCTAAAAGTAGAAATGCTCTTTTCATTAAACATTGTTTCCAGCTTTGTATAAGTAGGTGCATCTTTGCTTGAACTAAAACCATGGCAAAGAATAATCATAGGTTTTTTCCTGTCATCAGTCGGGTTTGACAGTATTCCAACCAGTTTTTGTCCTTTGCTGTTATTGAAAGTTAGTTTTTGTTTCATTTCATGGACCCTGCGGGACTTTCGCCAGGATTAATTCTCTCCTGCTTCGAACCCGCGGCCTCACCCTAGCCAAGGGCGCACTCTACCGAGCTGAGCTAAGGGCCCAATAAGATTAGTTATTAATCAAAGATTTATATGTATTACCATTAATTATATAAACTTCTATCTCTATTCATGCCTGTATGAAGAAGCTTGATGATGTTATTGAGAAGTTTGCCCTAGCTAATGCTGTTAAGTTTAATGGCAAGGCTAATCCTAAGGCTGTTATTGGCAGTGTGATTAAAGAAATGCCTGAGGCTAAGAAGGATATGAAGGTTTTAGCTAAGCTGGTTAATGATAAGGTTAAAGAGATAAATAAATTAAGTGTTGATGAGCAAAAAAATCTTATTAAAGAAAAATACCCTGATTTGCTTGAGGAAAAAGAACCACAAGAAAAAGACATCTTTGCATTTATTGGTATTAAACAAGGGGATAAAATCATTACTGCTTTTCCTCCTGGCCCTGAAAAGTATCCTCATATAGGGCATGCAAAAGCCTTGATTCTGAATTATTTGCTAGCTCAAAGGTATAAAGGGAAATTTTTTCTTCGGTTTGAGGATACCAATCCAACTCTTGTTAAAAAGGAGTTCTATGAGATAATGCTTGATAACTTTAAATGGCTGGGTGTTAAATGGGATAAATTACAGTATGCTTCTGATAACATGAAACTGTTCTATGAATTAGCTGAAAAAGTGATTAAGTCAGAGAATGCTTATATGTGTTCCTGTGATGTTGAAACCACTAGGCAGAACAGGGCTAAAGGAACTGCCTGCAAGTGCAGGGATAAAACAGCAGAACAAAACCTTGAGGAATGGAAAAACTTTGATAAAGCCAAGCCAGGCAGTGCTGTGCTCAGATTAAAGATTGATTTAAAGCACAAGAACAGCACTATGCGTGACCCAACAATTTTTAGAATCCTTGATGAAGCTCATGCAAGGCTTGGAAAAAAATATTGTGTATGGCCTAATTATGATTTTCAGAATGCTGTAATGGATGGATATTATGATATTACTCACAGGCTTAGGAGCAAGGAGTTTGAGATGCGCTCAGAGCTGCAAAAATACATCCAGAAGCTGCTTGGATTAACTCTTACTTATACATT
The DNA here is from genome assembly GCA_019322375.1 of Candidatus Woesearchaeota archaeon. Lineage (GTDB taxonomy): Archaea > Nanobdellota > Nanobdellia > Woesearchaeales > SM23-78 > SM23-78. The sequence goes on from JAHWIP010000052.1 coordinate 6,179, forward strand.
TGAGTTTGCAAGATTTAATCTTAAAGGAGTGCCTAGCAGTGGAAGAGTAATAAGGGAAATGATAGCAAAAAAAGAATTAATTGGCTGGGATGACCCAAGCTTAGCCACAATTGTTGCTCTTAGAAGAAGAGGATTCACACCAGAAGCAATCAAGAACTTTGTTATAAGCACTGGCATTACAAAATCAGAGGCCACCCTGACCTGGGATGACTTGATTGCTCATAACAGAAGAATCCTTGATGAAGATGCTGACAGATACTTTTTTATTGCAGAGCCAAAAAAGATTATTATTAAGAATGCTCCTGAGCAAAAAATAGAACTGCATTATCATCCTCATCACAGAAAAGGAGGAAGAAAATTTCAAGTAAAAGATGAATTTTATATCTCAAAACATGACTTTGATTCATTAAAAAAAGGAGAGCTTTACCGTTTCATGGACTGCCTTAATTTTGTAAAAAAAGAAGATGCATTTGTTTTTAACGGCTTAGAGCATACAAAGTATAAGCAAAAAGGAAAAAGAATAATGCATTACCTGCCAGTGCAAAAAGATTTAGTTAATGTAGAAGTGTTAATGCCTGACAAAAAGGTTGTTAAAGGACTTGGAGAGCCATTAATGAAAAAATTAAAACAAGGAGACATCATCCAAGCAGAAAGATTTGGGTTTATAAGGCTTGATAAAAAACAAAAAGATAAATTATTCTTTTGGTATACGCATCAATAAAAAAAAGCAATCTTTATATACTCCGCCCTTCTTTTTATTCTAAAATTTTCAAAAACAAACAGCGAGGTGGTAACCATGCCAGAAATGTTAATTATAAAAGCTAAGATTAAGGAGGCTTGCGGAGATATGAGTGTTGCAGGCGACTTTGTAACTGCTCTTAATGAAAGGGTTGATGAGCTTGTTAAAAAGGCTTTGTGGAGAGCAAAAGAGAACGGCAGGAGAACTGTTATGGGCAAGGATGTTTAAGATTCATATACTTCTTTTTTCTTACTTTTAATAGTACTTTTCAAACCATTAACCTTGCTCTCAAAAGAATTCATGATCTTAGGAGGAGTTTTTCCTTTCTTTTTTAATCCTATGAGTTCTTCCTCTGCAATTATTAGTTTTCCTTCTAATTTGTTCAGCTCTTGTACTTTGTTCTGCTTTGCATACATAACTGCTTTTACAAAGAAATCCTTTAAAGGAGTGCGATACCTCATTTTCTAGAGAATAATCCTTTTCGTTTTTTCTCAAAACCAGGTTCTGCAGGCATGGGTGGAGGAGGAGATCCTGGAATATGTGCTGGAGGTGGCGGGGGCACATCTCCTAGCGAGGGCTCAGGAGCTGGAGACGGCATACCACTTATATCACCAGGCTCAAAAGAAGGGCTTGGGCGTATCATAGGAATCTTAGGTCCTGGACTAATAGGCATTTCTTCTTCTTTCATATCTTTTATTTCTTTCATCATATCAGCCACTGCCACTATTCCTTGGGCTAATTGCTCGTTCTGCTGCTTAATAACGCCTAACTCATCTCCTGCACTAATCTGAGAGTACTCTTTTGCCAGGTCTGCTTCTGTTCTGGCAAAGATGTCTATAAGTCTGTTAATATTGTCATTAAGCTCACTAATAGCTTCAACAAGGGTTTTGCCTTGCTGTGTTTCTCCAAAAGGATCTTTTTTTAAGCCTTTAACCTCTCTTCTTAAATCATCCATATCCTTTTTCGGAAGAAGCTCGTAGTCATCCTTATCTGGCACAGAATATAACACCTCTTTTTTATTCTAAAAATAAAAATAGATTAGTTAATTTATATACTTTTCGTTAAATACTCAGTACTCAGGCATTCCTTGAGGCATTCCAGCAGGCATCTGAGGCATTTTGCCTTCTGCTCCACTGCCAGCAATAACATCATCAATCCTTAGAATCATGACAGCAACTTCTGCTGCACTGTTAACAGCCTGGGTCTTAATCTTTAATGGCTCGATTACACCACTTTTCCAAGCATCAATCATTCTGCCTGTAAACACATTTATGCCAGCCCATTTCTGCTTTTTGTCATGAGCAGCTCTTAGCTCTGTTAATACATCAATAGGGTCTAAGCCTGCATTCTCTGCCAGTGTTCTTGGTATTATCTCCATTGCTTCTGCAAAAGCTTTAACAGCTAATTGTTCTCTTCCGCTTAATGACTCTGAATATTTGAGAAGGTTTCTGCTAAGCTCTATCTCAGAGCTTCCTGCTCCTGCAACAGCTTTATGATTTTTTAAAGCAGCTATTGTGTCTCCAACAGCATCTTCTAAAGCTCTTTTAACCTCATCAACAACATGCTCAGTGCTGCCCCTCACTAACAAGGTGACTGCTTTTGGGTTGCTGCATTTCATAACATAAGTCATGGCTTCATCCCCAATCTTTGCTTCCTCTACCACTCCTGCTTTTCCAAGGTCTTTATCTGATAAATCACTTAAATCAGTCACTATGCTGCCGCCTGTTGCTTTTGCAAGTTTTTCCATATCTGATTTACTAATCCTTCTGCAGGCAAAAATACCTTTTTTTGCTAAAAAGTGCTGGGCTGTGTCATCAATACCTTTTTGACAGAACAATACATTTGCTCCTGAAGCAGATATCTTGCTAACCATCTTCTTTAGCATGCTCTCTTCCATGTCAAGAAAAGCCTGCATTTTATGAGGGTCTGTAATACTGATTTTTGCATCAATCTCAGTGTTTTTTACTTCAACAGCAGAATCAATCAGAGCAATCTTTGCATTTACTACTTTTTTAGGCATAGAAGAATGAGTTCTTTCTTTATCCAGAACAATGCCCTCGATTAAAATTGAATTCTCAACTCCTGCACCAACCTTTTTTTCAAGCTTAATATCATCCTTATCCATGTTATTGCCTTCTTTTCCTCGAGTTGTAATCCTTTTAACACCCTTAACAACCAAGTCAGCTAATAAGTCTTTTGAGCTCTCAGCTCCTTTGCCTGTCATAGCAGTAACAGCAATGTTTTTTAACAAAGCATCATCATTATCCTTTACATCCTCAGCAATAGAGTTAAGAATTTGTTTTGCTTTTTCACCTGCTAAACGATAACCCTTAGCAATAACAGTTGGATGAATCTCCTGGTCCAATAAGTCCTCTGCTTTTTTAAGAAGTTCGCCTGCCAGAACAACAGCAGTAGTAGTGCCATCACCAACCTCATCCTCCTGAGTCTTGGCAACCTCAACAATCATCTTAGCACTAGGATGTTCAATATTCATTTCCTCAAGAATTGTGACCCCGTCATTAGTAACAATAACATCACCCACACTGTCAACAATCATCTTATCCATGCCCTTAGGACCCAAAGTTGTTCTGACAGTTTCTGCTACCAGCTTAGCAGCCATGATATTCATTCTCTGGGCATCCTTGCCAGTAGTCCTCTGAGTGTTTTCAGGTAAAATAAAAATTGGTTGCACATCCTTATTCGCCATTTTCATCTAAACCTCCAGATATATAAAATTAAGTATTACTGATAGACGAGAGAATGGAGGAGTGTTTAAATAGTTTATGGAAGCATGTCCAGTGCTCAACTTCCTCTCACAAACCCCATCATATACACATATTTGCAAAACCTTTATTAATCACAACATTCTTCATTAATAATAGAGAGGGGAGGTGTTGTAAAATGATTATCAGACAGCCAGAAAAAAATCTTGTTGATTCTGTAAGAGCAATTGAAGAATCTGACAGGTTTGCATTCCTGATAAAACCAGCCAAGATTATTCTGCCTGGCAAAGGTGTTATAATTGACCACCTAGACATGAGAGGGCCATCAAGAGAACAAGCTTATCACACAAAAAAAGATGTTCCTGGAAAATACAATGGCCCAACATGGCAAAGTCACATACAAATCTATCCTGATGAACAGTTTGATGGACTTCTTAGAGCAAGTTCTTACTTTATCACAGAAGTAGTGGGAAAGCCTTCCAGCACTGTAAAAGACTATGGAAAAGCACATGTAATACAGTATCACTTTGATAAGAACCTTCAACCACCCAGGAAAGACTTTGAAGTGAGAGTTGTGCCTCATATTGTAAACTTCTATGTTAACACTCCTGAAAAAACAGCCAAGCAGAGAGAAAATGAAAAAGCAACTCTGCAGTTCGGAAAGCTGGGAGACGACTTAACAGAAAGAATATTCTTCCCGCCACGACCTTATGATCAATGGCATCTTATGCCTGCAACAACAAAGAAACTACAGGAGCAGATTGATAAAGAGAATTATGAAACTTTTCCTCCAGAAGAATAATTTTTTTCCAAAACCTTTATTAATGATTAATAATATATGGTTTTAAGAATACAGGGGTGGTATACAAAATGAACCTCCCCGCCCTAAAGGGCGAGGTATCACTTAAGCAAAGGAAGTAACTTTCCTTTGTTGTACAAAATTCCAAGAACCTTGGGATGATGCGATATAATGCTGAATAGTCTCAGCAGTGAC
>JAHWIP010000053.1 GCA_019322375.1 Candidatus Woesearchaeota archaeon
GACTGTATCCTTCTTGTAATCTCTCTTGCAAAGCCTTCCTGCTCAAGGCTGGGTGTGAGCTTTGTGTCAACCTCTACTTTTAACTTGCCCTTGTTTATTAACAACTTCTTTACATTGGTCTGCTTCTTAACCAGGTCTTGTGTTTTTTTCAATGCATTAGGGTTATCAACAAAAGCTTCTGCTCTTGCAAGAGGCCATCTTACTCCTGTCCCTGTTTCTTCTCTTTTACCCAGGATTAAGGTTATCACTTCTTTTGCTACTCTTACTTCTTCCTCTATGCTTGGATTAATCATCTTGTCATCATAAGCAGGCCATTCACATAAATGCACGCCTTCTTCTTTTAAGCCATACTCTTTTTTCAGGCTCTGATAAATTGCTTCTGTAATAAAGGGAAGGCTAGGAGCAAGTATCTTTACAATGTTAACCAGACACTCAAGCACGGTGTCTACAACTACTTGCTTGTCTTTTTTATCCCTTACAAACTGGATATAATTCCTTGATAATTCAAGGAATAATTCTCCTATCAAAGGAGTTAGTTCATGAAGCAGGCACTTCTCATGTTTCTCTCCAACTGTTTTCATAGTAGAGTGCACTCTTGAAAGAATGTATTTTTCTTCTATACCTGTTTTAGCAATATCAATCTTTTCAGGCTTAAGCTTATAAGTCCTTGTTAAGTCCAAGAGATAGTTATGAATATTCCAGAACACCTGCAGGTTCTTAAACCTGAGCCTGGCTTCTTCCCATGAAAAGTTCATGTCAAAGCCTGCCTTGGTCTCACCCATGTAATACCTAAGAGTGTCTGCTCCGTGTTTGTCTATTAATTCATAAGGAGAAATAATATTGCCCAAGCTCTTGCTCATCTTTTTACCTTCAACATCAGTTATCATGCCGTGCATGTAAACAGCTTTAAAACTAGGCTTTTTAAAAGCAATCATGCTGGCAACCATCAACAAATTAAACCAGCCTCTTATCTGGTCTTTTCCTTCAAGAATAAAATCTGCAGGAAAATATCTTTCTAAAAAGTCTGTTCTCTGAGGATAGTAAAGACAACTCCAGCTGGTAGTGCCTGCATCCACCCATACGTCTATGATTTCAGGTATCCTCTTCATAACACTGCTGCACTTGCACTTAAATGTAACTTTATCAATCCAGGGCTTGTGAAGATTATCAGGCACTTTTCCTTTACCAGCTCTTTGCTCTAGTTCATGAGCACTTCCAAACACTTCATAAGCCTTGCACTTATCACACCTCCAGATAGGAACAGGAGTGCCCCAGTATCTCTGCTTGGTAATGCTGTTATCCCTTAGATTGTCAAGCCAGGAATGAAAAGCATTTTTTCCTGCTTGCGGCACCCAATAGATATCTTGATTTGCTTTAATCATCTCCTCTTTCAAGTCTTCTACCTTGAAGAACCACTGCTTGGTTTTTCTAAAAATAACTCCTGTATTGCATCTCTCACAATGAGGATAGTCATGCTTTACTTTGGTGATGGCTATGAGCACACCATCCTTTTTAAGTTCATGGGTAAACTTATCATCCTCTGTTCTTGCAACCACTCCTGCAAACTTGCCTGCTTCTTTTGGGAATATTCCGTGCTGGTCAAGGTTGTTAAAAGGAGGAATATTATTTCTATAACCTATCTCATAATCCTCTGGCCCGCACCCAGGAGCACAGTGAACAAGCCCAGTGCCAGAACCAGTATCAACATACTCTGTGGAAAGCATAACTGTGTGCACCTTTGGATGCTTTTTCTTTAATTCCTTGAAAAACTTTAATTTGTCATTCCAGGGATGCTCATACTCAACTCCTTCAAGCTTTGAGCCTTTGAACTCCTCAACAAGCTTGTATTTCTTATCAGCAACTCCTTGTATAAAAACACCAACAAGGGCTTTTGCAACAATCCATTTTTCTTTGCCAGCCTTGGTTTCAACCTCTGCTTTAACATAGTCAAGGTCAGGGTTAACCATGATTGCCAGGTTAAACATAATAGTCCAAGGGGTGGTGGTCCAAATAATTAAGTATTCATCTTTCTTGCCCTTAACCTTGAACTTCATAAAAATACTATCATCCTCTACCTCTTTATAATCACACTCATGCTTGGCCATTGCAGTTGCACAGTTAGGACACCAGGTCATGGTCTTTTCACCCTCATAAAGCCGGTTCTGCTCTTCTGCTTTTTTAACCAAAAACCACTCTGCTTCTATGAACTCATTCTTAATAGGCAGATAAGCATGCTTGTAATCCATCCACACGCCTAATCTCCAAAGATCCTTGCTCATGCCCTCTGCTGTCTGGGTTGAGAACTTGATACATTCCTTAATAAACTTTTCAACACCAAACTTCTCAATATCCTCCTTCATCTTAAGCTTGTTCAAAGCCATTACTTTTCTTGAAACAGGCAGGCCATGCATATCATAACCAGCCCTGTCCCACACATCAAAGCCTTTCATGCGCTTGTAACGCAGAGCAATATCCTTCATAGAATTATTCCAGGCCTGGCCAATATGAATCTTGCCAGAAGTATAAGGCGGGCCCTGCAGAAAATAAAAAGGCCTGCCCTTATTGTTCTTATCCTTAACCTTCTGATAAATATCTTTATCTTCCCAGAACTTCAACACCTGGGTTTCTACTTCCTTGAAATTGTAAGGCTTGCTCATGTTGTTTTCAAGTATAGATAAATGATTTATAAAACTTACTGGTTTTTATGTTGCAGTTGGGGTGAAACCACAACAAGACATACATAAACTTTGTTTATGAATGTAAAGCTTTGCTTTACACTTCAAAAAACTCATGTTTAGTGAGTTTTTTGTTATAATAAAAAACTATTTAAACCTTATCTAAATCTTATAGAGCACTGGGTGACCATCATGTACGACATTATAATCATTGGTGCTGGCTTTGCAGGCTTTTCTGCTGCTATCTATTCTGCTAGGTATAATCTTAAGACTCTTGTTATTGCTAGGGAGCCTGGCGGAGCAATTAATATTGCTAGTGAAGTTGAGAATTATCCTGGTTTTAAGAAAATCTCTGGCCTGGAGCTAATGAAGCATTTTGAGGAACAGGCAAAGAGCTTTGGAGCAGAGCTGGTTGTTGATGAGGTAGAAGGTGTTATTAAGCAGGAAAAGTCCTTTAAAGTTGAGACCAGGCAGAAAAAGGAGTTTGAAGCAAAAACTGTTATTCTGGCAATGGGCACTCAAAGAAGAAAACTTGAGGTTCTTGGTGCAAAAGAGTTTGAAGGCAAAGGAGTGCACTACTGTGCTACTTGTGATGGAGCTTTTTACAGGGACAAAGTTGTTGCAGTGATTGGAGGAAGCAATTCTGCTGCTCATTCAGCTCTTTTACTGGCTAGGTTTGCAAAAAAAGTTTATATTATTTACCGCAGAGAAAAGCTAAGAAGCGAGCCAATATTAATTAAGCAGATAAAAGAAACAAAGAACATAGAGATCATTTACAAAAACAATGTGATTGAGGTTAAAGGAGATAAGTTTGTTAATAAAGCAGTGCTTGATAATGAGTATAAGAAAAGCAAAGAACTTGCTCTTGATGGTATATTTGTTGAGATAGGCAGTGTTCCTAGCAGTGCAATTGCAAAGGAACTAGGAGTTAAGCTTACTCAGAGCAGAGAGATAATAGTAAACGAGCATTGCGAGACCAATATAAAAGGAGTGTGTGCTGCAGGAGATGTGACTAATACTGTGCTTAAACAAGGCATAGTTGCTGCTAGCCAAGGAGCAATAGCAGCCAGCAGTGCTTATGGATATATAACTGGTAAAAAAGCAGGTCAGCCCTGGTAATATAAAGTGTTCATCCACAACATCAACCCGGTTCTTGTATCTGTTGGCCCTTTTGATATTCGGTATTATGGGCTTGTGTATGCTGTTGGCTTTCTTGTGAGTTATTTCCTTCTCAGGTGGATTGCTAAGAAAGGAAAGATAAAAAACTTAACACCTGACAGAGCAGATATCTTCATAATATATTTAATTCTGGGAGCAATTATTGGTGCCAGAGTGTTGTTATTTGTTTTTTACCACCCTGCAACTCTGATAACTGATCCTCTTGAAGTGCTAAGGATTTGGCAGGGAGGCATGAGTTTTCACGGAGGCTTGATAGGAGCAGTAATAGGAGGCCTGCTCTTCTGCAAAAAACACAAGATTAAGTTTTATCAGGTAGGAGACTTTCTTGTACTACCCCTGGCTTTCTTTTTGTTCATAGGCAGGATTGCTAATTTTATTAATGGAGAGCTTGTTGGAACAGTTACCAATGTTAAGTGGTGTGTTGTTTTCAAGGATTATGACGGGTGCAGGCATCCAAGCCAGTTGTATGAGGCAGCCAAGAACTTATTAATCTTTTTTGTGCTCTCAGTTATGTACTTCAAGGAAAACCTAAAAAACAAGCTAAAGGATGGGATAATCTTCTGGAGCTTTGTATTAATGTATGGAGTGCTCAGGTTTATAATCACTTTTTGGCGTGATGACCCGAGATTCTTTGGGCTTAGCGGAGGGCAGTACTTGTCTTTGGTTATGGTGATACTGGGAATTGTCTTTCTTTTCAGAATAATAAGAAAAAATAAAAAGGATAAAAATAAATAAAAAAAGAGGTTATATATCATGCACGGACCAATAATCATCATTAACTTTAAGACTTATGAGCAAAGTATTGGGGAGAATGCTGTTAAACTGGCAAAGATTTGCGAGAAAGTAGCTTTTGATACTCATACTGATATAAGGGTTGCTGTTGGGGCAACTGATATTGATGATGTTGCTGAGGCTGTTGGCATTCCTGTTTATGCAGAGCATGTTGATTCTTATCTTCCTGGAAAGCACACAGGCAGTGTTTTGCCAGAGATGGTTAAGACAGCAGGCGCTTCTGGCACTCTGATTAATCATTCAGAGCACCACATGCCTATTAAGCATGTTGAAGAAACTGTTAAAAGAGCTTCCAAGGCGCATTTAGTAACTGTTGTTTGTGCTGCTGCTCCTGAAGTTGCAGAAGAGATTGCAAAGTTCAAGCCTGACTTTATTGCTGTTGAGCCGCCAGAACTAATAGGTGGAGATGTTAGTGTGAGCACTGCTAAGCCAGAGATAATAACTCAAAGCATTGAAATGGTAAAAAAGAAGCACAGAGTAAAACTTCTTGTTGGGGCAGGAATAAAAACAAGAGAAGATGTGGTTAAAGCCCTTGAGCTAGGAGCAGATGGTGTTCTAATTGCTTCTGGGATTGATAAAGCAAAAGACCCTGAGAAAGCACTAAGGGATTTATTGCCATGAAAATAGATTTACCTTACATTAATCTGAAACTTATTAAGCCTTCCATACCCATACTCGTTTTGCTCCCATTGCTCCCTAATGCATTCAACATCTTGTTTGCATACATATACATTAAACACATACTCTCCTGGAGAAACTTTTTTTGGAATTTCAACACCAACAGAGATGTATCCCTGCTTATTATTTCTAAGAACATGGGGGCCTCTTACAACTAATGCATTAGGTTTTATTCCTGCAGAAGAAGATGCTTCTTTAACATTTATATAAAAACTTGTTTCAGCCCCTAGTTCATTACTTATTCCAATAGAGAAAAGAACAGTATCGCCTCTCCTGACAGGATTAGGATATACTCGCGGGTAAACACTCACAAGGTCTCCTTCATCAAGAGCTTTTTTTAGCTGGTCCTCATGATACTTGCTAACCTTGCCTTCCAATATAGTTCCTTCTTCACTAAGCTCTTTTATCAAACGAATACCAATGCCCAGCAGAACCAGGCATATAATCATGACTACCAGGAAATTAATGCTCAGTTGAAAACTGGCTTTTCTCATAGCAAAAACCTTTTCAGACTTTTTAAGGAACAATAATAATCATATTAGACACGCGGTTTTTAATAGTAGCCCTTCTAGTAACAGGTTCTCCTCTTTCAACAGCTGTGTATTCATAGTCAAAATTAAAATCAAGATTTTTCTCTGTTTCTACAATTGACTGGGCAGGAGAAATAGTAATCTCTTCTACAAATACATCACCAACACTGCTAAGCTTGTTATCAATCTCCTTCTCGCCTATTAATTCATTGCCACTAACCACCTGAAGAAGAGTAAAGCTTACACCATCAACAACATTCTCATTAATATTTTTCAGCTTAAGCCTGATATTAATCTTGTCCTTGCTGGTGTCAAAGGGCTGGTTAAGAGTGGTCACAATTTCTGCTTCAAATCCACCCCTGATAGTTGTATCACTGGTAAAACTAGGAGCAGTTACACTAGCTGGGTCAACTCCTACAATGCACTGGCTATTCTTGCATAAGTAAGTAGCATGCTTTGCATCTATTTCTTTTGGGCCTCGAGAAGTCTCAATAGTATACTTTGCTTTGCCTTCGCACTTGCCGCAATCCTGGTCACACGTGCATTTATTCTCACCAGCATCAGCTTCACACTTAGCATTACCACAACAATCAGGCTTAATAGTATTAACACACTCCCCTTCTTTACACCTGCCTAAAATACAGGAGTTGCCAGTGGCGCACTCACTGCTACCAGAACACTCTGCTCCTTTGCCACAGCTACTAATAAAAAGTAGGCTTATCAACAAACTAAGAATTAATAATAAGTTCCACGCTTTCATCTTTTACTCTGTTATTTTCTTCCAATAAAGTTGTACTCCCTTACAAGGATTATCATAAAGATTATTAAAAGGATTGCTCCTGCTACTAGCACTGATAATCCATAACCCAGGTTGTCGCTTATAGTTATCATCTTGTAAAACCCAAAAGCCATTATAGCAACACCTAACCACAAGAATTTATCAAGCACCAAGGTCATGATTTTAAACTCTTCATCATGAGTCATGTGCTTTTTCATATTCTTAGCCATACACACCACCTCTTTTTCCTTAAGGGGTTATTGTAACTATTATTTGGGTTGAAATAGGAGTTGGCTCGCTGTTAACCATTTTCAGATAGTTATCCCATTCTCCTGCTTGAACAGTGCATATATAGGTTCCTCTTTCATCAGAGCCGGCGTCTGCTGCAGAAACAATTGTTTTAAAACCACTATCAGTTCCACTAGGAATTGGCTGTCCAAGAGCAACGAGTGATATAAAGGCTAAGTCTGGTTGATTTGGAGGCCAAGCATCCTCTCCCTTAGAATCTACACAGCTTATCATCTCAAGATTAATATTAGCACTAGCATCAAACCATTCATTATAAACACTTACCACCATTCTCTCCTCTTTCCCTGCTTTTACACTGACATCATCAGATTCAAACATTATGGGCTTGATAGAATCAGCATGAAAATCCAGGTCAGACCGGTCAATAATACCCAGATACGTCTCTCTGCTCTCCCTGAAAAGCCCCATTATAAAGCTCAGAGCAATGCCCAGCACAGCAAGAGCTATTATCAGAACAACAATTGCATTAATACCCAGTTGTATAGAACCCTTTTTATTCATTATAAACACCTCTCTTTTAATATTTGTATAATTTCAATTAATATATATCAATCTGAGATTTTAGGTATTTAAAAGTTTCGGTAAGTACAAATAAACAATAAGCTTTATAAAGGAATATCTTATCCTATGATTTGGTTTAGAGGTTCTGTACACAACATATCATAATCATATGAATATAAACAATAACTATGAGGTTTACAATGGGTGTTTCAAAACAAGAAATAGTAAAAGCACTGGCAAAAGAGCTAAAGCCAGTGCTTAAAAAGCCTGAATGGGCTGATTTTGTAAAAACAGGAGTGCACAAGGAAAGGCCTCCAATAGATGGTGACTGGTGGTATACAAGAGCTAGCAGCATGTTATTAAAAGTTGATAAACTAGGGCCTATAGGGGTTTCTAAGCTTAGAACCAAGTATGGTGGCAGAAAAAACAGAGGGGTAAGGCCTGAGAAGTTCTATAAAGGCTCAGGAAGCATTATCAGGAAGCTGCTCCAACAGCTTGAGAGCGCTGGTTTGCTAAAACAAGATGTTCATGCAGGTCATAAAGGCAGAGTGCTAACACCCAGGGCTCACTCATTAATAGCTCAGACTGCTAAGAAGATAGGTAAAGTAAGACCTAAGGCAGAGGCAAGGCACAAACCTATGCCAAAGATGCCGGCAGGGGGAGTATCTGAAAAAGTTGAAAAGAAAGAAGAAATAAAAGAAAGTAATTCATTGCTCGCTCACCAAAAAGTTCGCGAGGAAAAAAATGTCAAGGTACAAGCCAAGAGCAAAGAAGAAAAGACTGATTAAGAAGAAGGAGCAGACCAAGTGGGCTCCTTTCTGGACAGTGCCGAAGATTTATGGCAAGAATAGAAGGATTCATCCTGGCAGGCATACTGTTGTTAAGAGGAGCTGGAGAAGGACCAAGACAAAGGTATGATTATCTGATGTAAATAACAAAAGCAACATGACGCGTAACAAAATAACGCATGGCTGCTTTTGAATTTGCAAAGACAAAGTCTTTGCAACACAAAATCAAAGATTTTGTTGTCACAAATAAAAAACAAGATTTGAGAATGGCTAAAAAGAAAGAACCCAAAATAACCCTGGAAAGAAGCTATAATATTCCTCTTAGAAAGAGATATAGGTATACTGCTAAGCATAAGAAAACTCCTAAGGCTGTGAGGGCTGTGAGAGAGTTTCTTGCAAAGCATATGAAGACAGAATTAGACAAGATCAAGCTGGGGATGCATCTTAATGAGCACTTATGGAAGCATGGCATAAAAAAGCCTCCTCATCATATAAAAGTTCATGCTATAAAAGAAGAAGATTTTGTAAAAGCAGAGCTTGAAGGCTTTGAGTTCAAGGAAGCAGTAAGAACAGAGGCTAAAAAGAAAGAGCCTGAGACCATGAAGGATAAGCTGGCTGCTAAGCTTGGAGTAAAAGAAGGGGCTAAAAAAGAGGAGCCTGATAAAGAGGAGAAGAAGGGGGGAAAAAAGGAAGAAAAGGAAGAAAAAAAGATTGAAGAGAAAAAAGAGGAGGAGAAAGAAGAAATTAAAAAAGAGGAAACAAAAAAGCCTGAACCTAAAAAAGAGAAGAATTCTTAAGCACTTATAGTGTCTGTTGGAAATATTTATATATCATAACATTTCTTTATTATTTGAATATGAGTGAAAAAAAACTTGAAAGGGCTGAGAAAAAGATAGAAAACAAAGAAGAAGATATTTCTGTGAAGGAGAGCGAGAATATTGAGGAGATTGAGAGGCTTATAAAAAAACTAAAGCTCTTGTTCTATAAAGAAGCTGAGTTACTATCACATAAGGATATGGCTTGGAAGGATAAGTGCGAGATGTGCGTTAAATTAGTAGATGAAGAGGACTCTGTTTTGAAAAAAGTAAAAGATGATGCAAACCTTATCTCCAAGCTTGCAACAAACGCAGCAAAGTTGTTTAAAAAAGAAGAGCTAGATGCTTATCTGCTCTCTCGTGTGCGCCCTGAAATAGATTTAGGGCTTACTGATGCTGAGAAACTTTATGAAGCCAGGAAGTTAGAATCAGAGATTGAGAGGATAAACTTCTTAATAGTGTATGACCTGGAAGTATTATTAAAAGACCAGGGCTTTAGAAAAAAACTATATGTTAAGAATATCAGAATTGGCTCTGATATGTCTAGACAGGACTCTGTTAAAAGCCAGTACCAGCGGCTGGTAAAATCATCCAGGTACCTGAACGAGATGTTTAAATATGTTCTTGGCGAGGAGAACCTTAAGAAATACGTTATTATGATAGAGAGTGATATACACACAGAACTAGAAGAACAAGCTGATTAAAGCTGTTATTAAGTCTTTTATTATCACTTAGAAGCCATTGCCTGAACTTTCTTTAATATATGGTCTAATCCTACAAACAGGTTTCTTTCAGTAGTCTCAGATGTTATTGGCTTGCCACCAACCATTGCTTTTGCATGCACCTCGTACTTCTCACTACCCTCAGTCTTATGTACAATCTTCAAAGTCACTGTAATACTTTCAAACCCAGAAACAGTGTCACTCATCTTCCTAGCATAACTGCCAACAATCTTCTTAACAACCACTAATTCTCCTTTTTCTATCTCCTTAAAACCAACCAGGGTAATATTCCCGCCAAGTTCAATCACTGCAAAACCCCCTTTTTCAAAGGTTTGGGAAGTTGAGGATTTTTAAATAGTTTGTGGAAAAAGTTTAATCTTAAAACCAATGGTCATCCATACTCAATCCTTTAGGGTCTCCTATGATTTGTATAAGGGTTAGTGCTGGCTGCTCTTTTGTTTTTAATTGATGCCAGGTTCTAGGTTTTACTATGTAACTGCCACCAATAATTGTAGTCTCTCTTGAATCAATATTCATAATAACTTTGCCTTCAAGAATATGAAAAGCCTCTGTTGTTATTTTATGTCTGTGTCCAGAGGTTAATCCATTTGGCGGAAGATGCTGAAGAAGATAGCCTTCAAATGGCTTTTTTCTGGATGCAAGATAAACTGCATTAGAATGTTCAGAACTTGATTTTCTGGGTTTTTTAAAGAAGTTAAGATTTTTATAACCAATATAACACTGATTGTCATTAAAATCAATAATCTTTTGTGTTAGCTCTTCTTTTTGTAGCAAATCACTGAATTCCTTGGTTGGATTAAGAGTAGTAATTATCTTTATGATATCAGACTCATCATCACGTTCGAAAAAGTTCCTTACAAACATACTGTAATTGCCAATAGTTATTGATTGCATATTAATATTAGAATATTGGTTTTTTTATAAATCTTGCAAAACCTTTATAAACCGCTTCCTTCTCTCTCCTCCATATCAGAGATGTGGGCGTGGCTTGCCTGAATCTGAATGAGTAAATAATTATAATGGAGGCTGACTAAAATGGGGATGTACAAGCATATTCGTGAGCTCTGGAAAAAACCAAAAAAGAACCTTGGAGAGGTCCAGAGGAACAGGCTGATTCTTTGGAGAAAACAACCAGTTACTGTTAGGATTAAGAAGCCTACAAGGATTGACAGGGCCAGGAGCCTTGGGTACAAGGCAAAGCAAGGATTTATAGTGCTCAGGCAGAGGGTTATTCGCGGTGGCAGGATGAAGCCCACGCATAAGAAGGGCAGAAGACCTAAAAGATATACCCGGACCAAGACTCTTAAGAAGAACTATCAGTGGATTGCAGAGGAAAGAGCAGTAAAGAAATACACTAACTGCGAAGTGCTTAACTCTTACTGGGTTGGCCAGGATGGAAAGCATTATTGGTATGAAGTCATCCTGATAGACAGGAACCACCCAAACATTAAGAAAGATATCTATCTGAAAAGAATTGCCAAGCAAAGAGGCAGAGTGCACAGAGGCTTAACCAGTGCTGGCAAAAAGACCAGGGGCTTGAGAAAAAAAGGTAAGGGTGCTGAGAAGATTAGATAATCATTCATCCTTACTAGCCGGCCTGTCAACAAACAAAAGATGTTTTTCTTTTCCTTCTAGTTCTGAGGTTATTCTTCTGACTATTGTGGTTACTGGGTCTGGCATTAGTTTAACTCTTTTTCTTATGTCACCAAAGTCTTTGAAAGGCTCTGCTTTTCTTTCATTAACAATCTCCCACATGTGCTTCTTGCCTACGCCAGGCAATAATTCTAGAACATGCATTCTTGTGCTTATTGGCTGGGCTTTGTTAAAGAACTCTATGAACTTTTTTTCCTGCTTTTTAACCAGCTCTTGAACAACATGCTTTAGCTCTGACTTGGCTGTCTGGGTAAGCTTACTGGCAGGTATTTTTCCATTAATATGATGAATCTTGTCTCTCTTAGCATCTCCTATGTATACTTCTTCATAAGGCTGCAAGAATATTCCTTTTCTTGGCACTAGTTCTAGGATGGTAAAGTTTTCCTTGCCAACAGCCTGCACAATAGGTGTTTTCAGGTGCATAGGCCTGTTATCAAATGGATAGCCGTGCTGTAAAAAATCCAGCACTACAGCTTCTTCTTCTTTTTTTCTTTGCAACATGTTTTACTCCCCTAACTAGTTAGATTTGTTTCAAAATCCCCTCATCCAGTAAGGAGTTCTGATAACTATTATTTAAAGTTTTTTAAATTTGAAACATAAAATCAGAATAAAATGATAAATTTATTTATTTCTTCTTACTTGGCAAATACTTAGCAACAGTACCAATAATCTTTTTTAAGTTCTCATTGGTGACTGGCAGTGCATATCCCTGCATAATCACTTTTAGCTCATCAACACTAGCAGGCATCATATCAATGATTTTGTTGATATGAATATCATTAAGCCTGGGAATATTGAGTTTTTCAAGCTTTTTAAACAATTCCTCTGCTTGCTTTGGCTTAAGGATGGTGAACTCATTAACATACTCCTCTGTCTTATTACCTCTGAAACTTAATTCTCCATCACGCTTCTTTACATGAGCCAGCTCTTCTCTAAGCTCAGCCATGTTCATAGACTTCTTCTCGATAACCTCTGGTTTTGTCATGCCAACACCTCTTTAACCTTTCTTCATGTGAACAGGATGCACAATTAGTTTTTTTTCCTTTTTAAAATCCTTTATAACAACCTCATAGCAGGTGCCTGTTTTCTTTTTCACAACACCTGCTTTGCCTGCAAATCTTAAATGAAAAATGCCTTTTTGCACAAAAGGGTCTGGTTTTAACACAATTCTTTCTCCTGTCTTATACTCCTCCAGGTACTTCTTTAGACTCAGCTTTCCTTTGTGCTTTTTCTTCTTCTTAAGCTTATACCTGGCCTTTCTCCTGCTACCGCCAATTCTCTGAACCATAAGACGATGAGAATAATAAGGAGTTTTTAAAGCTATCTGTTTTTAGGAAAATTTTTTATAATAAACAAACTTTATTGTTTTCAAAAATGGAACAAAAACTCCCGTCCAAACCTTATGAAAGACTTTTATGGTGGGTGATACTGGTAATAATTATTCTTTTGATTATCTTGCTTTATACTTGCAGAGTTAGTTAAGAATAAGTTTTAGGTTTTGGAAATAAGTTCTTTTACTTTTTTTAAGTCACTGTCCTCATAAGGAAGAATTTTATCTTTTTCCCAATAACCTACCCCCAAACTCTTAGCTTTCTCTTGAGAAAGCCCATTAGAAATGTTAGGAAGAACTTCTAATTTTTTCCTACCTATTAATTCATGTGTAAGTCCGTCTAAACTAGTACACATAGTAGATCCGAGTGATTTATTTTTTCCTTGATCTCCTTCTACAACATATCCATAGAATTTAAAATCAACTCCTAGTTTTTCTACTCTTGGTTTATATAAAAAAAAATATATTGTATCTTTTGGTTTTAAATTCATTTCGGCGGTAGTTACTGTGGAGTAGTATTTAAATGTTTCGATAAGAAAAATTATTTCTTCTCTCCTTCCTTTGCCTCTGGCTTTTTCTCGCCAGGCTTGGCTCCTGGCGCAGGTTTCTCTTCTGCTGGCAGCACCTCATGAATGATTGGGTCTGGTATTTCTGCTTCTACCAGCCTTTTCTTAATCTCTCTTGGCTCTTTACCTTCCATCTCTTTAAGAATAGCATTGGCTTTTGCAAGGTATTCTTCTCTCCTGGCAGCCAGTTCTTCCTGCAGTCTCTTCTTCTCCTCCTCAATCTCTTTGAGCTCCTCAGTGCTCAGCTCGGTTTTTTCCTCTTTAATCTTCTTGTCAAACTTGCCTTCATCAACTGCTTTAAGAGCATCCCTGCCATGCATCTCCTCAACCTTAACACCCATAGAGTTGCATGTTCCTATGATTTCTTTAACCTTGGCTTTCATGTCTTTGCCGCTCAGAGCATCTTCTTTCATCTTAGCAATCTTGATTATCTGTTCAATCTTAAGATCAGCAACATGCTCTAAAGGATTGCCAGCAGCTTTCTGAATACCAGCTTCTTTCTTAATCAAGCCAGCTGCAGGCGGGGTGCCAACAGAAATAGAGAATTCCTTGGTATCTGTGTCAATGGTTACTTTGACAGGAACCTGCATGCCTTTAAAACCCTGTGTTTTCTTGTTAATCTCAGCAACAACCTCTCCAATATTCACTCCTTTAGGGCCAAGAGCTGGTCCAAGCGGAGGAGCTGCTGTTGCTTTACCTCCTTCTACAAGAGCTTCAACTGTTTCTTTAGGCATGTTATTCTCGTGAAATTATAGTGAGTTTATAAAGATTGCGGATAAATTTAATTCAGTTTTTTAATGAGATTAAACTCCTACCTCCCATTCCCATTAAGAAAGCTTCTTAGTATTATACATTCATCTCTTTGAGATTTTTTGATTTTTCTTAATGCTTTTACTTCTATCTGTCTTATCCTTTCCTTGCTTCGGCCATACATTTTTCCTATATCCTCAAGTGTGTGTGTGTTGTCTACACCTATGCCAAATCTGAGTTTAAGAACAGTGGCTTCTCTTTCACTCAAAGTATCAAGGGCTCCATAAATAGCTTTAACCAAATCTCTGTTTTGGATTAAGTCAAGAGGAGAAGGGGTTTTTTTATCCTCAACAAAGTATCCAAAAGCGGTTTTGTTTTTATCATTACCATTACCATTATTATTTATTTCATGGTCAAGAGATACTGGTTCTTGATGAACTATTCCTAAGAGTTTTTTTACATTTTTTTCTGGTTTATTCATCTTAAAAGCAATCTCTTCTGTTGTTGGCTCTTTTCCTATCTCTTGGATTAAATGTTTTGACACTCTTTTAGTTTTTATAACATCTTCAACTATATGAACAGGAATTCGTATGTTTCGACTCTGCTCAGCTAAGGCTCTTAAAATAGAATGTCTTATCCACCAGGGTGCATATGTTGCAAATCTATATCCTTTTTTATATTCAAATCTTTCAACAGATGTTATTAGCCCTATATTTCCTTCCTGGACCAAGTCCTCGTAAGACAAGCCACAGCCTAAATATTTTTTAACAATACTAATAACTAAAGGTAAATTATCTTTTGTAACAGATTTATTGTTTGTTTGAATCTTGTTCTTATTATTATCTATGTCTTCTATTTTTTGAACAAGTTGGTTAAAACTCATGCCTACGCTCTTTTCAAGGGCTCTTTCTTTTTCTGCGTAATCTTTTTTTGCTTTCTTAATCTTATTAACACGATTCTTTAAATCATTTACAAATTTATCATATACATTGTTTTTAAAACCAATTCTTTTAACAAGAACAAGGGTTTTATCTTTTTGCCCATTTCCTTTGTAATTGCCATTGTTATTAACTATTTTTTCCAAAAGCGATATCACTCTTTTAGTCTCTTGTTTTCTATCTTTATTACTGCGAAGATGCTTTTTAACAAGAGACTCTATATTAACACTTCCAGAGCATAATCCATCATTAAATTCTGTCAGATAATCAAGAAACAAAGGTATCTGGCAAACAGAACTTATAATCTTATTTTTACAACGCTCAATCTCATTATAGTTTTTTCTAAGTCTTTCACTTCGCAGGTATTCTTTTGAATACGGTTTTTCTGGATTATGATATCTATTAGTGCTGTTTGCTTTCAAAATAACCACTCCTCAAGAAATAATGTATTAGAAATATATAAATCTTTTCAATAAATAAGAATTTTACTTTTCTTTTCCTTCCTCACTCTCCCTTCTAATAACCCTGACAGCATCCATTTTTACTGTGATTGGGATAGGAACAGCTGCCTCTAATAACTCAACCACCACTTCTTCTTTTGCCCTGTCAATACGAGTAATCTTGCACTTCTCCCTCTTGAAAGGACCGCTAATGATTTCTGCAATGTCATTCTTCTGGATGTTCATCTCTTTTTTTACTTGTTCCAGCATGTGCTCTATTTCACTGTACTGAATGATGTTTGGCAAGAGTCCGCGGGCATAAGGAACTCCAAAAGCTGCTTGCTCTGCATCACCCCTGTTGCCTGCTTCTAAGAATATATATCCTCTCATGCCATGAGGCCTGATAATAGAATACACTGCTAGTTTTTTTCTTGCAGCATTACTACTCACAAAATCCATGACCTGGTCCTCTCTGTTGGCAGTTGTTCTAAGAGCATAAATCTTGGCTTTATCAGAATCTTCAGTTATTTCTGCCTCTGCTTTGGGTTCTTCTTTAGGCTTGCTCAAAGACTTGTTTTTGGCACTCAAAGGCTCTGCCTTTGATGTTTCTTTCTCTTTTTTCTTTACTTCAGATTTTTTTTCTTTCTCTTCCTTCTTTTCTTTCTTCTTTTTCTTTGGCTTTCTCTTCTTAACTTTTATCAGGCTTAGCTCTTCACCAAGGTCTTTTTCCTCTGCAGGAATTTCTTCTTCACCTGCTTCTTCTATTCTGGCTTTTTTCTCTTCTTCCTCTTGTTTCATCATGGCCAGGTATTCGTCTTCTTTGGGCTCTTCTTTCATCTCTTCTTCCTGCACTTCTTCTTTTTTAACTTCTTCAGCCATTATTACAACCTCAACCAAGAATTATCTGCTTGATAAAACTAAGAATAAAACCTATCAGGCCTATAACAAGTATTCCAAGCCCAGAAACCTTAACAATGGTTAAGAATTCCTGCTTATCAGGCTTCTTAGTAACTCTTAACACTCTTCTGCACTGTATCCAAAAATCTTTTAGTTTCCCCCAAATCTTCATCTTATAATCACCTTAAACAGATTTTAATCAACAAACTCTATCCCTAGTTCGTCCTCAATCTCTTTTTTCTGCTCCTTGCTAACTTCTTTGCTTCTGCCGCCAAGGATTTGGCTGCTCTTAACGCCAGTTACTATTATAAGGGTTCTTATGGTTCCTTCAAGGTCTTCTGAGATAAGAGCCCCCCATATCAGTCTTGCATCTTCATCAAGCTTCATACTAACAGTTTCAACCACTTTCCTGGCTTCATCAAGGGTCATGTCTTGCCCACCAGCCACATTGATTAAGGCGCCATTAGCACCGCTTATATCAACATCAAGCAAAGGGTTTTGTATTGCTTTCTCAACACTTTCAACAGCTCTGTTTTCTGTGTCAGACTCACCAACACCGATTAATGCAACACCTCCATTACCCATGACTGCTCTTATATCTGCAAAATCAAGGTTTACAAGGCCTGCTCTGGTTACCAGCTCTGCAACTCCTTTCACACTATTGGTTAGTATCTCATCAGCTACTTTGAAAGCTGTGTGCAAGGGCAGGTCAGGTGCTAATTCCAGCAGTTTATCATTAGGAATAACAATAAGGGTGTCAACACTCTTTTCAAGCTTTTCCAGGCCCATAACAGCGTTCTCATACCTTCTGTGCCCTTCCATTGCAAAAGGCAGGGTAACAACAGCAACTGTTAAGGCTCCAAGCTTTTTTGAGACATCAGCTATTACAGGAGCGCTTCCTGTGCCTGTTCCTCCTCCAAGACCGCAGGTAATGAACACCATGTCAGCTCCTGACAGGTGCTGCTTGATTTCATGCTCTGACTCCCTGGCAGCTTCCTCTCCAATCTTTGGAATGCTGCCTGCTCCCAGGCCTTTGGTAATATCTTTTCCTAGCAATACTTTTTTATCAGCACTAGTGGAAAGCAAATCCTGGGCATCAGTGTTAACAGCAATGGTCTCAGCACCAATAATGCCTACTTCTGACATTCTGTTGATAGTGTTGTTTCCACCACCGCCTGCACCAACAACTTTTATGGTTGCTTTTTGTTTTGAAAGTAATTCTTCTAATTCTTCATCAAGCACATTTCTTTGAGCCACATCGCTCATTTCCTTAACATTATCTTCAGCTGACAATTTAAAAACACCTCCATAAATGATAATGAATCCTTTTTCTTATATTCTTTCCTGAGTAATGAAGTTTATAAATCTTT
This sequence comes from Candidatus Woesearchaeota archaeon, assembly GCA_019322375.1. Lineage (GTDB taxonomy): Archaea > Nanobdellota > Nanobdellia > Woesearchaeales > SM23-78 > SM23-78. The sequence goes on from JAHWIP010000053.1 coordinate 17,733, forward strand.
CTTTTCTTTATCCTCTTTTTCTTCTTCTTTTTTCTTCTCTTTTTCTTTTCCTTCTTTTTCTTTTTCCTTGGCCCCAGCGGCTGTTTTCTTCAAATCTTGATTTGAAGGACCAGAAGATTTGTCTTCTGTTTTATTTTCTTCTTTTTTAAGCTCTTTCTTAACCTCTTCCTGAGTCTTGAAATCAATGCTTTTCAGCTTGACAAGTTTCTTAATGTTGTCTGCCAAGCCTTTAACAGCTGGTTCTGGAAGCTTAGTCTTGGTTGTGATAACAGCTTTATCATCAACTACATCAATATCCTCAAAAGGAACATTCATGAGCTCAAGTAAAGCCTTGGTTTTTTCAAGAGAGTCAGTTACTATTCTTTTTACATCAACATCATAAACCAGGTCTTTGCTTGCCAAGGGATGGTTAAAATCAACTATTACTCTGCCACCACCAGCACTCCTCACAATTCCAAGGGTGCCGTCAACATTTACTTCCAGCCCGACAAAAGGCTTAACATTGTCTTTTTCAAACAGCCTTGCAGGAATAAGTTTTAGCAGCGTAGGAGTCTTCTTGCCAAAAGCATGCTCAGCCTTTACCTCAATAGTATATTTCCCAGGGTTCTTGCCGATTAATGCATCATCCAAGCCTTGTATCAAGTGTTTTTCTCCAAGGCAAATAATAACTGGCTTGTATTTATATTTAGGAGTATGGATATTGCTGTCCTTGGCCATCTGCTCATCTGTTGTGTCAAAAACAACCTTATCATCCTTTATCCTGCCAGTATAATCCAGTTCTACAAAATCTCCCTTCTTAAGCACTTGAATCTACCTCGTAATTATTATTTTAACATTTGAGAAGGTTCTCGTCAATAAAAAGACTATAGTTCTATTTTTAAATGTTTCGCTTAGTTCAAGGTTTTTATCATTTTAAAATAGTGCTTATAAAAAAATATATAAACCAAGCTTTTATTCCCTGCTTTAATATGACTCATAGTGAAATGATGCCTGTTGCTGCAAGAAGAGAACATGTTTCTGTTTCAAAGAAATATTCTATTGAAGAGTCAGGCCTTACAAAACTTATTTTTGAAAACCTTCCACTAAATTTTACTTTCAGAGAACAAAGCTTTAAGATTAATGAACTTAAAATAGAACAAGGCATGTATAATGAAACCTCAAAAAATAAAAAAGTAAAAATCAGCTTGCCCTGTTACTTGGTTCATGGTGTTTTAAAGGATGAGAAAGGCTTGGGAAAAGGTTATTTCAAAGGCCCTATTTATCCTAAGGTGTTTAAACTTAGAGAAGAGATTTGGGTGCTTGGGCACACCCCTTACTTTGATTTTTACTTTGAAATAAGTGGCAAGCCTTATCTTTGTTCTAAAATTGATTTTAGCAGTAAAGCCTTAAAAGCAAGAGTAAAAGAAGGCAAAAGTATGGACCCAAAAGAAATAAAACCTGATTTAAGAGCAGGATTAAAACCATTTAAAATTCCGTCCTTACATAAAAAAGAACTGGTTTATTTTACTAGGGATGGATGAATATCTTCTTCTTATATAGGTTGATGCCCCTAACGTATAATAGATGTTTTGTTATAGTAATATTTATAAGTAAGATTATTCTCCCCTGTATAATGAAAACTCAGATTTCAAGAACTCAAGAGGGTAAACCAAAACATTCTCAAAGAAAGGTAGAGGTGTATGATTTTGAATTAACTTCTAGAATTCCTACAGTTATTCCATCTACTCATTGGTTCTTGTATGAGTTGATGGGTAATGAAGCAAGGACAATTATTATGTCTCCAACAGGAGGGGTTGCTAATAAGAGATATGGAAAACCGCTGAATGAATTAGAAAGAGATTCTCCTACTGGAAGCGGTTCTTACTCTGGAGAAGAGCCTAATAAATTAAAATACACAGAAGAAGATACAGAACGATTCTGGTTATTGAAAAGTTCAGAGTTTAGAAAAGAATTAACTCAAATGGGTTGGATGATTTTTCCAGAAATTGAAAAACTTGATGAAAGTGATCTAAAGAGATTTGATTTGGGTTTTGGTGATTGGTATCAAAGGAGTTTTTCACTAGCAAATCTTGTGAAAGGTATTGAGCTAACAAACGATGAAGGTTTTGATTATGGAAATATTTTGCAAGATTTTAAAGAATTAATGCCTTTTGCAGATAATATAGAATTTATTTATAGAGCTCATTCTGATGGGGATGGTTCTTTCTTTCATTTGCCTGTAAAATATAAAGATACTGATTTAATATTAAAGCTAACTGATTTAGAATGTGTTAGCTCTCCTGAAAAAGGAGAATCAAACACTATGAGAAGACATGCTTTATTTGAAGTTAAATTTTCAGATGACTTCTTAAGTAAACCTCCTGCTTGGTGGACTGATGACATTTCTGGAAGGATTCTTTCGTTAACAAGAAGCTATTTAGAAAAGCAAGGAATCGAGTCTAAAGTTCGATCAGTTTCTATAGAAAAAGAGAATAAACTCGATGTTGATATATCCAATAGGGATTATTTTGATAAGGCTTTAGAACCAAACACAGGAATACTTTTAGAGAAAGCATTATCCACAAAACAATTTGTTGAAAAAGCAGTCAAGATAGAACATGAGAATTATAAAGTACAACAAACTTCTATTCTTAAAGGAAGAAAGGAAGTCTTGGGCATAGCAGAGCAATAATCAAGTTAATTATTACTTTTTCTACATCTTAATTTTTAAAGAATAAATGCCCCGAGCGGGATTCGAACCCACGTCATCGCCTCGAGAGGGCAATATGATTGACCGGACTACACCATCGGGGCTTCGCTTTGCTCACTCCCAATGAGCATTCAAAAGCAAGTTTTGAATACACCATCGGGGCAGAATCATTTATGAATCTCAACAAACCTCTTAAAGCTCCTGTCATAACTCTTCTCTACATCATCTGGGAAACAGCATGCTGGCAGCTCGTTCATATCCAGGTGATACTTTAAGCAGGCACAGCAGTTGCCTTTTCTGCTGCAAGGCTCGTATGAGCAGTTGCAGTGCTTAAGGTTTTGCTGTATGTTTTCGCATTTCATTGGATGGGCCCAGAGGGACATTCAGAAAAACTGCGTTTTTCTGGGTGAATAACACAGTTATTCATTCGAACCCCCGACCTATTAACCCAGAGCTTCTAATGAAGCATCTGTTCGGTTACTTTCAAAACCTAAGGTTTTGCTAAGAGCCGATTGCTATCGACAAGGTCTAGCCTTACTGCCGGACTGAGCTATGAGCCCATAATCTTTTTTTATGATTAGAATTTAGTTTAAATATGTTTCTAAAAAACTTACTACCAGGAATGTTTTACACTTACCTTTGCTGTTGGTATTAATGCTAGTGATGTTTTGTCAAGCCTGCCTTCGAGGTTTAGAATTCCTATTTTTTCCTGAGCAATAATGCTTGCCTTGTCAGTGTTTTTTCTTGCTTCATAGTTGTTTAGAACATAGCTTACTATTATTTTATCTGGAAGAAAAGCGATTCTGGGATTATAACTCAGGGTTGCTGCTGTTATTGTTAACCCGTTTCTAAACTGCTGGGCAAGAGCAAGCCCTGCTCCTTTATAATTCTTAGAAACCGTGTAGTTGAATTGTTGTGTATTAAAATTATAGAACATCTTAACATCTGCCATGCCTAAAGCATTAACTTGTGCTTTACCCTGCATCACATTATCTCCTACAATCATGTCAATAGAATTCCTGCCTTTATTTGCTCCAAAACTAAACACTTTGGTTCCTTTATCCAGGTTAACTACAGCTCCTCCGTGAAAGTTTCCTATTTTTCCCCCTGCTCTTATGTTCTTAACATCTCTTGTTTGAGTTAGTTCTCCTCCCATATACCATTCTGCTCTAACCCCGTCTTCTTCTTTAGGATTAAAACTGTCCTTGTATAAGAGCTTTACATCCTCTGGATTATATAGTTGACCTGATGTGATTATCCTATTATAATTCTGTTTTTGGTCTCTTCTGATGGGGTTGGCAGTTTGCTTTTTTACCTCTTTGTTTAACCTATTAAATGTTCTTCTCAGGCTTTTTAATTCAGCATTTGAAAGCTTCTTAACTTTTTTCAGCTTAATATTATCCTCTCTAATCCTGGAGTGGTCTTGAGCAAGAGCATAATTGTGTGCAGATGATATAATAAAGCCTAGAATAGATACTCCAAGAAATAATTTTCCTA
>JAHWIP010000054.1 GCA_019322375.1 Candidatus Woesearchaeota archaeon
CAGTAGAATCAACAGATATGTTTGCCTTGGAATAATCCTCTAACTCCTTCTTATCCCTGCCTTTCACACCAATAAGAACAGCAATCCTGTCCTTAGGTATCTTAATGGTGTAGGAGTATTCTTCCTGCTCTATTTCTTGTTTTTCTTTTTTTTTCTTCATTTTACAATTTGCTCATAAACCTCTTCCTCATCTAATTTCAAGCCTTGCTTGTTAAAACACTTAACTATATTCCTTACATCTCTTTTTAGGAATTCCTTTGCATCTGGATGCTTGATTATTGTGGCTTGGCTCCAGTCAATGAATACAGGCTCTTGTTCAAAATTTAATATATTGAACTCTGACAAATCAGCATGAACAAGCCCTGCCTTGTAGAGTTTTTTTATATTGCTTACTACCTTATCAAAGAACTTCTTAGCATTCTTTGGAGGCAAATCCTTGAGCAGAGGAGCTGGTTCATCCCTGCCAATGAACTCCATGAGCAGAACATTATCTTTTACTGCGATGGGTGTAGGCACTCTTATCACTTGCCTTGCCTTGAGCAGATTCCTGTACTCTCTTTGCACCCAGGAAAAAATAACCAGCCTTCTCCTCTTCTTCATGCCAGCAAACCTAGGGTCAGGAGCAATGTAGGAATACATTTTGTTGAAATTACAGTTCTCAACCCGATAAATCTTAACAATTATTCTCTTCTTGCCTTTCAAAGCAGTAAACACATTGGCTTCCTTGCCAAGAGCAATAGGGCTTTCTAACCCATCAAAATGGTGCTGGCTCTGCAGCTTGACAAGATTCAGAACAGTAGCACTATCAAACACATTCTTGTAGATTTTCCATTCTTCCCTGGTTTTTTTGGGCATAAGACTAAAGAAGATGTTAAGAATTTAAAAAATGTGTGCTTAGTATATGTTTATTCTTCACATTCAGCAACATCAAAATCTTCTGTTGAAAAATTACCTGCGTCCCATTCTTCCAGCAAGGCGGTTAAGTCAGAAGTGTCAAATTTACATGTTTTTCTTTCTCCCACTGCTTGTTGAGCATTCTCATTAGCATCTTGCTCTGCTTGATTTATTTCTTCCTCTGTAGCTCCTCCATCCCGCATTTGTTGTTTTAATTCTTCACTGAATTCTACTGATATGCTTTTTGTTTTCTGATAATAAACACATTTATCCTCATCCATACCTTGTATTTCCATTAAAGTAGTTGATGTAGTAGTCACACCAAGAAAATCAATACTAGCTATATGTGTTACTTCAGCTAGCTCACAGTTCTCAGAAGCTTCTATAAAGCAATCAAAATCTTTTCTACAATCAATCTCTTGTATCTCACAATCATCATCATCATTATAATCACAATTTGAAGGACAATAATCATCTCCTGATATACACTCTGTAATTCTTGTATTAGAACATTTTTTTGGTGTTCCAGAACATACATCCTCGGTAGAAACATCATTATCATCACAATCAGAATTACTGGTGCATTCATCTGCCAAAACATTTGAACAGGATGATGAAACTGTTTTAGGATTAACACATGTATCAATGGTGCTAGGATTATTATCATTGCAATCAGAATCAGAGCAACAAGTATAACCTACACATATATGATTCTCAGGGTGCTCGCACTCAAGACAAGTAAGCTTAACACACTCATGGTCTGAACAAACCTCATCGTCTTGGCAAACATCATGAGAACAACAATCATAATCCATACACATATGCTCATCTAAAAACTGGCATTCACCACAAACTGGTTCTGTGCATGTATTATTTTCACATGTTTGCTCACCAACACAACCAGCATCCAAGCAACAAGTAGTGCTAGTTTCACCTTCTTCAACTATGCCATCCCCACAAACAGGTGCTTTACAACCAGAAATAAAGATTATTAATACTAAAAAACCAATTAATATAATAAAGTATTTTTTATTCATAACATTATATATTCCTCTTTAGGTATATATAGTTTTCGAAGAAAACAAAGAGAAAAAATAATAATATAAAAAATTTGTTTATTTACCTACAAATTATCACTTGTCAATATGGTTACTCTTCCTGTTGCTTTTACTTTGCTGTCCATGGCTACTAGGAAGTTCACATATGCTCTTTCTGCTGCCATTAAGACGTCTTTGTCTATTATTCCGTCAAACACCACTGCGTATATGCCTGATTTCAGGCTTTTAATTGTGCCTTGGAGCTCTGAAAGAGGCACTTTCCCTAGGATGTTCAGTTTTTGGTCAAGGATATATGCTCCTCTTGTGCCTATTAAGTCTTCCAGCATTGCACCAAACACTTCTTTTTCTCTGCTAGTAGGTGTTTTGGGCTTTGCAGGAGGTGCTGGTCTTTGAGGTGCTGGTCTTCTATCCCTGTAATCCCTTGCCGGAGGCCTTCTTTCAACACCTTTTCTTTCTTTTTCAACAGCTTGTATCTCTGTTTTGGCTTGTTCAAAAGCAACCCTGTTCCTGATAGCTTTATGTATTTCTTTTTTAGTTAACTCTTCTACTTCTTTGCCATCAGGGGCCTTGGTCACAAAGTCCAGCTCTGCAACTCCTCCAAGCTCTTTTATGATTAAGTCTCCTCCTCTGTCACCATCCACAAAGGCTGTAAGAGTCTTTTTCTTGCTTAGCTCTACAATAGTGTCTGGAACACTGGTGCCGTTCATAGCTATAACATTCTTAAACCCGTGTTTTAACAGGTTTAGAACATCTGCTCTTCCTTCCACCACTATTAATTCATCACTTTCATCTATTGCAGGTCCTGCAGGCAGTCTTTCCTTGCCATACTCCCGAATCTCCATTACTCTAACTGCATAAGCCACTTCATCTGCTAGTTCCTGGCTGTCAGGCATAACTGATTCTATCAGGTTTTTTAAGAGCTCTTTTGCTCTGTCAACAACAAACTGCCTTTTAGAAACCCTGACATCCTCAATATTCTTTACTTTTATCTTTGCATTGCAAGGTCCTATTCTCTGGATTATCTCTAGGCTTGCTCCTACTATGCTTGTCTCTGCTTTGTCTAAAGAACTAGGAATAACTATAGTTCCAAAAGATTTGCCTCCCTTAGTATCCACATTAACCTCTATTCTTCCTATTCTGCCGCTTCTCTGAAGCTCTCTTAGCTCTAAATCACTTCCTAACAAGCCTTCTGTCTGCCCAAATATAGCTCCTATCACATCAGGCCTGTCTACTACTCCATCAATCTGTATTTCAGCATGAACAATATATTTTGCTGATACTTGTGCTATTTTTGCCATTTTAGTTCACCTTTTCTTCTGCAAAATTGCCTCAGCCGTCACCAAGGTCAAGTACGTTTGTTTTTTTAGTACTTGGCCGACGCTGACGTCCTCAAAAATCGAAGATTTTTGGGACACAAAAACTTTGTTTTTGTTGCGCCGGGGGTTGTCCCTTACGGGGTGGCGCGGGCAATTTTGCTCTGATTATGATTTCTTTCAGAAGGAGCACGCTATTCTAACATCTTCTAATAGGAACTTATAAAATAATTCTTTGTTCCTCCTTATGATGTTAATGAACATTATACTTATAGCAAATAACTTTGCCCCTTCTTATTTCTCCTTTAGAACAAGCACACAATCTTTTTTTCTTCCTCTTTTTCCAAATAAAAAAATCCTTCTTATCTTTCAAATATTTTGATTAAATGAAATGATAATGATAATAAGGCTTTTTTGTGCCTGTTCTTTCTTTCGTTGTGAATATGAACGTTTTTTAAACGTTGTAGCCCAACACTAACTCACAATGCTCACAGCCTTTAGCCTTTGGGCTTTGGCTCGCATGAGCAACTCTGTGCCGGGCCTTAGAAAAGAGTAATACATAAGGGTTTTTAAAGCTTTGGGTTTTGGTTTCTTAGACGAGAGCACCCATTAAAACGCTTGAAATCGTTACTTTCAAGGGGTAAAAATAGAAAGGTTTATAAACAGGGGATTTATATGGAACTCCATGGCTAGAATAAGAATATTCGACGGAACAAGAAACCAGAAATACGGACAAGCATTAGAAGCAGCTCTAAACGAGCTTTCTAAACTAATACCTGTCAAAACTAAACCACGCCCAGGAAGCATAGATATGCCTGGCTATGAACTAGTAAAATATCTTGAACAAAAATCCTTTAACCCAGACAGAGGGCAAGTAAGTCGTGACAGACTTCTAACACTAGCCGACAAAATACCTGAAATTGGAGGAGATCGTTCTACACAGAAAATCATATTAGTAGAAAATGATCTCTACACACCAAGTGTTAACTGGTGCTTTGGAGGATTTACGCATTTCAATGGAAATGATTACATAGTTATATCAACTGCCAGAATAAAAAACCTGCTTCATTTTGCAGACATAAACATACATGAACTAGGACACATGTCAGGCGCTCCAAGGCCGGGGAGGAGCAACACAATAGAACATCTAGGAACCCATTGCATCAATGATTTATGTGTAATGCAGCAGAAAGACACAGTAGAAGCATCAGTTGCTTACAGCAGGCAAAGGCATCAACTAAAAGCAGACAGTTATTGCTCGCAGTGCAAACAAGACATAATCAGATATGCAAGGCATCTGCCTAAGTAGAGCTATAAAAAATGACCAATAAAAGCACTAATGATAACCTAAAAGAAAAGAAAAAAGGCATGAAAACCCTGTGCAGTATTCTAATAGCAGGCACAATTGGCTTAAACATAGCCTGCAGCCGCAACCCAGTAAAACAAGTAGAATATCCCCCTCCTAAAGCAATTAAATATTCTGCTGTGTCAGAAAGAATAATGAGTCTAGAGGAGCTGTTTCAAACAGCCATGCATAATGTTGAAAAATCAACCCTGCTCAGCCCAGAAGTGATTTCAGAGATTCCAAACCTCGAATATTTTATAACAACAAAAAAAGAAGAATACGCTGCTCTATACTATAGAGAGATTCCTCGCATCCTGCTTGTAATGCCCAAAACAAAAGATGTTTCTGAGCAAGTAGAAAAAGAGCGCAATCTAAGATTAACGATTGTGCATGAATTAGGACACCACTACTTTGTGACTGAGATCTCAGAACAAGAACAAAAAGACTTTAGAAAGGAAGTAAAAGAATACAATCATAACTATGAGCAGCTCCAGAAACACCTGGACTGGTATCCTAAGCTTACAGATGAAGTGCTTGATGAATACAGCTTTACAAAGCATACCCATGAAGCATTTAAAAAATTCAAATCAATCCAAGACTACTTTAAAAAACGATATGGAAAGCACTGGTTTGAACACAAATTCTATGGCACAGAGGCATTTGCTGTGCTGGCAGAAAAAGAATTCCTGCACGAGCTGGTTGCACAAATCGTGCTCAACCCTGAAAACGGGTATTTGCTGGATGAAAAAGAGAAAGAAAGAAAAATAGCAGAAATAAAACAATTCAACCACATACCAGAGCAATTAATAGAGTTTTATAAAGGATTTTTTAATAAGAAATAAAACAGAAATTCAAAATTTCTGAATATTTTTCTTGAAAAAAAGAAAAATAAGAAAAAAATTAAATAAAAATCTACCTTGGGCACCCGCTCAAACTGCTCAGCTGCTCAAGAGAGAGGATTCCCATGTGCTTTTGTTCATCTATTACCCAGGTTGGGTAAGCCATTATGCCTGCTTCTGAGCATGCTACTTCCTGAGCCCTGTAATCCCCTTGCACTCCGCACTCAGCATAAGTTATCTTGTTTATATCTGTGCCAAACATGTCTTTTTGTTTTTTTGTGCTTGAATCCCAGTAAGCACCGTAAAGAACTGCTTCTTTAGCTGTTAAGCAGTCTGCAAATTCCAGTTCTTCAGGAGATATTTCTTCAGCTTCTTCCTCTACAACTTCTTCCTCTTCCTCAACCTCTTCTTCAGGCACCTCAACAATTATCTGTACCTCTTCCTCAACCTCTTCAACAACTTCTTCCTCTACAATCTCTTCAATTGTTTCTTCAACTTCTTCCTCTAACTCCTCTAATTCTTCTTCAAGCTCTTCTATTTCTTCCTCTAACTCAACAATTTCTTCTTCTACAGCTTCCTCTGCTTCTTCTACTTCCTGCTCTGCTTCCTCAACAACTATCTGTATCTCTTCTTCCTCAACAGCTCCCTCTGCTTCTGCTTCTTTCTTTGCTTTTTCTTCTAAGTAATTAGTAATATCAGCTTGTTCTCTTAAGCCTGCTATAAAATCTGAGTAAAGTATTTTTTCCTGCTGGTTCTTAAGGATTAAGATTATCTGCTCCTGCACATCCCTGAAAGACATTAGCTGCTCAGGAGTCTTGTTAATAGTCATTAGTATATGATAGCCAAAGCTTGTCTTAACAACACTCATCTCTCCTGGATTCTGGCTAAAAGCTCTCTCCTCAAACTCTGCTACCATCTGGCCTCTTGGAAAAGTGTACTTGCCACAAGTCTCTGCACTTCCATCATCATCAGTGTAAAGCCACACATATGAACAGAATCTGCCTGTGTCATTATTTACAAGCTTAAATACTGTGCTGGCTCTTTCCTCTGCTTCTTCCTCTGTCCTGTTATCAGTACTTATAAGAATGTGCCTGGCTGTTACCAGCTCTGGAACCTTAAAAGTGTCTGGATTTGTGTTATAGTAATCCAAGGCGTGCGCTGTTGTAACATTAATCTTGCTCTTAACCTCTTGTTCAAATAATTTTTCTATGAGCAACTGGTTCTTTAATAGTATTCTAAAATCTGCAGGAGTAAGCTTTTTCTCCTCCAAAATATCATCTAATTGCTCCTGTGTAAGGTTATTGGCCTGCATAAATGTTTCAATGCTATTATCAACTTCTTCTTCAGTCACACTCAAACCCAGCTTTGATGCTTCCTGCATCATAAGGACTTCATCTATTAACTGACCAAGAAGGTCTTCTTTTGTAATAACAGACTGGTACTGCAAAGGCAGTCTTTCATAATTCTTATCAAGGTGTTCCACAGTTATAGTTTGTCCATTAACCACTGCTGCCAGCTCTCCCTGCAGTGTGAACTTCCCAAATAAGTTAGGGAAAAAAGTCTGTATAGCTGAAAAAACAGCTGCTAGTGCTAGTATCACAATCAGCACAATAAGAAGGGTCTGAATATTTTTTTCTCTCCTAGCCCTTGCTTCCTGCTTTTTAGCAACATTATTAACCTTGTAAATCTTCACACCCTTAGCATCACTTATGCGTTTTTTAGCATTAACCTTTTTTTTCATAGCTTTCTTTTTCTTAGCCAAACATACCACCCCATAATTAGTAAAAGTTGGTTATCGTAACTCTTTTAGAATAGTGAAACATTTGTTTTTTAAAAGCTTTTTGGTTGGGATGAGTATAAAGATTAAATTTATATATAAACAAGTAAGAGTAATTAAGTAAGAATGTACGACATAATCATTGGCAGGCTTCCTGAGGACTTGAAAAGATATGGCTCTGAAGGAACTGTTTATCTTGGCAAGCATTATGTTAAGATGGGCAGGACCACTAGCATGTCTAATAAGATTCTTCTTGATGTGATTAGAAGCCATGTTGTGTTTGTGTGCGGCAAGCGAGGAGGAGGAAAATCATATACAATGGGAGTGATTGCTGAGGGAATAACTGACCTGCCTGCTAAGATTAAGAACAATATGGCTGTTATCATGCTGGACACCATGGGAGTTTACTGGACCATGAAATACCCAAATAAAAGAGATGAGCTTCTCTTGGAACAATGGGGTATTGAAGCAAAAGGCTTTGATATTAACATTTACACGCCAGTAGGCTACTACCAGGAGTACAAGGATAAGGGTGTGCCCACAGATGCTTCTTTTAGTATTAAGCCAGGCGAGCTTGACGGCAATGACTGGTGCCTTACCTTTGATGTTAGTCCTAATGACCCAATTGGAGTGTTAATTGAAAAAGTGATTCATGGCTTAAGAAAAGAAAGAAAAGAGTTTAGTCTTGATGATATTATCAATGCTATTAAGAATAGTAAAGCTGAAGAGAATGTAAAGAATGCAACCCTGAACTTGTTTGGAAATGCCAGTACCTGGGGCATCTTTGACATAAGAGGAACTCCTCTTAGTGAGCTTGCAAGACCAGGCCAGGTAACAGTGCTGGATGTGAGCTGCTATGCTACTCTGCCAGGAAGCTGGAGAATAAAATCCCTGGTAGTCGGTCTTGTTGCTGAAAAATTATTTATCCAGAGAATGAGAGCAAGAAAAAAAGAAGAATACCAGAAAGTGCATAAAAGTGTTTATTATTTCAGCGAGGAGGAAATAGAAAAACTGGATTTTCCAATGGTGTGGCTGGTGATTGACGAAGCACATGAACTGCTGCCCAGGGAAGGCAAAACCCTTGCTTCTGAGCCATTAAAAACCATTCTTAGGGAGGGAAGACAGCCTGGCATAAGCTTAATCCTTGCAAGCCAGCAGCCAGGAAAAATACACACAGACGTGATGACCCAGGCAGACACTATTATATCTCACAGAATAACTGCAAAAATAGATACTGATGCTCTTGGAGCTCTTATGCAGAGCTATCTCAGAGGAAGCCTTGACAAGTACCTTGACAATCTTCCAAGAGTACAAGGAGCAGCTATTATCCTTGATGACAGCAATGAAAAGATGTACCCCATACAAGTAAGGCCCAGGATGAGCTGGCATGGAGGAGAAGCCCCCATAGCAATACAGGAGAAGGAAAAGATTTTCGGGGATTAAGTTTTATTTCTAATAATTCTTCAACAAAATTTATATATAACCAAAAAATTCCTTTGTTTCATGCCTTTTAGCAAAACTTTTCCAAAAACAACTGATAAAAGTGTTTATCCCAAGTGGATAGAGGTTTTCTTGTCAGAAGCAGAGGAAAAAGAGCAGGAAGAACTGTGCAGAAAAGAAAACATTAAGTTAATGCAGGAGTGCATTGATGATGCAAAAAAGATTTTTTCTGAGAAAAAACTAAAGGATTACCAGACAGATATTATAAGGCTGGCTGTTGCGCTTTTTGAGAAAAGAGCATCACATTCTGTTTACTGGAAAGAGTCAAAAGCCAAGGAGAAGTTTGACAAAGAATATACACAACAGAAATAACAAAAAACCATTATTTCTTTTTAGGTGTTTCTTCTTCAGGAACTTTTTCTTGTTCACGCACCTTATCATATAAGATTATGCTTCCTGCCCTTTTTACATTATACTTTGCTTCTTTTTCTTGTTTTGCTTTTTTAGCCTCAACAAAATCCTTGTTCTTCTCTATAAACGAGTAAAGTTTTCTTGCAACATCTGTCTGGGTTATTATGCCCTGAGTCTTATTCCCAGCCACTACTGAGAGCCTTCTAAAATTATGCTCCAGCATAATCTTATTTATCTGGAAAAGGTCAAAACCAGGGCTTATACAGATAACAGGGCTTGACATAAGGTCCTCCATATAAGAATTCATTAGTTTGTTAGGGTTAAGAAAAAACTCACTGACAATATCAAACTCTGTGAAAACCCCTTTGATTTGCTCTTTATTAGTCACAAGCACAGAACCAATATCCTTGGAAGCCATAATCTTCTTGGCTTTTAAGAACTTATCATCTTCAGCTACTGTGAGCACATTCCTGGTCATGACCTCCTTTACAAGAGGAGCTGGTGGATAAGGGCTTTTTAGCTCAGCAGCCACCCTGCACAAATCAGTCTGGGTTAGAATACCCTTTAACTCATCATTCTCAACTATGACCAGTTTCCTGAAATTATGGGTCTTCATTATTTTCTGGGCTTCAAAAAGGTCAAGATGAGTATCCACTGTGAAGAGCTTCTTAGTCATGATGTCATTAACAAGCATATCCCCTGGGTGGGCTTTTTCCATGCTCAGCTTCTTAATAAAATCCCTTTCAGTTAGTATGCCAACAGGCTTATCACCTTCCAGCACAACAACACAGGAAACCTTGGCTCCTATCATGGTGTGAGCAGCTTCTGTAAGGTTATCTCCTTTATGAACGCACACCACGTCCTTTGTCATGATATCTTTTACTCTGAACGTCTTCAACTCATAATAACAATTAACATAAAATTTTTTCTTTTTGAACAGTCCTAGGATTATAAATCACCTCTTATGCTTATCAAAAAATAGTATTCAGTGTTTTATTATTTAAATGTTGCGAATAACCAAATAGAAGAGGATAGTGTACTAAGAAAAAAACAAAGAAAAGAAAAACAAAGAAAAAACAGAGAAAAAATTTATTCCTCAAACTGGTGGTCTAATTGCTCCAGGTTTATCTGGGTGGCCATGTCTCTGAACTCATATACCTTGTCATTAAAGGTCATCTTTAGAGGTATGCCAAAGAATGAGTCAACAAACATAACCCCGGGCTTGCCTTTAATCTCAAAGCTCACTTCCAAAGCATTTCTGTTCTCAAGAGTCTGAGACCTGCCTGTGAGTTCTGCCTTGGTTATCTTAGCAGCCCAGTCAAAAGGAGTTTCTATAAAATAGTCATCAAAATCAGCTCTGAAAGGCTTGTCCTTGTCTGGACATGTTCCCCTGTCCCTGTTCTCACAGTAAGCAACAGAGGTTTTTTTAACCAAGTCCAAGTACACTGTGTCATAAGATTCTTTTTCAGTAAACCTGACTTTGCTGTCAAGATTTATTTTCATCTTCTCCCTTGAAGTATAATAAGTGTTCTCTGGCAGAACATCAGGTGACTCCACATATGAATACTGCAGACTCATAACCTTGTCAAGCTTGTCAAACAAAGCCTGTGCCTCATCTGAGATAAAGATGTCGTAATCCTCTATTTCTTCCTCTTCCTCCTCTACTTCTATCAGCACAACCTCATCTTCTCCTGCTTCAGGCTCTTGCTCTTCCTCTTCCTCAATAACCGGGCACTTAGCCGGGTCTAAAACCTGTCTTCCATCAGCACACACATAATACTTGGTCACTGGCAAACAGCCATTAATAAACAATAAAACCAGTGCTAAGCCAAGCACTCCTAAAAAGAACTCTTTTTTCATAAAAAACCACCCCCTTATGAACCTGTTTTTAACCCTGAAATAAAGGCTTATTTATAAAAATTCTTATTTCTCAATCAGAACTTTATTACCTTTGTCCCTCTTTTTAAGTGCAGGAACACAACCACACCCATTATTATCAAGCCGCCCAGTATGATTGCGAGTGTGGCAAAAAGATTTGTTTTTTCTCCTCTTTCTTTTTTAAGTTTTTCTTTTTCTAAATCTGATATTGGTGTTGGTTGCTCCTCATCAGGGAGCTTTTCTTCTCCAGTCCTCATATCATCTGCTTCCAGGAGGCTCAGAGTAATTGTTATGTTTTCCTCATCCTTTCCATCACTAACAGTGATATGGTCTGTGTATTCCCCTGGTTCAAGGCCAGAGGTGTTAATATATATAGGGATGGTTGCTGAGTCTTTATGAGGAATAGTAACCTTGCTGGTTACATGGTAAACAAAGTTTGTTGTAAAGCTAATGTTAAAATCCTTTTCTGTGCCCCTAAGATTATATATAGTTAAGTAGTGCTCTAAAAAGCCTGGAACCATAGTGGTTATAGACAGGTAGTTAGGCTCTACTAAGAACTGCTGGGTAGGGGTGTAGTTTATCAGAGGCATTGCTCCGCCTCCACCGCCTCCGCCTCCACCGCCTGAATGAATTATTATGTTAACAATGCTGACATTGGGTGCTGCTTGTATTCTAAAAGTCTTGTTGTTTGAGAGGTTAAAGTCATAAAAAGTTGCTCTTGCATTTGAGACTTGGAGATGGTACTCTGAGCTCCTGTTTATAAGGGTGTTATTCTCGATAAGATATAAAACATAGTCTTGATAATCAGTGCTCACACTTATGTTTGCACTTGCATTTATGAGCGGACAGCAGGATTCAAACACCATGGTTCTCTCATAATAAGAATCACCTGTATATATCACATCACTTGTTATTAAGGGTGCTGAGACTTCAAAATAGATAAATGTGTCTTTTATTGATTTATCAGCTTCCCATGTGAGCTCAGTCCCATTAACAGTCACATTCTTAATGCTTCCTGACTCGTTAATATACCAGTCAAGCCCGCATTCAAAGCCTGTTGGTTTGTCCAAGGTAAGGTTCATGGTTATATTGTCATAGTATATAACATGCATATTCATTGTTATGTTGCTTCCATTTACAAGCACATTATCCAGCTGGGTCCTGTTACTAGTATCAAAAACTGCGTGCATTATTGATACTGTGACATTAAAGGAATCAATAACAGGAATCCCTGTGATTATGCTCTCTGGAATGCTTGGAAAAAGAAGGGATATGCTCATTATTAGAAAGATTAAAACGCAAAGAGTGATTAGGAGAGTGTTATTGTTTCTCAAGCTCATTTTTTATCAGTTCCAGCATTTCCTGCCTTGTGGTCTTTGTGAAGAGCTTGTTGGCAAGTTCCTGTTCTCCTAGGCTATGAGCTGCCCATGCTGCAAAGTCATTCCTTGTAGAAGTCAAATGATGGTTAAAAGTGTGTTCATCCATATTTTGTAGAACATGATACATGTCTTCCAAGTCTCTTAGTTTTCTTCCGTCTTTTAAATGAAAATACTGGTCTGGACTTAGTTCTTTTCCTTTTTTAACAAGATGCGCCTGGTGCTCAACAGGTTTCTGATGCTCTTCATGATGCTCTTTGGAATGCTCTATAGGATGTTCTTTAGGATGCTCTTCAGGGCGCTTTTTAGGTTCATGGGTTTCATGAGTGAACTGTGGTTTTACTAGTGGTAATCCAGATTCAGGCTTTGTAACAGGCTCATGCTTGGGCTTGGTTATTTTTGATTCTGGCTTCTTTTTTATGATTTTCTCAGATATTAAGTCGCTCTTCTTCCAAATCAACACCACTAGTGCAAAAAGAATTATGATTATTATTGGTATAAACACCCATTTAGGAAACCCAGGTTTTCCTGTTATTAGAGCAGGCTTTTCTTCTTCTGCTCCTTCTGGTCTTGGCACTACTTTAACCTTAAAGTTCCTGTCATATCTTATTCCAATAGGAATCTGTCCTTCTCCTCTGCCAACAGGAGAAACTAAGTAGTTAATATTATATATGTCGCCTGGCTGAGCATCTTCTGGCACAGTGATGTTGATAAAGACATGCCTGTCAAAAGTCCCAGTAGGAACTCTTAACTCTGGGCCTCCAGCAAGGTTCGCTATACTGCTGTCAACATCTACATTAACAGTTGTATCTGGTCCGTCCTTGTTCTGCACTTCTAATTTGAACATGTAATTCTGGCCAGGATAAAGCTCTAAAGTATTATCCTCCATGTATTGATAGCCTATTCCAAAAGCACATACACTAGCAGAAAGAAGTATTACTAAAAGTAAATAAATTAATATATTCACCCTCATAAAACATTTTCTTAATATAGTGGTTAATAAACTTTTCGGTAGTTGTGGTGCTGTCCTAAATGATAGTGTCTCCTGTTTGTGAGCAGAGCAGGTTTATTTTTTCTTAATAATCTTTCCTGATGCCTGGTAGCTCTTCTTCCAGATAAGAATTAGTATTATAATGATGATTATAAGTATTACAGGTATTAAAATTCCTTTAAGCAAGCCTGGTTTTTCTGGCTCTGGTTCTGGTTCTTCCCCTGGTTCTCTTGGCTCTTCAATCACTTTTACTTTAAAGTCCCTCTTAAACCTGGCTGCAAGAGGTATCTGTCCTTGTTCATCCCTCATTGGTGTGACTGAATATTTTATAGTGTATATTTCTCCGATCTCTGCATTCTCTGGCACTGTTATATTAAAAAAGACGTGCTTGTCAAAACTATTGCTAGGCACATATAATTCTGAATCACCTGCAAGGGTTGCTATTGTGCTGTTAAGGATTATCTGGGCTGTTATGTTTGGTCCATCCTTGTTCTGCACTTCTAATTTGAACATGTAATTCTGGCCAGGATAAAGCTCTAAAGTATTATCCTCCATGTATTGATAGCCCACCCCAAAGGCTTGCACAGATATAGAAACAAGTATTAATAAAAGTAAATAAATTAATATATTCACCCTCATAAAACATTTTCTTAATATAAGTGGTTAATAAACTTTTCGATAATTAAAAAATAAAATTCTATCCTATTGACTATTAAGACTTTTAAAAATAAGAAAAATAAAAGTAAAAAATTTTATGTTTAAACTGCTGGATCTATTAGCCAGTTTGTACCTGCACTGTACTCATCATCTTCTAAGCCGCTTGGAACATCTAAGTAAAAGTAAAATTCTTCTGTTGCTCCTGAAGGTGATGATTCTCTGTCCAGTGATGCACTTGTAACCAGAATCTCTGTGTTGTTTACCAGAGCTTGGCCTTCTCCGCTTCCATCAGTCACGTTTACTGTGAAGTTACTTACTCCTATTACATTGCTTGAAACTACACCAGTCAGGTCATAACCAGTTAAGTTTATCTCAGTGTAGTTCTGGTTTCCTGTGTTGTTAATGATAATGTTTCTTGGCCCTGCATTCTGCTGTCCTGGAGTTACTGATGCAAATCTTATACTGGCATTAATTACATCCACATAGTCTGCATTGCCCATGGTAAAGTTTGATGTGTTGTTAGTGTCATTGACTCCTGAATCATCTGTTGCAAATGCTGTTATCACCCATTCTCCTGGCACATCATACCATGAGATTGTGATGTTGCATGTAATCCATTGGGTATTGCTTGAATTGGTGGTTGAAAAACAAACTGATGATGTCCTTGTTGTCTCTCCTGTTCTTGTTATGTTCATGAAGCAGTCTGATGTATTTATATCAGAAACACCATTTGTGTCTGTTACATTCATGTGTATCTGCAGTATGCTGGTTGAGCCGTCGTTTGGTGATTGGGTTACTGAGTCATTAACCCATCCAATTACTGGGGCAGAGTTTTGAATAGATACGTTTGCATCAAAATTGTCTGTCTGTGCTCCTGATAGTATTGCTAGTGGTATTGTTATTGCTACTAGCGTTGCTAAAAATAGGAATAAACTTATGCTTTTCCTTTTCATTGTTCACACCTCGTGGTTTAATTACTTTTGACTATTTCTATACGAAAAAGTATACCAATATGTATATCCTTGACATAAGTTATATATAAATGTTTCGATTTCTACGATATTAAACAAGAAAGCCTCCTCTATCAAAGCTTTCTCAAAGCTCTCTGGTACACAGTCCAGACAGTCCTGTCATCTCTTTTGAGCAGCAGGGCAATATCATGATAAGACAATGCATAAGTCTTCTTAAGGTGATATACAATGCTCTCAAGCACACTCAGTTTCTTATCTGCAATAATAGTTAAAGGCAGGGAATACTTGACTATTGGAGCTCTGAGAATTGTTTTCATCTTTTTCCTGGCAAACCTGTAAGTAACACCAACAGCTCTCTGGTCCCTGGCAAGCAAGCCTGCAATCTGGGATAAGCGCAAGCCCTTATTCTCACGCAGGAATTTAACAATTGCTTCTAGAGCACTCAGATAATCATTATCAAACACAGACACAGGAACAGATATTTCTTCAGGCTTCTCAACAACAGGCACTCTAGGCAGTTCTGGCTTGTAAACTTCTTCCAAATACTTTATGAACTCATCATAAGAGACCTCCTGCTTTTTAAAGCGAAGTATGAATTCTCTTAGCTCTTTCAAAGCCTTTTCCCTGTCTGTTTTAGTCTTATCTCTAATCACTTGCAGTAATCACCCAACTACTTGAAGATTCATAGGTCAAAGGAGGAAGATTTGGAATCCTGATGAAGAAGTATAATGACTCATTTGTTTCTCCGCCAGAAGTGTCCATGGAAACATTAGCAGCAGGAATATAAATCTCAGAGTTGTTCTGCAGAGCAGTGCCCTGAGCATCAGAAACATTAACAGTGATGTTGGAAACATCAAAAGTGGAAGAACCATTAACCAGGTTGTAAGCAGTGATATTGATTTGGGATAGATTAACATTGCCCATGTTATCAATTAAAAGAGGGTTAGAACTAACATTCTGATAGGTTGCATTCGGGTAATAATCACCAAAACCAAAATAAGTCGGGCTTACCTGTATATATATTAAGGTGTTATAAGTGAAATCAGTAGTGGCATTGGAATCACCTTCATCAGAATTATCTCTTATACTGACATTAATATCCCAGGTGCCAGGGGAGTCATAGTGCTGCAAGTCAACACTGCAGTTATACTCAACAGTGTCATCATCAACAGTGTTATTAGAGCAGTTGCCTGTCCTAGTAACCCCGCTCTTATTAACCACAACCTGGGCAGATGAATGGTTTAAATCAGAAACACCATTAGTATCAGTAACAGTGAAGTTTATCTCAACAGCCTTAACAGCCTCTGCATTAGGAGTGTAAGAAGCATTGCTACTCACATTGTTGACAACAGGAGGATTGTTGCCTGCTGAAGAATTCACACTTATATTAAGAACACCACTCTTATCAATATTACTAGCTTTATCAGTACAATTAATATAAACATCATACCTACCATCAGAAATAGTATCATTAGCAGTCATATCAGTCCAAGAAGCATTACCAACATCATTAGTAATATTAAAACCAGTATCATTAAAAAACAAAGTACAATTAGCAGTAGAACTCAAAGCATCAGTAAAATTAAAACCAATAGTAGGAGTAGTATCACTGGTCTCAGTATTATTCCAGCTAACATTAATATTAACTGCTGGAGCAGTGTTATCAACATAAAGAGTTCTTGCAGTAGTTGCTCCTGTGTTGCTAACATTATCAGAACAATTAACAGTCCAAGAATGACTACCCTCAGACAAACCAGAACTAACAATAGTAGTAGCAGTATTATTCATAGTACTAACATTACTACCATTAACAGTACCATCAACCCACAAAGTACAATTAAGCCTAGAAGAAAAACCATCAGTAACAGTAAAAACAAAATCAGGAGTAAGATCAGAAGTAAAAGCATTATCACCAGGACTACTAGGACTAACA
>JAHWIP010000005.1 GCA_019322375.1 Candidatus Woesearchaeota archaeon
GAAGCTTGGCTAGCCTCCTGAGTTTGAGGACTAACCTGGGACTTGGAGGTCATATCAGCAGAAGATATTCTTTTAAATCTGACCGCCTGTAACACCACGATTAAGATTATAAACAATACTGCAGGAATACCTATATACAAAGGCAATCCGACGAACATTAGAAATATAAATATAACAATAAAAACAACGCATCCAATTATTGTTTTAATTAGTTTTGCACCACTAACTACAGTTGCACCAGTCTTAGCTACTTTTGCAAGATCCTCAGCTCTTGGAGCCCTGACCATATTTTATCTAAGAATATTTTATGAGCTTTAGTATAAATAATTTATTATTCAGGCCTTGCAATCGTGCTCGGTGCCCTTCTCCCAATTCTTGGGCCATCAAAGACTTTGAAACCAGCGCTCTGAAGGTTTCTTCTTACAACCCCTGCGCATGAATAAGTGGTGAGAATTCCGTTTTTCTTAATCAATCTTCTTAGCTCTTTAAAAAAGCTTTCTGTCCAGAGCTCAGGATTCTTTTCAGGACTAAACGGGTCATGAAGGATTATGTCAAATTTTTCTTTTATTTTTTTTATTTCCTTAACAGCATCGCCCACCAATAATTTGATTCTTATTCCCTCTCTATTATAATAATACTGGTTCTCAACCAAATCCTTGATAACATGATAAGTCTTGATTAGAGGATTAAGATCTTTTATTTTATCCAATATTTTTTTATCCTTTTCCAATCCAATAATTTCTATTTCACATGATAGATTCTCCTCAAGTATTCTGTCCATAGCAGCTGCTGAGTTATAACCCATGCCAAAGCCAACATCAAGAATAATGACTTCATCTTTGCCTTTTACAAATTCAAGGGCTGGCTCTGCAAACTTCTTAAAAGCCTCTTCAACAGCACCAGAAACAGAGTGATAAGTCTCATCATACTCATCAGAATGAAAAGTGATACTGCCATCTTCGGTGACTACTTGTTTCATATCAGTAAAGAATCAGGCTCTACTTAAATAACTAATCCTAACAAGCCCAGCAGAACACCTGTTATTAAAAAGCCAACATACTGCTCGAGCATCCCGAGGATTATCTTTTTCTTTTTTTGTTTTAAGTGATTATGCAGATAAATGCTTCCCACTGGAAAACCATAGAGAAAGATCAGGGGTGCCAGCAGAGCAAAGCCATTAAAACGCCAGGATATAAAAAAGACCACTGCCAAGGCATAGTAGTACAAGGTCTCTCTATATCTGCTAAAACTAAAGATTATTATAAGCGCAGCTATCACCACTACAAATAGCACAGACCAGTTCTTTACAAAGAACACAATCAGTATTGCTATGAACAAACCATGTTTAAGAATATCAAAGTACCTCTTGCCTGGCTTAAGCTCCTCTTTTGTGGCGTAACCTATTAATAATCCCAGGAACAGTCCTAGGAAAACCAGCACAAGCAGGATTAGATATGTTAAAAGCATATAAGAACACAAGGAGTCCTACTTTATAAAGATTTTTAATTCTAACTTGTATCTAGCTTATAGCACTGCCGCAGGGATAGCCTCCAATTGAAACAGCAGAGGCACCAATGCCTGTTTTATTCCCAATAAGAATTAGGTTGCCATTGGAATCTTCATAGAACAGGCAAAAGTCTCCTTGTATGCCTAGTTTCTCCTTTAGGGCTGTGTAATTATAAGTAGCATTGTCAATAAAGGCTTGGAATCTTTCACTATCAACCTCATCGTCTATTATAAATCCAAACTCAGGATTCTTCTCAAGTTCTACTTTTAGGTCTACTGCTTCTATTTCTAAGTCTTTTAAGCCTGGTTTTTGCTTTGCAGTCATAGTCACATAGAACACAAGGATTACTGCTATGAATATAACAACTGCTAGCAGTACATCAACACTCCATACTTGGCCGCGCTCCATTTCCTCTTTTTTCCTTTTTTGAGAAACCTTTTTTGTAGGCCTTTTCCTCTTTTTTGAAACTCTCCTCTTCTTTTTAGCCATCTTCCCTTCTTTTAATACTTTTTGTTTTTAGGATTTATAAATTTTTATATTTTTATTAGCAGAATAATCAGGAGAAGGGTTTAGACGAGAACAACCGAAAACTTTATAAAGGTTTCTCTGTTTCGCTTTATAAATCTATCGTAGACACTTAATTGTTAAAAAACTTGCAACGGGGGGAACACATGACATTTGTAAAAAAATGCCCTGAATGTGGCGGTATAAACTTATTCTGGAACAAGGAAAAAGGAGAAATCATTTGCAGAGACTGCGGACTGGTAGTAGAAGACAAAATGGTTGATTTTGGCCAGGAATGGAGAGAGTTTGACGGTGATGACGCTGCTAAGATGAGGAGAACAGGAGCTCCTATGAGCTACACCCAGTTTGACCAAGGCCTGGGAACAGATGTTGGTAAGAAATCTGATCTTTATCAGCTCGGCGGAAAAGCCAAGAACAAGTTCTTTAGACTAAGGAAATGGCAGCAGAGAATAAGCACAGCAATCGAGAGAAACCTAAAGCTGGCATTATCAGAGCTCAAAAGAGTTAGTTCATACCTAAGACTGCCTGGAAGTGTAGAAGAGGAAGCAGCCAGAATATATACCTTAGCTGTTCAGAAAGGACTTGTAAGAGGAAGAAGCATGGAATCAGTTGTTGCAGGAGCCTTATACGCAGCCTGCAGAAGGCATGATGTGCCAAGAACCCTTGATGAGCTAGGCGAAGCAAGCAATATTGAGAAAAAAGAAATAGGAAGAACATACAGGTTTATCACAAGAGAACTGGGAATTAAGATTCTTCCAAGCAATCCAGCAGACTACATCCCAAGATTTGCATCAAGCTTAAAGCTAAACGCAGAGACCCAGAGCAAAGCAGTAGAGATAATTGAGTCTGCACAGGATGTAGAGCTAACCTCTGGCAGAGGGCC
>JAHWIP010000055.1 GCA_019322375.1 Candidatus Woesearchaeota archaeon
AAGGTCACTATAAGACTCATTAATCCAAAGGCTGGTGTCGTCTTGTTCTGCACAGCAATACCTGCCAGTAGCTAAGAAACCAGCATTAGTACAAGAATCCTGCAAAGACTCATTATCCATGTCCATGCTCCAGCTGCCATCACCCAAGCAAAACAAAATCCTACCAGAAGCATTAATATACTGCCCAGGAGAAAACTCAACCCCTCCTTCACCAATAGTTCCAGGAATATCAGTGCACCCATCATCACCACAACAAACCCCTATCTTTGCTCTTGCAGGCTCCTGATTACCAGGAGTCATGGTCTCATCTGTGAAACAAGCATAGCTGTTATTTTCAACTTCACCCATGATAGTGCCGTTGCTGAAATAATAAAACAAGCCGGGTAATTTATAATAACCAATGTTCTCATCAGGAGTTGCTCTTGCCTTGCAAAGCTCTACCATTCTCCAATCAGTTTTTCCATAACTAACACTCCAAGTGCCGCCGCCAGGAGTTTTATGCTCAAGATTAAGGTTATCAAACTCAGAAAGACTTATTCTTCCTGGGCAAGGAAGAACAGCAATGCTTTCTCTTGGTTCTACATAAGCATTTCCACTTAGCTCTCTCCAATCCAGCACAGGAGCAGGACAAATCTC
Organism: Candidatus Woesearchaeota archaeon; assembly: GCA_019322375.1. GTDB lineage: Archaea > Nanobdellota > Nanobdellia > Woesearchaeales > SM23-78 > SM23-78. Next base: position 637 of record JAHWIP010000055.1, read on the forward strand.
ATACCCTTCTCTGCCAGGAGGATTTCCATCATCACCAGTATCAAACACAGTCTTAGTTGTGTCTACTACTGCTGCAAAAACATAAGTGCTGGTTGCTGTATCTGGCTTAACATCACAAACCAGGTCTGTCTCAGGAACAATGGTCCATCCATAAATCGGGTGGCCTGGACAGGAATTGCGGTTTGTAAAACGTCCGCTATGCCCTCCAATCTGGTACATTTCTTGACCACAAACATACGCTCTTCCTCCTGTAAGTTTTCCATCAATGCCTGCTATGTTCTCATTAGGTCCTGTTATTCTCCAAACAGGATTAGCAGTATAATAATCAGGATAAGCATTAAAAGCATACTCTGGAACACAGAGCTGATAATTATGGCTTTGAATATATCTTACTATTCTATCAGCATCAACACACTTAACAAACATGTTGTTAAGATTAGCAATAGGATAATTATGTATTTCTCCTCCACAAGCAGGAGCCTTGAATACTTCTCCTTCAATAGAAGGGTCCCTGACATCATGCCATATAGCTCCATCGCAAACAGCACCAACATTACACTTCATTCCTGTTAGCTCCCTGCACTTGCCATCACCACAACAACCAAGGCCATCAACAAAGTCAGCAGCAGAACCAATAGCTGCCTGGCAAATATTTTCGTATTGATTAATGTCGTGGGAAAGATAAATAGGATTAGATGAAGATGAACCATCACCCCAAACAGAATGATACAAATCTCCGTTCTTTACAACCTCATAATAAAAGTAAGGATTAGAAGAAGGATTAACACCAAAAGAAGCACCTCCTCTGCCTACACAACTACCAACACAAAAAGGTCTGTCTGAAGGACAAAAACCTTGATTACCAGAATAAACAGTGCTGGTTCCACCAGGATTAAAACCACACTGCCCGCAATTAAAAGGGTCATTAGTAATATTAACACAAGCAGAGCCTCCAGTAACAACAGTATTCGGATTAATATCAGAGAAATTATAAGCATACTTGTTCTGATTAGGAGTAGGGCACAATCTGCAGTCAGAGGTAGGGCCTTCTACTTGACACTCTGAGTCAGAACGTTCCTCGCAAGGAGGTGGTGGTCTTGGAGGAGGGCCTCCTGTGCCTCCAGGGCAAAACACTTCTTCATTCTCATCCACGTCTCGAAAAGCAACTTCAAAACCAATCCAAGGGGCTGTTGTGCCATCAATCTCTATATAAGCACATTTAAGACGGTCAAGACCATCATTTCCATGTTGGGCACCACAAATAGCAACCGTGTTATATCCGCAAGTTCCTTCTGTGTTTCTTCCTTCTGGATCAACCCAAGAATCAACTTTTTGAATTGTAATTGTGCCTCCCTGAGAAGCCTCAACTGGACAACACTTCATATCATCAATCTCATTCTCACCATCTGTGTCTCCTTTAAAACCGCAAATAACTTCTCCAGGATCACAACAAGTTTCAGAACCACCAATTTGCATAAAACCAGAGCCATCATCAATAATATTTACTCCTAAAAGCCCTGAACAAGCAAATCTGTTAATGCTCTCATGTTCTAAGCCAAGAATGTCATATTCATTCTTAAATTTATAAGCTGCCATGCCAGAATAACTATCAACACAACGACCAGCCCTGCATTCACACGAGCCGCTTGAGCAAGTATCACAGGAATTAGAATCTTGTGCAACACAATAAGTTCCATCACAGCTCTCACACTGTCCGCAGCAAGCAGGAGCAGAACTGCAATCTGCTCTGCAATTACCATCATCACAAACACAACCACAAGTTCCTTGGGTACAGCCAGAACAAACACCATCAGGAGCTATTTCACAAGTTCCATACCCCTCTTCATATTCTCCTGGGCAATCTATATCTGCCCCATCACATTCCTGGCATTGTCCGCATTCATCATCCTCACAGCAGTTTTCTCCTACTGCACTCATTGAGAACTGTGCTTGCGGAATCAATAGTATTACAAACAGAACTAATATTAAAAAAGATATTTTGTTAAGCCTTTTCATGCAAAAACCCACCTGTCTTTTTAGATTTTAAAAATATCAAGAATACTATTTAAATTTAACGATAATCACATTAATTTAATGATCCTTGCAAATCCACCAATATCTTTGGGTGCTCTCATCTCTAAAGGGTTTGTTGCAAGGGTTGCTATTAATGTTTTTATTTTGTATTTTCTGCACAGCTTTGCATTCTGCATCATTCTTGGTAATGTATATCTGTCTTCCTTTGCCAAGCCAAGGTTAAAAACAATTATTTTGTTTTTTTCTTTTGCAATCCTGCACATTATATCGTCTAATCCTGCTCTTCGCTGGTAAAGAAAATCTATTTTTTCACTGCTCTCTGCATTTATCAAGTATTTTATTTTTTTATGCTCAAAAAAGCCTCTTTGTGCTGATGCAAATATATAATCATATCTTCTCTTGGCTTTATCAACTTCCTGCTTGTTCTTAGCTAAAAAAGCATAATGAATCTTGAGTTTTTTTGAAACAAGCTTAGGAACCTGTTTTTTTATATCATCATAAAGAAAAATCAGTTCTTTAAACCCTAGTTTTTCACCTGTTTCCAAAAGTTCTGCTTCATTATTCTCTGGCATCACAATATCAATGTTCATATTAAACCTTTAATCAGGGAGTGCTTTTATACTTTTCTAATCTAAAGGCTGCCTTGTTTAAACAGAATTGTTTGTTCCAAAAGGTTTATAAACTTAAATATCACAAAACAATTCATGGTCCTGGAATCCTTACTATCCCCTTTTAAAGCAGAGCAAAGACCTAGCAGGCTTCTCTTCTTAGGGGCTTTTTTCTGCTCAGTAGCTATTGTTCTTAGTCTTTGGATTTTTAAATCCCAGGCAAGCCTTATAATGGTTTTCCTAACAGCAATGGCAGCCCTGCCTTTAATATACAACACGATTAAGATGGAGGAGGAAAAAGACTTGCAAGGCATGGAGGAGAAGTGGCTGTTAAAAGAGCATGCCAAAGCTCTTAAAGCCTTTGTTTACTTATTCATTGGAGCAACAGTTATGTTTGCTTTCTGGTATGTTGTTTTATCCTCAGACACAGTGACTGCTCTTTTCCAAACACAGACAACCACTATTAATGCTATTAACAGCAAGGTAACAGGCAATCTTAGTTTTACTGGAAACATGGCTTTTTTTTCAAAAGTATTTCTTAACAATATAAAAGTGCTTATCTTCTGCATATTATTTTCCTTTGTGTATGGTTCAGGAGCAATATTCATACTTATGTGGAATGCCTCGGTAATAGGCACAGCCATAGGCAATTTTGTGAGAACCGAGCTGGCAAAAGCAGCCAGCATGATAGGTTTTGATAAGATAGCCCATTACTTCCAGGTTATTAGCATGGGTTTATTCAGATACTCGCTCCATGGCATACCAGAAATCCTGGCATACTTTGTAGGCGGATTAGCAGGAGGAATAATAGGAATAGCAGTAATCAAACATGACTTTGGAACAACCAAGTTCGAGCATATATTGTTAGATTCTGCAGATTTGTTGTTATTAAGCTTAGGAATTCTTTTTGTAGCAGCGTTGTTAGAAGTTTTTGTTACGCCGATAATCTTTTGATTGAGAAGCCTGGGTGGCGCTTCACCTCAATATCTTCAACTTCCCTGTTCTTACCTCAAACACTTCTCCTTCTTCTATGAGTTTCTGCACTAGTTCCTCTGCGTTTGGTGCGCCGCTCCTCTTTTTTACTTCTTCAATATCTGCTCCCTCTCCAACATCCATGTCTTTTATGAATTCAAGGATTTTTTGAAAATAATTAACAGGCTTTTCCTTGTCTTCAATTATTACTCTGCTCTCTGGCTTAACTTTTTTTCTTTTCTTGTTCAAAACTTCGAGCTGAGCCTGCCTGTGCAAGCCCCATTTTGAATCCATCTTCTTGATTATCTCTGGCAGAACATATTTCTCCTCGTTATATATACGAGGCCTTCCAATAACCATTACCAAGTCTCCTAGGTTTAAGTCAGTGAAAGTGCCGCCTTCAAAACTCCTAAGCAGAATTCTTCCACTGCCATCATCAAGAATAATTCCTCCGCTAACATCCTTGCTAACAACAACCCCAAATATATTGACTCTGGAAACATCTCCTATCTCAGTAGAAAAATAACTTGGCTTCCAGCCCTCTGTTTTAATAAAGCTGCCTCTAAGCAAATCATTAATCATGCAGATAGTAGCAGTTTCTCTTTTAATTGGTGGCATTTCCCCCTCAGCAATTATCCTTTTTGCAAGGTTGGTTTGCGCCAATTTGCGGAGGCAACATCTAATGCCTAATTAACCGCGAAGGAGGGGGACGTGCCCCCTACGGGGAGCCGGAGCACTCGAAATTTGTGTGCGTGCCGGAGCCCGGCGCCAACCTTGCAAATTAAAACAATCATATTTTCGATATAACCCCGTGCCTTGGACTAAACACATCTCCTGTTCGTTTTAGTTTCTCTATTATCTCGTCAACTCTGTCTTTTTCCACTCCTTTTAAGTCTGCTTCTCTTTCTATGTCTTCTACAGGAATGGTTTTTCCCAGCACTTTTTCAAGTTCATTAATAATCTCTCTGACTACAACTATGTCGCTTCTCTCAGCAGCACTTATGCCTGTTGCCAGCCTGTCAATATCTATTCTGCCTGTCTCTGGGTCAAGGCCTATCTGGGATAAACAATGGTGCACCAGTTCAATAGCTCTTTTAGCGTCTTTTTTCAGCACTTTGTCGCGCAACTCTATTTTTGCACTTGCCTCGCTCAATCTTATCAAAGCTTCTAATTGTCTTGGACTGATGGCTATGGTTCTTATGGCTTCTTCTCTTTCACCTATATTTCGCATATTCACAAAAAAGTCCTGGATTTCTTTTCTAGCAGCATCTGTTATTCTTGGAAACATCTTTCTTCGTGCATAAGAAACATATTTTTTTATTAGTTCTGAATCTACTTCTGTTTCTTTTCTGTCAGCGCTTTGATGCAGGCGAAGGATAAAGCCTGCTAGTTTCTCATCTTTAGATTTATCAGGCAGGTCTCTCATTGGAAAAATTAAGTCAAAACGGTTAAGCAGGGTGGTTGGCAATTCTATTTGTTTTGCAATAAGGTCATAAGGGTCAAACCTTCCAAATTTTGGGTTGGCTGCTGCCAGCACAGTGGTCTCTGCTCTCAGGGTTGCTTGTATGTTTGCTTTGCTAATAGTTATGGTTTGCTGTTCCAGTCCTTCGTGCATTGCGCTCTGGTCTTCCTGAGTCATTTTATCCAGCTCATCAATACAGCACAATCCTTTATTGGTTAACACAAGGGCTCCTGCTTCTAAGGCCCAGCCTCTTAAGAACTCGTCTTTAACAACAGTTGCTGTCAAGCCTGCTCCTGTTGCTCCTTTTCCACTAACATACCTGCTCTTAGGAGCAACCACACTTATTCTTTTTAATAACTGGCTCTTGCCGCTTCCAGGGTCACCCACCAGCAATATATGTATGTCCCCTCGGGTAACATCTCCCCGGTCCCTTTTCTTAAGAACACCGCCCAGCATTTGCAATAAAAGAGCTTCTTTTACTCTTTCATAACCATAAATGCTGGGTGCTAATGAATCCCGTAGTTTTTCAAAAACCTTTTTGTCCTTTGCCAGCTCAAGTATCTGTGCTTCTTCTTCCTCGCTAATATCAATCTCATAAAAATCTTCTTGTATAGGCTCAATATTATTTGCATCACTGAATAAATCAAATCTTGTGGTGCGAACACCCCCTATCTCTATGGGAATTTCTTTTATAACCCCGCTTACCACTATCTTGCTTCCAGGATTGGTTTTTTTATCACTCATAGGGCTTACTAAATCACTTTTTAAGAAAACACTCAGTCTTTTTGGCTGCTCTCCTCCTTCCAAGTCTTCAGGCGCTTCTTCTAAGACGATTTTTTGAGCATCGACCAGTTCTTTTGATATAAGCCTGAACTTTCCTCTTCTTCCACAACTACATCTGCTAGGCTCTTTGAACTTGGTGTCAAGCTGAAGCACATTGATAATGTTGCCGCAGCTGGGGCATTCAAATCTTGCACTGGTAACCTGTGGCCTTACATCGCTTTTCTGCCTTACAAGCCCTTCTATTTCTATTAGTTTCCCAATATCACTGCTCCGGATATTCCTGATCTGGCTTTTCTGGGAATCAGGAAGATTAAAAAACCTTATCTTAAAGTTCTTGGTGTCTCCTTCTATATCAAAGCTGTCCACTGCCAGCTCAGCAGCTTTTACTATCTCGTCTGGTTTTTCAAGCAGCAACTCTGCTAATTCAGGATTAAACTTGGATAAAGCATTAAAATCTATTTTAAGAAACTTGTCCCCCCTGCTTGTCTGCCTGACCAAATCCTTGTAATACTCTGCTTCTATGAATTTGTAAAACAAATTTATTTGTTCTGAAACATCCACTCTTAACCACCTTTATTTAATAAAGAGCAACAAAGTGAGTATGTAATAATATAAAAATACTTTGAATAAAAAACCGGAAATATCCTGTTTAACTCCTTGTTTTTTTCTGCTTATTTTATTTAACTGCTTTTAAGGTCTCCACCAGCTTGTCAAGAGCAGCATGAACCTCGGTCTCTGATTTAGTGCCTGTGCAAACAACTTTTCCATTGCTGAACAACAAGAAAGTTGCTTTTGCTTCCATTAACTTGTAAACAAGCCCTGGAAACTGCTCAGGTTCATACTCTGTGTTGTCAAGCTTCATTGCAAGAACATTAAGATTAAGGTCCATGCCAATATTTCCGCTGGCAACAATGTTCTGAATATTAATCTTTGGTGTAATAGTAATTTTTATACCGATTTTTTTCAAGCTCTCAATAATCCTGTCAATGCTCTCCTGCACCTTGTCCATGCTCCTGGCTCCTGTGCAAACAACTTTTCCAGAGCTAAAAATAAGAGCAGACGTCTTTGGGTCCTTAATTCTGATAACCAGCCCTGGAAACTGCTCAGGATTATACTCTGTATTGCTAAGAGTAGCAGCCATTTTTTCAAGAGGAATATCATGCTCCAAACTGGTAGAAACAACAATATTAACCACGCGAATATCCCTTGGGCCTGCTTCAGGATACTTTTCAGCAATTTTTTTTATCTCTGGTTTCACAGGTCTTTTCTTTTTAGCAACTCTTTTCTTTATAACTCTCTTAATCTTCTTTGTTTTTCTAACAGGTCTTTTTATTTTTCTTGCTTTTGGTTTTCTTTTCAAAATCTTTCTCTTGACAGCCTTTTTCCTAACAGCCTTCTTCTTTACCTTTCTTCTCATGGGCTTTTTTTTAGTGCTTTTCTTTTTCTTTGCCTTTTTCTTTTTTACCATAAAAAATCCCTCCTGTGTGTTTTAGTCGAGAGCTTTATAAACCCTTTATAAAGGGGAAAAGGCAGGCTATTTATAAATGCTTTTATCTTAAAACATGAATTTAACAATGATTATATTAAAAAACATAAGCCCCTATGATTTCCTGTGGAAACAGGGTTTTTAAGGCTTGTTAACGCTTAAAAAAGAAAGAACAGCCCTTCCAGCTCTCTAAACACCCCCTTATTTCCACTGGAGAAAAGCTTATTTTAGGGTTTTCCACGGGCTGTATTACTTGGGTTGGTGCCAGGCTCCGGTCCGTTTATAGTTAGGAGTGCTTCGGCTCCCCGGATGGGGCATCCCCCTCCTTCGCGGTTGATTATGCGCTAGATAATACCTCCGCATAAAAGGGCACCAACCCACATTTTGTTTTCTTTTTTCAACATAACCACCAGAATGAATAATTTTATAAAACAACATTCTTTTCTGAGAATACACAATGGAAGACTATGCCTCTTTATTAGAACGCGGAAAAAAGGCCCTGCCAAAGACCACGCAGAGCTCTGAAAGATTTATTATTCCTAAGGTCAGAGGGCATGTTCAAGGCAATAAAACCATTCTTAGTAATTTTATGCAGATTGCCCAGCACCTGCACAGAAAGCCTGAGCACATGTTAAAGTATGTTTTAAAAGAACTAGCCACTCCTGGCGAGATTAAGAAGCACTTTGTGCTGCTAGGAACCAAGGTGCCTGCCAGCAGAATTAATGATAAAATACAGAGGTATGCAGATGCTTTTGTTGTTTGCAGGGAGTGCAGCAAGCCTGATACCAAGATGAGCAAGGAAGGTAATATTTATTTTATCAAGTGCCAGGCCTGCGGAGCCAAGTATTCTGTCTATTCAAAGGTTTAAGATAAGGATTCAAGATAAGGACTCAAATAAATCATAATAAAACATGAAAAAGATGCATTTTTTTGTTTCTGGAGATGTGCAAGGAGTTTTTTACAGGCAGAACACGATTAAAAAAGCAAGAACCCTTGGGCTTAAAGGTTTTGTCAGGAATGCCCCAGACGGCAGAGTAGAGATTCTGGCAGAAGGAGAAGAAGGGGCTGTTGATGAGCTGGTTTCTTTCTGCAAAACCAACCCAGGCCATTCGCAGGTTGAAAAACTTGAAATAAAAGAAGAAAAAGAAGTTGTTTTTTCTGAATTCAAAGACTTTAATATCTGCTATTAAACAGTTAACCATGAGCCCAATTCCTGCTGTCGTTCTTTTTCCCTGCCAAAAACACTCTCCACTCTTTGCTTTAATAATTCAAGGGTTTGCTTTACATAAACAGGAACATTATATTTCTCGCCCAGTTTCATGCTTAGCTCAAGATACTTTATCACAAAACCTTCAGAAACTGTGAAGATTATTTTTCCTTCGCAAGCAGAGCACCTGCCAGTCAAAGGAGGCCTTCTGAACTTCTCATTGCAATTAACACACCTAAACTCTTGTTGTGAAAACTTTCTCAGGTTTCCTTTGGTGTCCTTCATAAAGTGCTTGTCTATCACCAGCCTTGCAACATCAGCAGTGTCAACAGCCCTTATTTTCTCAGCAAGCTCCATCTGACCTTTTAGTTTTTCCTCCATGCTCGGCAACAGCTTGTATGCTGAACAAAGGGTTCCCTGGTTAGCGTCATTGGTGTCGTGGGTAAAACCCATTCCCTGGTACTGCTCTGGCAAGCCTAAAACCTGTCTTACTTGTTTAATTTTTACTTCCCAAGGCATTTTATATTCTTTGCATGCTTGATAGAATTCAAGAGGATACTTCCAGACGACATCCATGTTAAACACCATGTCATCAACCTCTGCAGGATTAAGAAGATAGGTCAGGACCAGGGGCGCGTCCATGGTGCTCCCTCTGCTCCCTGGCAGATAGTTCTTTGAAAAATTCAAAAAAGCATCCATTAACAAGAGTATGCACCCTTCATCCCCGTCACAGTCTCGTCTCATGGCTGCATGCACGTAAGGGTGGGCTACAAAGCCTTGTGATTTTGAAAAACCAACCACTCTGCAAAGGATGCCTGCAGACGTGTGAGGAGCAAGCCCGATAACCAGCTGGCCAATAAGTTCTTGCTTTGATTTCAGGTTATAGTATGGTTTCAGTCCATAGAATTTCTCCAGAAGCTCGTCGACAAAACAGGCTGTTCTAAACAATATCTCGTTGGCTGGTTCTTCTGGGGAGACAGGGCTGCAGGGCAGCAAGATATCCTGCGGCTTTAATTCAAGTACTTGTTCATCTGATTTTAGCTCCTTGCCAGATATGTCCTGGGCATAACCTAGTTCTTTTAAGCGCTCAACACTAACGCTTGCCTCTTTAGGCTTAAAATGGGTAAGAGGAATCTCTGAGCAATCATACCTTATGGTTCCGTCCTTGTTAACGCATAGTTTGTGCTTTGCTCTAAGAATTCCTTTGACCAGGTGTTCTGGAACATGCTCTTTATTGCTGGTCCCTCTCACCCCTTTTATCAAGTCTGGAAAAATATTTGTTCCTAACTTATTAAGCACAAGCGGAAAGCTCTCCTTTATCTTAAAAATCATGGTTTTATAAGGCAGAGGTTCATGAGGGCAGTCTTTTACCAGCCCGCACTCCTTGCAGTAATTCATCTTCTCAGTTGGTCTGTCACACACTTCGCAAACACTAAACACAGTCTCTTTTTTACACTTTTTACAGTAGTGAGGAGCGAATTGGGAATTGATCTCTCCTTTTTCAAGGGCTGATTGAAATGACCTGAATTTTCCTCCTTCTTTTCCAACAGGAAACAATACATGAGGGCTGCCTGTTAATTTTCTCATCTTGGCTTTTTCAGGTCTTCCCATTCTAGAACCTATGAAATGCCCGCACTTATCCCTTATCTCTACGTCGCTAAGCTTGTTTATGAATTCAAGAGTTGGGATGTTCCGGCCCTTTTTGTTTTTGAATTCTTCTTCTAATTTTGTTTTTGCTTTTTCAAAGTCTGCTTTTTCTTTAACTCCCAGGTTTCCTAGAAGCGCCTTTGCACTCTCTTTTTCTACAACAATAAATTCATTATTAACAAAATCATGAGGAAGTCCTATTAGTTCCAAATAACGTTTCTCGTCTGCTTTGGGCAGAATTATTTTCTCATCCCCTGGTTTTGTGTTCAGGTCTGCTTTTTCTGAAAACCAGTTAAGCAAGGAGTTGAGTTCATCAGGAGCAATGGAATTCCAGAAAAAAATGTGCTGCGGGTGAAGAGGCACTTGTAAACGTTTGCTTAGCTGATGAGCTGCATCAAAAGATATCTTGGTTCTCAAAGGCTTGTTGAATAAAAGAGATAGTTTTTCCTGGCCAATATCAACTAATTCACTTATTTTCTCTGGGTCAAACGTGCCAAATAATTCTGTTCCTGCTTTTTCCAGTTCAAGAACCCACTCCTCTGGCACATAACCTGCAGGTATTAATGGGTGTGCTCTGTCAAAAAAATCTCCATAGTTAACAAGAACATCCCCTACATAAAGAATTTCCTGAATCTTGCCCTTAAGTTCTTTGGCTTGCTTTTCTGTTTCAACAAAAACCACTGATCCATCGTGGAGCTTTACAATCGGACCGTCTATAGAATTACATGAGGTAAAAACAGTTGCTTTTCCAGGTCTCTCAAGTTTGAGCTGGGTGGCAATTGCAATGAACTCATCAAGAACATGCATGGTGGCAGGGTGAATGCTCTGAGCAGAGTAGCCTGATGTTCTTGAGCGCCCGTACCTAAGCCTAAAAGCCCCGCTTCTTAGAGGATGACCAAGAACAGGCCTGCCTGCTACCAGATCGGCTATGTATGTGAAGTCAGGCTTTACTTTATGTTTAACATCGTTTTTCCCGTCTCCTTCTCTGCCATCACTGCATGATTCTCCTGTTTTGCCTGTTTCTTTTTGTTTAATCTCCTCTCTTGCTCTGGCCATTTTTTGTATCCTGATAAACTCCTCTAAAAAAGACCATTGATACATGTCCATTTCTTTTCCCCAATCCTGAATTTTTGCCCAGAGCTTAGGTGCTTTTAATGGTAGCCCTGCACTGAAAACCAGGCAATAACCGCTTCTAATCCTGTTGGTGCTCATCCTTGGAAGGTCTTTCAGCGTAACATTTGATATCTCGTATTTTTCTGAAGGGTCTCCTGCTATTTGCACAGGCACGTGTTCTGCAAGGAAATCTGCTTCTTCTTTAGAAGGATAATACTGCAGATTGGTAACATATTCATGATAATCTGTTAGTTCTGCATGGCATCTCTTAACCTCTTTTTCAGTCGGGTCATACTCTGCATAACCCATTTGCTTTCTTACATAATCCCCTATCATGACACACACAGAAGCTGCTGTTCCTCCAGCAGCTCTTACAGGCCCTGAGAAGTACATGCAAAAATATTCCCCTTTTCCATCGTTTCTTTGCTTTAGTTCAAGCTTGGTAAAGCCTTCAAGAGGAGCAGAAACTGCACCAAGAGTCACATATGCAAACCCTGTCCTGACCCCAACTTCCATGGCCTCTCTTTTATCATTAAATTTGCAAAACTTTTCTTGTGCAACTTCCAGTGCAAGCTTAAAAGCAACCCTCCAGTCAAGCGCCCCGTACTTTTTTTCCAGCTCCACAACTCGTCTGATAGCACCAGCGCCCTGTATCTGGGGCGCAACAACACTAATCAATCCGATTACCCTTTCAGCCAGGTTTTTTGCAAGAAAAATTTCTGACTTGGTGCTTGGGTCATAGCCTTTGCTTCTTGCTTTAGAAGCTATTTTATGAGCTGCAAAGGTTTCTTTTTCTAATTCTGCAAAATATCTCTTCATGTCTTCATTATTTTTCATTTTGAATGATTTTTGGCGGCTCTTCTGGCCGTGGTTCTTTAGGTTTGCTCTTTAAAAAATTAATAATCTTAACCTCTCTTGTCTTTAGGTTGATGATAGGAAGCTTTGCTGGCTGAGGCTCAAGCCCTCTTTTCTCCTGGTTTTCTGTGATACCAGTCCATGAAGAACCATTAATCAGGGTTATGTTCTTGTAATTGCTGACACTAATCCGGTGGATGTGCCCTGTGATAAAAAAATCAGGAATCTGATTTATTACCAAAGGATCTGCTTCTATATCTGGAACATAAAGATTAGAGGTATGGGTAGGCGCAAGGTGCCTTTTCTGAAGCAAAAACTTCATTATCAAATCCGGTCTTTTTTGGCCCCCGCTTGTTCTTATACTCTCAACATTGTCTGCATAGTAAATCAAAGAGTATCCATGATACAAGAGCAGATCAAAGCCAGGAAAATCATTGGTTGCTCCTATATTAACAAAGGAAGGGTTGCTTAATAAGAGGAGATTAGGTATCTTTTGCAGGCTGCTGGTGTATTTATGAAAAAGCGGCGGCTGGGGCTCTGATATTCTTCCTGCATCATGATTTCCAGGACAAACAATGATCTGGATGTGTTTTGGAATCTTTTTAAGATAATTTGTAAACAAATCATACTGTTCCTGAATATCTTTTATCTCCAGATCCTTTTCTTGCGCAGGATAAACACCAACACCCTCGACCAAATCCCCTATTATCACTAAATATCTTATTTTAGAAGCCATCTCTTTCTGCTCTTCACTGCCTTTTTCTTGGTTTATCCATTTGACAAAATCCTCAAACTCTTTTGTTAAGAAAACATTTGAACCAAAATGAGGGTCGCCTAGAACTGCCAGATATTCTTCTTCAGGGCCTTTTTTTAGTTCTTTGGTTAAAGGAATGTCAGGCACAAATATTTTGTTTGCAAACAAGGCGTCGCCAAAACACACCCCTTCCACACCAATAGCTTCATCAAGCACAAGTTCCCTTGCCAAGTCATAAGCATCCTTGTATCTATCACTCACCACCACACTCATCACGCCAGTGGTGTCCTCTAATTTAATCACTATCTTATTAGTTTTGGTAACTGACTTATCAAAGACCAGGCCAGCAGTAGAAACCCTTTCCTTAGAGCCTTTTCTGCTCTTAACGCGGCTAATGCTTGTGATGTTATGAAGCTCTTTTCTTTGCCTTAAAAAAGAGATTAGTGCTTCAAATCTTTTGTTAAAATAAACCACAAAGTCAGTAACAGAGATTTTTCCAGGCTGTTTATTATAAGAAAACAGCACGTTTACGTTTGGTGTTTCTTTTAATGTTTTCCCTTCAGACACGGAAGATTCAGATAATAAGCCTGCTTTTCTTAAAAAGGATTTGTCAATAACAACATCTTTTTCCAGGTGATCATCACCTATTTCTGATAATTTTTCTAAAAGAGAAGGATTTTTAATTATTTCAGGGCTTATAAGAATTCCTTTTTCTAAAAAAGATTTTATAATGCTCATTTTTTAAAGTAAAAATTTTTTAAAGCAAAAAAAGGTTAGTCAAACAAATCGTCTTCTAAGATTTTTTTTATTCTTAGTTCAATAGAAGTTGGCAGGATAAGGCTAATCTCTCGTGTTCTTCCAAACCTTCCTTTTGATATCACTTTTGCGTTTATTATCCCTAGCATATCGAGCTCTGCGATAATATCAGACACTCTTCTCTGGGTGAGAGGCCTTAGTCCGACCTTGTTGCACAAATCCTTGTACGTGTCATATACCTCTCCTGTCTGGATTGTTTTATGCTTATTTTTGTTAAGCATGATTGAGTAAAGTGTGGACTGAAATTGTTTTGGCTGGTTTTTAACTATCTCTACGATTCTGTCACGCTCAATAGTGTCTTCTGCTTCGTCTATGTGTTTCATGGTTATTTTTTGCTCTCCTTTTCTTTCTGCCAGCTCTCCTGCAACCCTTAGTAATTCCAAGGCTCTTCTTGCATCCCCATGCTCTCTTGCTGCATAAGCAGCGCATTTCTGGATGACCCCTTCTCCAAGCACTTCTTTTTTGAATGCCTCTGTTGACCGCTCTTTGAGGATGTGCTGCAGTTGTACAGCATTATATGGTGGAAAAATAACTTCCTCTTCACTAAGAGAGCTTCTGACCCGCGGGTCAAGATTATTAGAAAAAGTTAAATCATTGCTTATGCCTATAATTGTTGTTTGTGAGTTCTTTAGCTCAGAATTGATTCTTGTAAGATTATATATCAGTTCATCGCCTGCTTTTTTTACAAGCTGGTCTATCTCATCGAGGACAAGCAGAATTATTTTTTTTTCTTCATCTATTGTCTTAAAAAATATAGTGTACACATCATCTGTGGGAAGGCCTGTTGAAGGTATTTCTTTTCCAAATTCCCTGGCTAGCTGAGCTATCAGCCTGTACTCTGTATCAGCTACTTTTTTTAGCTTGCAATTGATATATATTATTTTAAGAGGGATTTTTTTATTGTCGGCAAGAGTGAGCATTTGGTCTGTGAGATAGCGTACAGAAAGGGTTTTTCCTGAGCCTGTTTTGCCGTAGATAAAGATATTTGAGGGTTTTTCTATTCTTAAAGCAGGGGATAGTATGTTTGCTATGTTGGTTATCTGCTTATCCCTGTGTTTTATTTCATTGGGAATGTATGTTGCCTGAAGCACCTTTTTGTTTTTAAACAAGGATTCTTTTTTTAGAAATTGCTCAAAAATATTGTTTAGTTCTTTTTTCATGGTATCACTCATTGTTTTCTCTTTTTTGCTCGACGGGAGATTTCCAGAAGAAACAAAGGTTTATAAAGTTTGTTTTCCCATGGAATATATTAATTAAAATATATAATAAAACATATAATCTGAAATCATGCCCTGAGCCCTTGATTTCCACTGGGGTGGGTTATGGAAAAAAGATTTGGTTGCAATTAGAATTCATGGAAAAATAATTTAGCCACAATCAGTATTTTCTCTCTAAATAATAAATAATTTCAACATAATAAATAATTTCAATATAGAAAAATAATAAATATAAATAATAAATAT
>JAHWIP010000056.1 GCA_019322375.1 Candidatus Woesearchaeota archaeon
AGAGAGCTCTATAAGAATGATCTCAAGCAGGTTAGAGAGATACAGGATTGGATGAGGTAATAACAACATGCCAACAGTAAGTCTAAACCAAGAAGTGCTTGAAAAACTAGTGGGAAAAAGGCTTTCACTAGAAGAGTTAAAGGACCGTATCAGCATGCTTGGCACTGATCTTGAAAAGATTGAGAAAAATGAGATTGTTGTAGAAGTCTTTCCTAATCGGCCAGATATGCTTTCAGAGCAGGGCTTTGCTCGCGCACTATCCTCTTTCATAGGAGTGAAAACAGGCTTGCGTAAATACAACATAAATAAAGGAGGCAAGGAGCACAAGGTTATTATTCATGATTCTGTAAAAAAAGTCAGGCCTTATACTGACTGTGCTATTGTGAAAAACTTGAAATTTGATGATGAAAAAATAAGAGAGATAATTCAGATACAAGAAAAGCTTCATATAAGCTTTGGAAGAAATCGTAAGAAATTAGCAATTGGCATTTACCCACTTGAAGCCATCACCTTACCCATAAGATATCTGGCTAAAAAGCCAAAGGAGATTAAGTTTGTGCCTCTGGAATCAGATAAAGAAATGAATGGACTTGAAATCCTGCAAAAGCACGCTGTAGGAAGGGAATATGCGCATCTGTTAGAAGGAAAAGAAGTTTTTCCTATATTCATTGATGCTAAGGATGATGTTCTTTCAATGCCGCCGATTATTAACTCTCACAACACAGGCAAAATAACTGAGAAAACAAAAGAGGTATTTATTGAGTTCAGTGGTTTTGATTATGATATCTTAGCAAAGGGTCTTAACATAATGGTTACTGCTCTTGCAGACATGGGAGGAGAAATATATGAAATGCAGTTAGAATATGGAAGCAAGAAGCTTGCAAGTCCTGACCTCAAACCTGTTGAGTGGAAGCTGGATATTAAATATGTGAATAAAATGCTTGGGCTCGAGCTTTCAGAAAACAAGATTAAAGAGATGCTTGAAAGAATGGGTTTTGGCTATAAGAATAAAAGGGTGCTTGTGCCTGCTTACAGAACAGATCTTCTTCACCAGATAGATTTTGCAGAGGACATAGCAATAGCCTATGGTTATGAGAACTTTGAACCTGAAATACCAAATGTGTCAACTCTTGGGCAAGAGGATAAATTTGAAGAGTTTAAATCAAGGATTGCTAACATGCTAATTGGACTTGGATTAGTTGAAACAAACTCGTATAACCTTGCCAACAAAGAGAATCATAATAAGAAAATGTGTTTTAATGCTGATATTGTTGAAATTGGGAATGCTCTTACCAGAGAGTATTCTATACTCAGAAGCTGGATTGTTCCTAGCTTAATGCAAATCCTAGCTGAAAACACCAATAGGGAATATCCTCAGAATATTTTTGAAATTGGAAACATCTTTAAGTTTAATAAGAGTACAGAAACAGGCGTTGAGGAGAAGTATAGGCTTGGGATTGCGCTTTGCAGTGTTCAGGTTGATTTTACTAGGATAAAACAGGTCTTTGATGCTGTTATGAATGCTCTTGACTTAAAGTATGAACTTAAAGCAGCAGAGCATGCCTCATTTATGCCTGGGAGGGTTGCAAGAATAAGTGTGCATAACAAAGGAGTTGCTTATTTAGGCGAAATTCATCCCTGTGTGCTTGAAAACTTTGGACTGAAAACTCCTGTTGCTGCTTTTGAACTAAATCTTACAGAGCTTTATGAATTAATGAAAAAATAGAAACATAAATAAATAATAAAACAAAAAAGAAGGGTGATTGCTTATGAGTCGTAAATTACAAATCGCTGTTATTGGCAGCAGCAAATCAATTTGCACAAAAAAGGCTTATTCTCTTGCAGAAAGCGTGGGTGAAGAGATTGCAAAGATGGGCGCTATCACTCTGACAGGAGGAGGCCATGGAGTAATGGAAGCTGCTATGAAAGGAGCAAAAAAACACAAGGGCATAACCTTAGGCATTCTTCCCTGGGAAAAAATGGACAATCACAATAAGTATTGTGATGTTATTGTTGCTACAGGCATTGGGTGGTCAAGAGATGCTATTAATCTTAATAGCTGTGACGGAGCAGTTATTGTTGGCGGAGGAGCAGGCACTCTGAATGAAGCAACCTATGCTTATATTGAGGACATCCCTGTTGTTGCTCTTACTCCTAGCGGAGGCATGGCAAAGACCTTGTCTGATATTTATTTTGATGAACGAAAAACAGAACAAGTGATCGGAGTAGACACGCCCAAAGAAGCAATAACGGTTCTTTTAGAAGAGATTAAAAAGAGAAAGAGAAAGAGTAAGCGACCGTCTCTTGTGGTAAGAAAAAAAGATTATTAAAAAACATAATAAAATAATTTAATTTACTTTTTTCCCTGTTTCTTAGGCTTTGGTGTTGTCTTAGAATCTGATTTCTCTTTTTTTGATTCTGTCTTAGGTTTTGTTGTTTTTGTTTCTTTACTAACTGCTTTTATTTTCTCTTTAGCAGGTTGTTTGGCTAGCTTAGGCTTCTTTTTCCTAGTCTTTTTTGGCTTTTCTGCTTTCTTCTTGGGTTTGGTCTCTTTTATATCAATGTTCAAGGTCTTAAATAGCCTGATAACTTCTGTCTTCGGTGCATTCTTAGTAACCTTTACAACCTGGTCAATAGGCTCAAGATGCCTAATATTGCATTTTCTTCTTCTGGTCTGTCCATCGATTAACACATTATGCTTATCAATGACATCAATTATAATGCATTTCATGCCTGCATCTCTGCCTGCTATTTTAACACAAAGTCTTCCAAGTTCATACATTTTCTTTTCCTCCTTCGCATCCAAAGATATCTTTGGTTTTTGTCACCAAAAACCCAGCAGATGCTTTTAATCGCAATATAAACTCTTATTTCAGTCTTGCTTCTTTTTTAAGCTTTTCTCTTGCACACTTGTTGCACAGAAAGCCTCCATAAGGGCGTTCAGGTCTTTTTTTACTCTTAGATATTTTCTTTGCCTTTGTAGCACTTAATCGGGGGATGCCTTTTAACTTAATCCCGCATTTTGCGCATTTGTGCGTCTTTGTTTTTTTCTTTACATAAACCTGCCTGGTTTTGCCTCCTGGCATTTTTTTCTGAACCCTTCTAAGGCTTCTTGATCTGTGTCTTGGTCTTGGCATTCTCCTCGAGAATAAACATCTATTTATAAATGTTTTGTGTGTTTACAAAACATTCTCAAAAATTATTTTTAATTTTTGTTGAATGTTGTGGATAAGAAATCAATAGACTTTCAAGATTTTCCTTGAAGCCATGCTTATTATTATGCTAAAGATAATGTAGGTCCATAGCCAGCTTAACTTTAAGCCCAAAAGGTCTTTTAATGGATAAATCTTTTCATTGCTAATAACTATTCTTTTAAGTTTTGAATTAGAAATCTATTTTTCAGGCTCTTCGTATTTTAGTTCATAGCTTATTAACAAACTTTTTTCATATTGTTCATTATTATAATTAACAGTGAGTTTATACTCTCCTTCTTCGCCTTTTAACTGCCATACTGCTTTACCCTCACTAATAGGTTGTGTAGCATTATTAATAGTCTCAAGGTCAGGTATGCTTTCTATGCTTGCTGTAGGTGCGTGTCCTTCTGCAAAAAAAGCACTTACTTCAAAAGGCTGGTTTGGCTCTATTTGGTAATAAGCCATGTGCGCATTAAGCCATCCAAAAATAATGATTATAGGAATAAAGGTATAGAGCGTGGATTTAAAGCTGCTCTTCATGTACTCCATGTTCCTCTTCATTGCCTCTTTCTGTAGACTCATTGCTTTTTGAGGGTCTTCTTTGCCGAGAGTCTTTATCTTTTTCTGATACTCTTTCATCTCATCCTTTATTTTTTTCATATTCTTCTGATCAGTTGTAAACTTATAGATTAAGGTGATCATCAAAGTTATAATAAATGAAATTAGAAGTATAGCAAGTGCAGGATGCATCTTTAGAAGGGGATTGAATATCGGGTCCAAAATATTCTCAAAAACCATGTTTGTAACTCACCTTAAATATCAAAAACCTCATCCAGTTATAAATCTTCTCATCATCGGGTTCATGTCCATCATGTGCTGCTGAGCAATCTCTTCGTATAAACGATATACTATCATCACAGTTAGTAGGATTCCAGTTCCACTCGCCAAAGCACCCGATATATCGGCAAGCGCTGCTAGCAACCCAACAGCAAGTCCGCCAACAACTGTCAAGGGCCATATGTATCTATTAAGCATTCTCTCAAGCACACGAATATCCTTTCTAAATCCAGGTATCTGCAGTCCTGAACTCAGCATCTGATTGGCTTGGCTTCTAGCATCAAGCCCTGATGTCTGCACCCAGAAAATGCTGAAAATCATTGCACCAATCATCATAAATAATACATACACCAAAGCATGCCAGACATCTGCCCATTGAAGAGAGTGTGTTATTATGTTACGCACAATCTGAGGGCCATAGAGCCATGCTGCTAATCCAGAGATTGGTGTGTTTCCTGAAAAAGTTCCTAATATAGTTATACCTGCGTTGGATAATAACCGCGCAAATAATTGGATATTCGCAATAAGCGCTGCTACT
>JAHWIP010000057.1 GCA_019322375.1 Candidatus Woesearchaeota archaeon
ATTTCTTGTTTTTGTTGTGTTATTTCTTTTTGTTGTGTTTCTATTTCTTTTTGTTGTTTTTGTTGTTCTTTGATTTTTTGTTGTTGTGTGTTTATTTGTTTTGTTAGGTTGTTTTGTTGTTTTGTTATTTCTTTTTGTTGTTGTGTTATTTCTTGTTTTTCTTTTTCTATTTTTTCTTTTTGTTGTGTTATTTCTTTTTTTGTTTGTTCTATTTCTTTTTCTAGTTCTTTTTCTTTTTGGTTGTATTGGTTGATTTTTTCTATTAGATTATTTCTTTCTTGTTGTATTTCTTGTTTTTCTTGTTTTATTTTTTCTAGTTCTTGTTCTAGCTTCTCTTTTTGTTGTTTTTGTTGTTCTTTGATTTTTTGTTGTTGTGTGTTTATTTGGTTTGTTAGGTTGTTTTGTTGTGTTTCTATTTCTTTTTGTTGTGTTTCTATTTCTTTTTGTTGTGTTTCTATTTCTTTTTGTAGTTTTTGTTGTTCTTTGATTTTTTGTTGTTGTGTATTGGTTTTTTCTTTTAGGTTATTTTTATTTTGTTGTATTTCTTGTTTTTGCTGTTCTAGCACCTGTTCTATAGGTCTTTCTTCTAGAATGTTTTTATGAGAATATTTTATTTCCTTAAATTTCCTGTGAGTTTGTTTTAGAACATTTTTTTTGGTAAGGTAATGGCTGATAAATTGGATCATGGCTTCTTTGGTTCCACATCTTTTTAGTTGTTCTGCTATTTCTGGTTCTTTAAGCGAGTTTCTTATCCAGTTTTCAAAATCATTCTTTTCTTTGGTTACATGATACTTAAAGAAATCATCACTTATTGTTTCTAGTGCGAACAGCAGTTCCTTGAGGTTTGTTATTATTCTGCCATCTGCCATAAAAAAGTGCTCGCGGTTTTTTAGTGGTGTATGTATCATCCTCTTTTGGGCTTGGCAGATTATTTTATAAAAATAGCTTCAAACCACCCCTCCATTATTAATTTATTAATGATTCTTAATAATTTTATTTTTATTATTATTAAAGTTTTCTATTTTGCAATGCTGTCACTTCTTGCGGAGAGTGGTAAAAGGATTTTTCTTTTAAGGGTTAAATATATATACTTCCTATACTCTCCTAATTTCTCTTCTATAATAGAAGAGAGGTGACAGGCATATGAGGTATGAACAGTTAGCCAGATTCAAAGAAATCAAGGACAAAGGGCAGAAAACTCTTACTTCCAAAACAGTCACAATAATAGGATTAGGCAATATAGGCTCAACAGTAGCAGTAATGCTAACAAGGTCAGGCATAAATCTAAGGCTTATAGATAAAGGAAGGTGCTTTATAGAAGACCTGTCCTCGCAGTCAATCTACCTGGAAGAGGATAACACAAAATTCAAAGCAAAACAAGCCAAGAAACGCCTGGAACTCATTAATCCCAAAGTAAAGGTAAGAACCTTTCATGAAGACCTGACTAAAAATAACATCTTTCTAATAGAAGCAGATGCTGTTATTGATGCTACAGGAGACGCTGAGACAAGCCAACTAATATGCGCGCATGTCAAAAAAAAGAAGATACCATCAATATTTGCTGTTGATTCAGGAAGCCAGGGACTGGTAGTAACATGTGATAAAGGAATAAAATATGAAAAACTGAAGAAATACATAGACAAACTAAAACCCATAGATGAAGCAGGCATTATTAATCCAGCTGTTCACATGACAGCAGCTATTATTGTTAAAAAAGTGCTGAAAATCCTTTTAAAAAAACCATACCATAAAGACGTTGTTATGTTTGATATATGGAAGGATACTATGCGCCGGCAAAAGTTATAACATTCTGGAATATAAGATGGCATTATCAGAAACACAGCTACAAGAGCTAAGAAACATATTTGACTCCTGCGCCAGGCCAGTTATTCTGTTTGATGATGACCCTGACGGGCTGGCAGGTTTTCTATTGATTTACAAGCATATAAGAGAAGGCAGAGGCATGCCTGTTAAGAATGCACCTGAATTAGGACCTGAAATGGCTCAAAAGGTTAATGATTATGCACCTGATATTGTGATAATAGTTGATGTACCTGTTGTTAACCAGGAGTTTCTTGACAAAATTAAGACCAGAAAGATATGGATAGACCATCATCCTCCTGTTAAAAGGCACGGAGTTGAATATTATAATCCAAGAATAGAGAATTCTGATGACAACAGGCCAGCATCCTACTGGATTTACAAAGCATTAAAAGAAAACCTTTGGATAGCAATGATAGGTATTATTGGAGATTGGCATATGCCAGAAAAAGAGATATTAGATGAATTCATAAATAAACACCCTGCTTTGCTTTCTAAAGATATTAAAAAACCAGAGGTTGCTCTTCATGATTCAAGGCTTGGAGAATTAATAAAAATTATTTCTTTTAATCTTAAAGGCAAGACCTCTGATGTGATTAAGTCAATAAAAGTGTTTACCAGGATAAAAGACCCTTATGAGCTATTAGAGCAAAAAACCTCTGGAGGAAAATTCATTTATAAGAAATATTCCCGATTAAGAGAGAAGTATAATGAGATTTTGAAAAGAGTCAAGGTTAAACCTCAGGACAAGCTGGTATTATTTGTTTATAGCAGTCCTGATTATTCTTTTTCAAAAGAGATAAGCAATGAATTAATATATAAGCACCCAGATAAAATCATTCTTGTAGCCTGGGAGTACAATGACGAGTACAAGTGCTCATTAAGGTCAACCAAGACCAAGCTCCCCCCACTAATAGATAAGGCCCTTGAAGGAGTAAACGGCTATGGTGGAGGCCATGACCATGCATCAGGAGCTTGTGTAAAGATAAAGGATTTTGGAAAGTTTGTTGAGAATTTTAAGGGGTTGATTTAGTTCTTTGCAAAGGTTAGTAGTGCCAGTTATGTGAGCGAGACTAATTAACCTCGTAAGACACGGGTTTGGAACATAATTTCTTCTTAAATTTATTTGCTTAAATTATGTCGAGCGAGCCGGCACTAACCTTTGCAATATTAAATTTCCATATCGAAAACAATACATAAAACCACAACATTTAAATATTAGTACTACCATACAGTAATAACATAAGGTTTGGGGGATAATATAAGAAACAAAACAATCATATTCACACACCTTCGTGTTTAGCTGAGTAACACAGAGTGGAAAAGCGTTAAGTTCTAAAGATCACCTCACCCACCCTTAACCCTAATCGTATACCCGCTCTGTGTTACCAACTAATTATTAAATAAAAACAAACAAGAGGAAGAAAAAATGAAGAACTTAAAACAAATAGTAAAAAATACCGGACTGGTAGTAGGTGGATGTGCTCTGACATTGCTTGCACAGAATGTTTATTCAACTTTTGCAGGTCCTAAGGATCATATTGTATCTGTGCGGCAATATCAAAACGGCGATATAGGGGTTACTTTAAGCAATGATAAGAGTATAGAAATTGGTGGGAGAAAAATACGAAAAGTAAAGCACATTGATTTTGAACACGACCCTACTTATGGACCGCTTGACTATGGATTAATCCAGCGCTTAAAAGAAGCTAACATAAAAGTTTATACAAGAAAATAATATTTTTTTTATTTTAAATCTTAAACTTAACATTCCCGCCTTTTTGAAGTTTTTGAAGGGCTTTTTGCATTCCTTTCTCAGAATCAGCGCCTTTCATCATTTTGACTAGTTTCTTGCTCTGGCGGTATTGTTTAAGCAGTCCACGCACTTCTTGGGTTGTTGAGCCTGCTCCTTTTGCAATTCTTTCAATCCTTTTGCTGGTGACTATCTCAGGGTCTTCTAGCTCTTCTTTGGTCATGCTGTCCATTACATGACGCCATATTTCAAGCTTTTTTTCCTGCACTTTAAGTGTTTCTTTGGGCAGTTTTATCTGGCTTAAGCCAGGAACCATTTCCAGGACTTTTTTCATAGGGCCCATTTTTTTCAAGGCACGCATCTGCTCATATAAATCAATTAAGTTAAACTCGCCTTTTAAGAACTTCCTGCCTAAATCCTGGGCTTCTTCCTCTGTAATTGCTTCTTTTGCTTTCTCAAGCAAAGCCTCTAAATCACCCATGCCTAATAGTCTGCCAACAAAACCTTCTGGCTTAAACTCTTCTAAATCAGGTATTTTCTCACCAATACCAATGAACTTGACAGGAGCACCAGTAACAGCACAAGCAATCAATGCTCCTCCGCCTTTAGCTGTTCCTTCAAGCTTGGAAATAAACACTCCGGTTACCTTGCATGTTTCATGAAACTTTTTGGCTTGTTTCTCAGCAGTCTGCCCAATATCAGCACTAATCACTAACAGGTTTTCCTTAGGCTTAACAGCTTGATGTATATTGTTAAGCTCCTCAATTAATTCCTTGCTAAGAGCATCTCTTCCAGCAGTGTCAATAATAATCATATCATACTTTTTGTATTCTTTTTCAAACTGCTTATAGATTTTAACAGCATCTTTTTCTCCTTTAATACCAAAGAAATCCACTTTTACCTTCTTAGCCAGGGTTTCTAACTGGTCATAAGCAGCAGGTCTCCAAGTGTCTGTCTGAACAAGAGCAACTTTTAAGCCTCGTTTTTTATAAAAACCTGCTAATTTACCAGCACTAGTTGTTTTTCCACTGCCAAACAAGCCCACAAGCATTAATTTGAAAGGCTTGCCCTTAACCAGGATTTTAGCACCAGGCCCTCCAAGGAAGTTAACCAGCTCATCATAAACAATCTTGATAAGAAATTCTTTACGAGTCACGCCTTTAGGAGGCTCTTCTTTCAAAGCCCTCTCCTTAATTTTCTGGGTAATACTAAAAACCAGCTTTACATTCACATCTCCCTGCAGAAAAGCGCGCTGAATATCCTTAACCAGCTCATTCACTAGTTTCTCATCTACAAAACTCGCACCTGTAATCTTCTTCAAAGTGCTCTTCAGAGAGTCTGAAAGTTTGTCTAAAACCACTCTTTTTTCACCTGTGAACAGAGGATAAAAAGAATATTTAAAAAGCTTGTGAATAAAAACATATATAAACAGCACTCAATTGTTTGGGTTATATCGCGCCGGTCGTATAGTGGCTATTATCTCGGCCTTCCAAGCAGAAGAATCTTCTTTTGCGCAGACAGCCGATGACCTGGGTTCAAATCAAGTTTGGTCAAGGTCAAGCTTATGAAAGTCCCAGCCGGCGCATATCTGAAAATGGTTAAACCTAAAACTAAAGACAAGATCAAAGGCTCAATCCTGGTAATCTGTGCTCACTCTGATGACCAGATTATTGGTGCTGGCGGAGCTGTGGCTAAGTATGCTAAGGAAGGCTTTGATGTCCATACCATTATCATGTCTTTTGGTGAGAGTGTTAAGCCTCATGTCAGGAGAGAGATAGTTGCCAAGAC
The DNA here is from genome assembly GCA_019322375.1 of Candidatus Woesearchaeota archaeon. Classification (GTDB taxonomy): domain Archaea; phylum Nanobdellota; class Nanobdellia; order Woesearchaeales; family SM23-78; genus SM23-78. Next base: position 5,363 of record JAHWIP010000057.1, read on the forward strand.
TAGGGTTAAGGAGGCTCAGAGAGCTAATAAGATTATTGGTGGCAAAGGAGTTACTTTTCTGGGTTTAAAGGAGATACGGTTTGAAAAGGATTTTGAAAAAAGAGATATAGAAAAAAACTTAAAAAAAATAATTAGAAAGATTAAACCAGCAAAAATATTCACTCACTCATCTGATGATGTTCATCCCGACCACAGAGCGACTTTTAAGATTGTATTAAATTTGTATAAGGAGATGAACTTAAGAGCAGATGTATATACTTTTGATGTGTGGAATCTCTTTAATATTAAGAAGAGAGACAATCCCAAGCTGGTGGTTGATACAACAAGCACTTTTAAGACCAAGATGAAAGCATTAAAGAGTTTTAAGAGCCAGATAGACCTGGCAACCTTTTACAACTATTTTGTTCTTAACAACTTCCTGTTCTTCACAATCCATATAAAGGACCTGCTTAATGGTATTAAGCATAACACTAAATATGCAGAGGTTTTTTACAAGGTAAGGTAGAATGGCAAGAAAAGATAGGAAAAGAAAGGAGGAAAAAAAAGCTAAAGAAGAAAGTGAACTAAAAGAAAAAAGCACTGGAAAAAAGAGATTACTAATAGCTACTGATAACTTTTTGCCAAGATGGGATGGGATTGCCCGCTTCTTGTCAGAGATAATCCCAAGGCTTAAGCACAAATTCGATATCACAGTAATTGCCCCTGATTTTGGGCATTCTGATTTTGACGATGACAAAAGCATAAGGGTAGTTAAGATACCTCTCTCAAAAATCAGGGTAGGAGACTTTAATGCTGCAAAATTTGATAATAAGACTATTAAGAAAGAAGTAAAAAAAAGTGATATCTTGTTTTCTCAGACCATTGGGCCCATAGGCTTTCTTGCAATAAGAGCAGCCAAGAAGAAAAAGAAAAAAGTGGTTTCTTTTATGCACTCGATTGAATGGGAACTGATAACAAGAGCATCAGGCCTGGCATTCCTCTTAAAATACTTGTACATCCTAACCAAGTTCATAGTTAAAAAAATCTATAACAAGCCAGACCTGTTAATAGTTCCTTCTGAGAACATAGCAGAGATGCTTTCCTGGCAAAAGATAAAAACCAAGAAAAAAGCAATACACCTAGGGGTGGATACCAAGAAATTTGTTCCTATGAGAAATAAGATTCCTGCCAAGAAAAACCTTGGACTAGACCCTGATTTTTTTGTGATAGGCCATCATGGAAGGCTTGGAAGAGAAAAAGACTTAACCACTCTGCTAAGAGCTTTTATCATTGTGAAAAAATCTTATCCAAAAACAATTCTAATAGTGGTGGGCGAAGGTGTTGAGAGTATCAAAAAGAAGCTGACAAACGTGCAAGGAGTAATCCTGCCCGGCAGTAGTAATAATGTTATTCCCTACTTACAAGCAATGGATGTTTATTGTCTTACTAGTTTAACAGAGACAACAAGCCTAACAACTCTTGAAGCCATGAGTTGCGGAGTGCCAGTAATAGCAACCAAGGTAGGGTTTGTAAAGGATTATATAAAACCAGAAATTAATGGCTTGTTCTTTAAAGAAAGAAACTCCTATGACCTGGCAAAAAAAATAATGTTCTTAATGAGGCATGAAGTGATGAGAACAAAACTAAGCCTGGAAGCAAGAAAAACAGTTGAAAAAGAATTTGACTGGGACAAAACAGCAAAAGAGATAGAGGAAACAATCGAGGGGATGGTTTGAAAATGGCAGAAAAGAAATATGTTTTTTCACCTATGAAAAGCATAGAAGAACTAGCTGATGGCTATCTTAAAACTGACGCAAGATACCAAATGATGAAGCGAAACGGCATGACCAGGGAAATGTTTGTTAACTTTCATATTATTAATAACTTTATTAATAAAAATGACCCGCCTTTAGAAACAGACCAAAGACACATGTTTACTGGCCAGGCATTTGAACAAGTTATAAAAGCCTGTGCCCAGCATTACCACAAGCCTCCTGAAAAACTAAAAGAAGCCTGGGACAAATGCACAGGAACTGATTTTTATGACCGAGAAAAGCGTGAAAGAATAGAAAAGGAATGGGACAGGCTTGGGAAGGACAAGGAACAAAAGTGAGTCAAATATACCTATCCATAAGCTTATTTACTTTTTTCTGAGTCTTTTTTATATTTTTAAGATCTTTTTTAGATAGTTCTTTTTTGATTAACCAATATTTTCCTTTGTAAGAATCCTTACCAAGATAACCAAAATTAACCAGTTCCCTACGAATTAGCACATAATCATCAACATCAAAAGACTTTATTCTTTCATTAACTTCTTCTTCGTAATACCTTCTACTCTCTTTAAACTTAGCAGCTATTTTCTTAAGAATTTCTTGTTTTTCAAGATCATCTTTTGGTAGAGAAAGCATTTTTCAAATTTTGTTTATCTTACTTAATTCAATAACATAATCTTTAAATCCGAGTTTATTATAGATTTTATGAGCTCTTTTATTATTTTTATAAACCATTATCCTTAAATCAGATATTTTGTTCTTCTTAAACCACTTCATGGTTTCATTAATTAATTTCTTGCCTATTCCCTTGCCTTGATATTTTGGTTTTACATAAAGATTAAAAATGTGCCCACTTTTTTTATATTTAGCATAAGAAGGATTGTTCTTTATTTCTCCACCTGCATAACCAATAATTTCTCCTTTCTGTACAGCAATAAAAAAAGCTGTATTTTTTTGCTTCAAATTTTTTGCTAACCTAGATCCAAGTCCTTTCTTAACATAATCTGTGGTTAGTTTATTGTCTTTTTTACACTCCCATAAATAAAACTCTATTTTGATTTCTTTTAATTTTTCAAAATCCTTGATTGTTGCTTTTCTTATTAAGAATGGCATTTTAGATTTTCAAACTCGTAACCTTGCTTACACTGTCTTTGTTCATGCTTATTCCATAAAGATTATCTGCTTCGCTTATAACCGCATCATTGTGGCTGATTATAAGGTATTGGGCTTCTTTGCAATAGCTTCTGATGAGTTTTGCAAATTTCTCTGAGTTGTGCTTATCAAGAGCAGCATCTACTTCGTCTAGCACATAAAAGCTGGCAGGGGCGTATTCCTGCACTGAGAATATAAAGGCTAAGCCTGTAAGGGTTTTTTCTCCTCCGCTCAGGCTTCTTATGTCCATGAATTTCTTGCCAACAATCCTTACTTTTATGGTCATTCCGCCTGCAAAAGGGTCTTCAGGGTTTTCCAGTTCAAAAGAGGCGTCTCCTTTTGAGGTTAATGTATCAAAGATTTTCTTAAAATTATCATTCAGCACATCGTATGTTCTCATAAATAATTCTTTTTTCTTGCTGTCAATCTCATTTATCATTACAAGCACGTCCTCTCTTTCTCCTCCCAGCTTGTCCTTCTTTTTTAACAACTCTTCATACTCTGATTGTGCCTTGTCATAGATTTCCAGGGCTTTCATGTTAACAGCTCCTATATCAGCCACCATTTTTTCAAATTGTTTTATCTCTCTTTCAATCTTCTCTTCGCTCTTATCCTCGAACAAAGGCACTCCTTCGTACTGCTTGAACTCTTCTTCCAAGCCTGCGAGTTCTGCTTTTACACCAGCATTTTCCATGTTAATCTCATTATTCTTTTGCTCATGGTTGCGTATATCATTGTCTTTGGCAAGCACTTTTCCTTCCAGCTGGTTAACTTCATCACTCAGCTTGGTTCTCTTGTTAAACAAAGACCTGAATTGTGCATAGAACTCTGCTTGCTGCTTTTCTTTTTCTTGTAAATCTGCTTCTTGTTTCTGGATAAGCTTTTCTAATTCTTGTTTTTCTTTTAAGAAATCAGCTTTTTCTTTGTCATGCTGCTTTAGTATCTTCTGGATATTCTCTCCTTCTGGCCCTAATATATTTTTTATCTCACTCTCATTATTCCTTAGCTCTGACTGCAAACCACTAATCTCTTCTTTCAACTCATTCTTTTTCTGCTCAAAAGAATTCAGTTCTGCTAATAATGCAGGGCTTCTTAGTTTGGTTAACTGCTCTCTTAATTTCTGCTTTTCACCCTTCATCTCTGTTAATTCCTTGTTCTTGTCAATCAGTTCTTTTCTCACTTTTTCAAAATCCTTGTCAATCCCTTCAAGCTCTGCATCTATTTTTTCTTTTTCTTTTTTACTGGCACCAAGGTCTGCTGAGTCAAGGTGCAAGGTTTTTTCAAGCTTGATAACCTCTGCTTCCAGCTCTGCTTTTTCCTTTCTTAAATCACTAATTCTTACCTCATTATTCTTTTTCTTAACATCAAGGTTGGCAACCACACTTGCCAGGTCTTTTATCTCTATCTCAAGCTTTTTTAATTGCTCTCCAATCTCTTTGTCCTGAAAACCAATGCCTTTTCTTCTTTTTCTAAAGCCTCCCTGCATTGCACCACTGGTCTCTGACAAGTCACCTGTCATGGTAACCATTCTTTCCTTGCCAACACCAACTTTTCTTGCTGTTTCAATGTTCTCAACCACAAGGGTGCTTCCAAACACATACTCAAACACTTTTCTGTATTTTTCTGGAAAAGTGATTAAGTCAATTGCAAGTCCATGCACTCCTTTTATCTCAAGCTTCCTTAGTTCATCCTTAACAGGCCTTGGCTTTAACTTGTTCAAAGGCAGGAAAGTTGCTATTCCGAGCTTGTTATCCTTCAGATACTTGATGCACTTAGCAGCTGTTGCATCAGTCTCAACCACAATGCTTCCAAGCCTAGGACCTGCAGCTACTTCAAGAGCAAAAGCAAACTCATCCTTTACCTGTCCAAGCTCAGAAACAGTTCCAATAATACCATTAATACTGCCTTTGGCTTTTAACTCCATAATCTTCTTGATAGCAATGCCGCCTGCCAAGGACTCCTTGATACTGGCAGAGCGGGCTTTTAAACCAGACTCTTCTTCCTGTTTTTTCAAAAGCTTGCTCCTTGCATCGCCCAGCTGGTTTGCAAGGCTGGAATCATAATCAAGAGCCTTATTCAGCTCGTTCTCCTTTTTCTTGAATTCTTCTTTATTAGATTTTAGTTTTTCAAGAGCAGCCTTGTTCTCTTTTTCAATGCCAAGCACTTTCTCTATCTTATCATCAATAGACTGAATTTTTAACTCAAGCCTGTCCTTTTCTCTTAGCAGTTCCTGCTGTTTTTCTCTGAGCTTATGAGTCTCTTCTTGCAATTCATCAGCTTTTTTATCAATCTCGTCAATCTTAGTATCAATTTCCTGGGCATCCTCTAGTTTGTTCTTTTTCCTGAAATCAGCAGCTCTTTTCTCAATCAAGCCCAAATCTTTTTCCTTGCTCTTAACCTGGGCATCAATCTCATTCTTATCTTTTTCAAGAACCTCAATCTTGCCTATAAGCTCTTTATAACTCTCACCAAGCTCCTCTTTTCTATCACCCAGTTTCTTTATTTCAGCATCAATAGTCTCAATTCTTTGCTTGTTAAGAGCAACATCAACCTTTAGTTTTTCAACTTCTTTGTGCAGAGCAACTTGTTCTTTTTCTCCTTTTTCCTCAACCTCCTTGTTAATCTTCTCAATCTCCTGCTTCTGCTTCTTAATATTTTCTTGAAGCTTTTCAACCTCTTTTTTCAAAGCCTTAATCTTATTATTATTTTCATCAATCCTTTTATTAAGCTCGTCTCTCTTAGACTTTTTAATCCTAATCTTGTTATCAAGACTAGTAGCTTTGTTCTGCTTAATCTTATCATTCAGATTCCTGAAACGAACAGCCTGGTTACGCTCTTTTTTTAACTCTTTAAGATAAGTCTCTCTTTCAGCAAGAATAATGCTGGCTTCATTCAGTTTTTCCTCAACTCTGGTAAGCTCTCGAATAGCCTTGTTCTTTTTTTCCTCATAAACACTAATACCAGCAATCTCCTCAATCATGCCACGCCTTTCAAGAGGAGTCATCTCAACAAGCTGAACAATATCACCCTGAAGAATGATGTTATAACCATCAGGATTAATCCTAGCCTTGCTTAACAAATCAAGAATTTGCTGTCTGGTCCTGGTCTTGCCCCCAATCTTATATGTTGACTGGCCACTCTGCTTAACAATCCTGGTAATCTCAAGTTCCTCAGCAAACTCATCACCAAAAACCTTAGAAGCATTATCAAAGTAAATACTAACCAAGCCTTCCTTAGCAGGGCTCTTTCTCTTACCCCCATTATAGATTAAATTAGCAGATTTTTCAGCACGCATACCCTTAACACTGGACTTGCCGAGCACAAAGCAAAGAGCATCTAATACATTGCTCTTGCCAGCCCCATTAGGCCCAAGCACACAATTAAACTTATCTCCAAAAACCATTTCAGTCTTATTCGCAAAAGACTTAAACCCCTTCATAACAATCTTATTAATCTTGGTCATATCGAATCACTCACCTTTTCAGACGTGAATAATATAAATATAGTTACAACTCCAGATATTTCTATAAGATAAGAGTATAAAAAGGTTATGGTTTTCTAGAACTCCCCCAGCTTTTTCTGCCCACCATGCTTTTTGGCTTTTTGCCAGGTTTCCCAGCTCTTTCTAAAGAAAGGGTATTTGTTAAAGTTTTTTCTTGTGAACTTAACTGTTAAGGGGTCGCTGGGGTAGCCGCTCCCAAAATCCACTTTGTGCTCTGCTTTAAGTTTTTTTATCTCATTATCCCTGGCAACCTTTGCTAATATGCTGGCTGCTGCCACAATAGTGTATTTTAAGTCTGCTTTGTGCTCAACCCTCATCCTAGGCTTATACTTAAGCTTTTTTTGAATATATTTTTTATACTCCTTAAGATTAGTGCTTGGGCAGTCAAGAATAACACTATCAGGCTTAACCTTGTTAATCAGAATGCTTGTTTTGTCAGCTTCCAGCCAGTTAAGATTGCTCTCCTCGCTCTCAACAGCTTTATCAATCTCTGCAGGGCTAACCTTTATAATCTCATGCTCACACAAATCCTTTATTTCTTCATACAACCTCTCTCTTTGCAAAGCAGTGAGCAGTTTAGAATCCTTAACCCCCAGAGCCTTAAGCTTGAACTCATCCTTGTGATGAATAGAAGCAATAGCCAACACCATAGGACCAATCACAGGACCACGACCAGCTTCCTCAACACCACTGATTATCATAGAAAAAAGAGAAATAAGAAGGGGTATTTAAAGTTAATCTTATGGAGTGGCTGTGTTGAGATCTATTCTACTTGGATCTATTAATAAGGCTTTCACTTTAATCTATCCTCTAAGGAATGATTTTGAATTCTATAGATCTCACAAAAAGGAATTGCTTCTTTATTACGAGGCGGGGATATATTTACTGTAATTACATCATCCTTTTGGGAATATAATGCAATAGCCCAAGATTCCTTTTTGGCTGTATCACATGTTAGGTAGCCCAATAGTGGCGAAGAAGAATCTGATAAAATAAAGTCCATTCTTCTATGGGGGATTCTCCTCGTAGGTGTAGAAGTAAATATGCTGCCGCCACCTCCTGGAATTACACGTTCGTAATAAGAATCTCTTGATTCTTCTTTAATAATTAGGTTATCTAATCTAAACATAGGAAAAAGATGTGTAAATATTATACTTCGTGAAGAATGAGCAGCAAAAGGCCTAAACCCAAAAATCCGAGGTTCATCAGGTCTTATTCTCTCAATCTCTTTTACTTTTCTATAAATCTTCTTAGAAATTTGTAGATAATCATGGATGCTACTAAAACCAAATGTAGCATAGTAATCAGGATAAGTTTCCCTTGGACCCTCAAGTTCTATTGGAACATGAAAATCCTTTTCTAATAGTTCCTTTATTCTACCTTTTCCGAGTATTGTCATTTGCGATGTATTTTCCCCTTCTTCAGTTGCTATTCATTTTAAAGTAGTAGTACACAATATTTTATTAAGTTATGAAGTAGTCTCTACTACTACATTAGAAAATTTTATATATTACATCCAATTACTACAATTAATATGAGCCAGAAAATAATGGAAGGATTAACACAAGCTGGTCTGACAAAGACAGAAACAAAAGTATACCTTGTATTACTAGAATTAGGAGAATCTTTAGCAGGAAAAATAGCAGATAATGCAAATTTATATAGAAAAAATGTTTATGATGCATTAAATAATCTTCATAAAAAAGGTCTTGTAAGTTTTGTGATTAAATCTAATAGAAAACATTGGCAGGCTATTGACCCACGAAGGATATCTTCAATAATGAATGAAAAATTAGAATTAGTAAGATCAATAATCCCTGGACTTTCTGAAAAGTTTAAAACAAAAATAAAAACAAGAGAGGTTATTTATTTTGAAGGACTGCGAGGTATGAAATCTTTTTATGATGATATGTATAAAGAAGGAAAAAACATCTATATTATTGGGGCGACAGGCAAGGCTTATACAGCTTTAAAGTATTTTATCCATTCCTGGATTAGAAAGATGAATAAAATCAGAACTAACATTTATGTATTATGGAATAGTGATTCGATTAATAGAGGGAACTTTATTAGAGAATTAAAATCAAATAATAGAGTGTTACCAAGAAATTTCTCAACACCTACTCAAATTTTTATTTATGGTAATAAATCAGCAATATTAATGTGGTCAGAAGAGCCTCTATGTGTCTTAATAAAAAGTAAAGAAATTACAAATGGTTTTAAAAAATATTCCAACTTTATGTGGGGGTTATCTGAAGATATCCATTATTAGTTTTTTGGTTGTAACCCTATACACCCACCTCTCTCAACATCTTCCTAAACTCCTCAGATACAGGCGTCAGTTCTGGCTCTTTCAAGTCTTTAACCTTTTTCATGAGAGGAACATGTTCTAAGCCTATTCTGCCATAGTAAAGTGTTGTTAAGCCTTTGTCTCCTCTTCTTTGCAAGAACTTTTTTACTTCATGATAACCTTTTAGATAAAGATGGTCTTTGGTGTAAGCTCCTGGCTTAGAAGTGTCTATTAAGCCTCTTTTTGCTCTTAGAGTGATTCTCCATGCCTTATTCTCATTAAAGTGTTTTCTTAGTTCCTCAAACACCTCTCTAAAACTGGTTTGGAGTGCCAGATGAATAGCTATCACTCTGCCAGCATAAGTTCTGAGAGTGTTTATCTTTAAACAATCATTCAATTCCTCTACATTAACAGCCAACCCTTCCTCTGTCATAAGATAATCAGGTAATCCTGTTCTAAAGATTTTGTAAGGCTGTTTTGCACCGTTTGCTGCTCTGAACACATGCGTTCCTATCTCATGCACTATCAGCATTTTTAAGAAGCTCTTGGAGAACTTGGATTTTTTTCTTACAAAAACTTTTTTCTTGGATGCAAGCACAGCAGCATTAGCAGGCATCTTCTTCATACCAACACTCCAGTCATTAAGTTTGAATTCTTCAAGCACTTTTTTCATAACCTCAACTGCTTGTTTTGAAGTAATCCCATTCTCTTCTTTAACAGGCTCTTGCTTAAGAATCTGATAAGCCTTTTTAACAAGAGCCTTATTCGGTATTCCAAAGATTTCTTTTGAAAAAAAAGTGAACTCATCCTTTCCAATATTCTGTATCATGGCATTGGTTTTCTTGAACTTATCAAGTTTTTGCATTAATAATTGATTAATAACATTATCTTCTAACACAACATCCTCGATTTTTCTGAAAAGCTTCTCAGCTTTAGGAGGAAAATTTACATACCTGAAAACAGGATTATAACCAGGAAGCTTAAAGAACTTTTTTTTCTCAGAAGCAGAATTAAGAGGATTCATACCAAGGAAAGGAAGCTTTTTATCAATCCTTGAAAGAAGGTTCTCAAACAACAAAGTATTTTTTTTAAGCATAACTTTGAGAACTGAAACAGGAAGTATTTAAAGATAGCGATAAGAAGTAGCGGGGGAAGGACATTCAGAAAAACAGAGTTCTCCAGCAACAAGTTGCTGTCCCAGCAAACTGCTGTTTCTGGGCGATCCGCTCTGCTCCTCGTTTGAACCTTCGACCTCCGGGTTATGAGCCCGACGGGCAAACAGGCACTAAGTGTCTCCTGGCTGCCCCATTGCGGTTTGCAAGGATTTCCTTAACAAATCCCCGCTATGCCCCGCTTGAAAACTAGTTTTTCTTCTTGCTTTAAAAAGCTTGTGTTAGAATAGCACTGGACATTCGTGCGTAAAAGATTTATATTTTTAATAATTCTAGTGGATTAAAAATGAAATCTTTACTTGAATGCCAGGAAATTCATTTATCACAGCTTAAAAAACACTTTAAAATAGAAAAACAGAGTGATTTATTCAAGTTAAAATACAAAAATTCAATTAATGCTATTCTAATAAGAATTCCATTCAAATTAGATGAGCAAGTTGCATCTCTTGCAGGCTTAATGCCAGATGGAAGTTTAATAAAGGATTTAAGAAGAATTTACTTTCACCAGAAGAAAGATGATTCCAAAATAACACTTTTTAAGGATTTAATAATCAGCTTATTCTCTCCTAACAACAAGATTTTTGTAACTAAGGATAGAGGCACATTAAAGAGTTATATCAATTCAACTACTTTAGCAATGTTCTTTTATAAAATATTGAAAATCCCTAAATCTGATGAGCAAATGAGAGTTCCTGCATGGATATTTAACTCTCCTAAACGAGTCAAAATTGCTTATCTAAGAGAAGCTTTTGCAATGGAAGGAACAATACTAAAAAAGCTTACTGAGATAAGATTAATAACAAAAGACAAAGACTTTGCTATTGACCTTCAAAGACTTCTAGCACAAATAGGAATCAGTTCTTTTGTTAAGCCAAGGATCGGTGGTATTAGAAGAACTCTTCAATATAGGCTTTCTATATATGGGAAAGAGAATTTTGTTCTATTCAAAGAAATAGGATTTAGTACAGAGTTTCATAAAGGGAGATTTGAGAGGCTTTGTTCTAAGTATGGAATATAAAAGTTACGCCACGGATGGGATTTGAACCCATGCTTCCATAAGGAACAGGATTAGCAATCCTGCGCAATACCAGACTATGCGACCGTGGCACGATGGTTTGAGTGCTCGGTGGCATCTCAAAATTCTAGTGTAACGAATTTTGTTGATGCGATCGGGGCATTATGAATACTATATGAATAATCACCCTTTTTAAAAATTTTTTCTATTTTTATCAGAAAATATTAAAAGCCATGGTGAGCCACTTATGAGATTATGCTGAGAAAACATGTGTTGTTGCTATTTATACTCCTATTATTCCCTGTCTTAGCTCTTGCTCAAAACAATGATTTATTTGATTACAGCTATACTGATTTAGAGCTTTCTATCACTAATAAGTTTGAGGCTAATCCTGTTGCTAGTGATTATTACTTGGATTATGTGTCTGCAGAGCTTTCATGGTTTCCCAGGGAGGATTACAGGCAGGAGGTTGAATCCATTTCTACTGAGCCAAGAGCTGATTTTACAGAGGATGTTGGCTTCTTGTTTGAATGGTTACAGCCTTCAAGAACAAGCTTTAGAATAGAAGAGGAGTCAAGGATTATTGCATATAATGAGTTCAGAAAGCTGAGGAAGAAAATTGATTTCCCAATAATAGACCTTGATCCATTGTATTCTGAGTATCTTGAGCCTCAGGAAATGATTGATATTAATGAAGATATAATCAGAACAGCTGCTGGCATTGTGCAGGGAGAAGATGACCTTTACAGGGCTGTGTATAAGCTTGCACAATGGGTTGAGATTAATGTTGAGTATGACTTGTCAACTATTACTTCAGAGGCTGTTCAGAAGTCAAGCTGGGTGTTAGATAACAAAAGAGGGGTGTGTGATGAAATTACTAGTTTGTTCATATCTTTGTGCAGGAGCTTGGGTATTCCTGCCAGATTTGTGACAGGCATCTCTTACTCTAACATCAACCTGCAAAATGATGGCTGGGGCCCTCATGGATGGGCAGAGGTTTATTTTCCTGAGGTTGGATGGGTACCTTTTGATGTTACTTATAAAGAACTGGGCTTTATTGATGCAACACATATTAAGCTTAAGACAAGCCTTGATGCAAAGGAGACCAGTATTAATTATGCTACTAAGGGCAGGAACACAGAGATAAAAACAGGCAAGCTTGAGTTTGATGTTAATGTTGTTAAACACGGCTTTAAGGTAAAACCTTTAGTAGAACTAAGTGCTGAAGTGATAGAAGAAGAAGTTAGTTTTGGCTCTTATAACTTGTTAATTCTTGATGTGAAGAACCTTCATTCATACTATGTTACTACAAGGATAACCTTGGCTAATGTTAAGGAACTAGATCTTCTTAGTGGTAATTCCCAGGCTGTTTTACTGGCTCCTGGAGAGGAGAAAAAACTTTACTGGATGATAAAAGTAAGTCCTAAGCTGGAATCAGGGTATATCTATACTTTTCCTTTAAAACTAGTTGGCAGCAGAGGAGAAGAAGCAGAGATTAGTTTCAGAGCTTCAAAGCAATGGAAGATTTATTCAAAGGATTACATGGGATTATACATATTGTCTGAGCAGCCAGAAGAAGACCCTTACTCAAAAAATGTTTTAGTAACCTGCACTGCTGATAAGGATAAAATTTATCTTAAAGAAAAAGTTGAGCTTAGATGTGTACTTGATAACAAAGGAAACCAGACCCTTGCAAGGCTTAGCATATGCCTTAATGATGAGTGCTCAACCACCAAGATTACTGCTGGCAAAACAGTCAGGTATGTTTATACAAAGAAGTTTGAGACTCTGGGGGTAAAGACTCTTGTTTTCAGAGCGCAGAATGAGCTTGTAGAAAAATCTTATTATTCAATAATAGAGATACAGGACAAGCCGTTGTTAGATGTAGAAGACCTTAGCTTTCCTGATAGCATATCCTATGATGATTTGTCAAACATAAAGTTCTTTGTTAAGAAGAAATCCAATACCAAGCCAAGCAATGTGAAGATAAGGCTTGAGCATAAACTAATGCATGAGGAATGGGATGTGCCTAATCTTGAGCGCGACTACCAGTTCACAGTGATGCTGAGAGGGGACAGCATGCACCTTAACAAGAATGACTTTGAGATAATAGTTACTTATGAGGATGAGCAAGGAAATACATATAAAGTGCAGGAAGAGTTTTCAATAAATCTTAACAAGCCAAGCTTTACTCAAAGAATAATGATATGGCTTAATTCATTAGACCATAAGATTAATGATTGGATTAGTAACATATGAGTTACTTTAATTTCTCTTCTTTCTTTTTTAGTTGAGTATATGTTTTTTGGGTATCTTTAAAAATCCAACTTAGAATAGGAGGTCCACTACCCGCGCCTTTCATAGGAGCAATCATATTATCTTTAAGGAGTATTTTTTTTCTTTTTTTAATAGCAATAACATGGCAATCCGGAGTTCCTTTTCCTCGCTTATCTTTATAATCCTCTTCTATTTCACCAAATTCACCCACTATAAATTCAAAATCCTTATTTTTGAATTTATACTCTTCATAATAATCCTCAGTAGCACATAACCTAAGTTCAGCTCTTGAAGAAAAAATAATGGAATAGGTATAATCCTCTTTAAGATTAAAAAATTTTAACTTTTTTTCAAATTTTGGATGATGATGTTGTCCTTGTATTCTTCTATATTCAATGTTTGTTACTTTTGGAAGCAGTTTCTCTATTTCATTACTCAGATCTGTTTGTGCGTCAGACCCATACTCATTAACATAACCGTCCCAAATCTTCATAAATCCTATGTAAACAGGCAGAGAATGATATTTTTTAGCTAAATCTTCTAAACTTTTAATTCTCTTATTTTGTCTTTTAATTTCTTTGCATTCTTCTATTGGATCAACATTTTTTTTAGTTTTTTTCATTACAATTGAAGGATACCTTGCACTTTAGTGCAAGGGTAGCCTATACCTCCATAAGTTTTTTCTAACCTTTTTGAGTATGATATGAGTGCGCAGCGGATTTTGGCGCACTCATACACAATA
>JAHWIP010000058.1 GCA_019322375.1 Candidatus Woesearchaeota archaeon
AATATTGTGTATGAGTGCGCCAAAATCCGCTGCGCACTCATATCATACTCAAAAAGGTTAGAAAAAACTTATGGAGGTATAGGCTACCCTTGCACTAAAGTGCAAGGTATCCTTCAATTGTAATGAAGACAAAAGATAAAAAAGCAGTTACTTCTTTACTAGGAGCAATAGGACTGATAATTCTGCTGGTAGGAATATTCACAACCATGGATTTCATACTAGCCCTGCTAATAGCCATAATCATCTGGATACTCACAGGAGTGCTGGCCAAGTACTGGGGGGTTAAGAAGAAGTAAGATTAAGGATTAAATCTCTAAAAATTTAAATAGTAAATATAAATTTCTTTTCTTTATGGATACATATAGATGGACTTTAGAAGATGGAATAGAAGCAGAAATAGCTTTTTCAGGTCACTTTGATAATTTAATAAGAAAGTATAGAAATAAAAAAGTAATCGAAGGAATTTTTCTAATGGACTGCGGGATTGTATATGCTATGCCTTATATAATGAGATATTGTTTTGAAGAAGGTGTGAATTTAAAGGAGAGAAAGTTTTTAAGAGATTTACCTTTTGAAGGTTTTTATGAAATTGATGAACGTCGTTTAAAATCTGACCTCCAAAGGCCTTTGAGAAACGATGCAGGAACTGTAAGGAGGGTTGATAATGACTTAATTATCTATTCTTCACCTCCATACATGAGCGGCAAGATATCATTTGATGCAAAAAATGTTTCTGAACTTGTTGAAGGCATTATTAAAGTATTAAATTGTGATGGTGTAGCCCGCGCCCACACAAAATGCATACAAACAGTTCAATACTATCACCAATGTTTAAAAGAAGAGCTTATTAAGTGACATAAATTAATCCCCTACAAAACCTGTTTTTCCACAACCTTTATTAACAACCCCTTTTTCATTCTTTTTATGAAGTGGACGATATATATTTTATTAATCATACTTTTATCTTTCCCAGTCCTTGCTCTTGATGAATTAACTGGCTTTGTTAATGATGAAGCAGAAGTTATTTCATCCGGGTTTGAGCAATCCCTTAATGATGCACTTTATGATTTAAAGCTTAACACATCTGTTGAGATGGCTGTTGCAACTGTTAGAACCACAGGAGAAGTTCCAATAGAAGAATACTCTATAGAACTTGCGCATAACACATTGGGAGAGAAAGAAAAAGATAATGGATTGTTAATCTTATTAGCTGTTGATGACAGGGCTTACAGGATTGAAGTTGGCTATGGCTTGGAACCAACCATTCCTGATGCTCTTGCTGGAAGGATTGGCAGAGAGGTAATGGCTCCCAGATTTAAAGAAGGCAATTTTGAACAAGGACTGCTTGATGGAGTAAAAGTTATTAGTGATATTCTTAAAGGTGATGAGAGCTGGGAGACAACAGGAACAGGAGCTCAGAAAACAGGATTTAGTGGTGATATGATACGGCTTGGCTTCTGGGTATTTTTTGTCATAATATTAATCCTGGGCAATGTAATTGCTGGTTACAAGCACGCTAAAAAGAAAACCAAAGGAAAAAGAAAAAAAGGAGGAAGACCTGATACAGGCGACTTCCTGGCTGCCTGGTTTATTGCCAGCATGTTTGGCAGAGGAGGAAGAGGCAGAGGCGGCATGGGCGGCTCTGGTGGAATTGGAGGCTTTGGCGGCTTTGGAGGCGGAGGCTTTGGCGGAGGAGGATTTAGCGGCAGGTTTTGAGAATAATTTAAAAAGATAATAGTATTCCGAGGTGTAAAAATGGGTTTGTTCAAGAAAAAAAAGAAAAGATTTGAAATACATGATCCTGAAATAGACTGTCCAAGATGTCATGTTCCTATGATTAAAAAGACAAGGATGGGAGTGACCATTGATAAGTGCAAGAAATGCGATGGTATCTGGCTTGACGGCGGAGAGATAGAAAAGATACTTAAGAAGATACAAGAAGAGCAGAGGAAGTTTAGGGAAAGACAGAAGAAAAGCAAAAAGAAGGCAACTAAAAGGAAAAAATAAAACAAAATTAGAAATTTTGAATATTTTTCAAAAAAAGAAAAATAAAATAATTAATTGCTCGCTCACTAACGCTCGCGAGAGAAATGGAGGTAACCAAAATGGCAAAAAAGAAAAAAACAAGCACAGGATTATTAATAGGAATTGTTGTAATAATAGTAATATTAATAATTGTTTTTAGTGGCATAGGCATTCGCAATGACCTTGTAAGAAAAGATATTGATGTTGATAATGCCTGGGCACAGGTAGAAACTGCTTATCAGAGAAGAGCAGACTTAATACCTAACTTAGTGGCTACTGTGCAGGGAGCTGCTGATTTTGAGCAGGAAACCCAAACTCGAGTTGCAGAGCTAAGAACAGCTGCTGCTGCTGCAAAGCAGGCATGGGAGAGTGCAACAACTCCAGAAGCAAAGGTTGAGGCTGCTAACCAGATGGAGTCAGTTCTTGCAGGCTTTCGCTCATTAAACATTAATGTTGAAAGATACCCTGATTTAAAAGCAACCACTAACTTCCTTGCATTGCAGGACGAATTAGCAGGCACAGAGAACAGAGTAAATGTTGAAAGAAAAAGATATAATGATAAAGTAGGCATTATGAACAAAAAAGTAAGGCTCTTCCCAAGCAACATAATAGCAGCCATGTTTGGCTTTGAAAAAAGAGACTTTTTTGAAGCATCAACAGGAGCAGAGGAGGCGCCGGTTGTTGAGTTTACATGAGAATATTTTTAAATTCATTTAATTTTCTTTTTATTATGAAGGTAATAAAAGACTTAAGACCTGTTGAAGCATTTTATATTCTAGACAGCGCAGGAAAGGAAGCTTGGAGTGAAGAAAATGCCTTAGCATCAACAATTGCTTATCTTGTGCTTGAAGATTATGCAGAACGCCCTAAAAAACAGAGCTATGACATCCCTCTCATCAAGACAGATAAAAGCAGGCATAATTTAAGATTCTATGAAAAATGGTGTCTTGACGCAATCCACAATGATGATGCAGAAGATCTTATTGATAGCGTAGGTTGGGGATATATAAGAAACTCTTTAACGAATCAAGGGTTTTTAAGAAAAGAATTAAAGGAAAAAAAGTTTTTATTTGTCAAATGGCATACCCCTAAATATTACTGGACAGATAAATATAGTAAAGCTGTTAAAGAGCTTGATGATTTAAGAAATGAAATTACACATTCTATAGAAAATAAAAAATCAGACAAATACTTGCTTGAGATGAGCTATGCATTTCCAAGTTCTGGTTTGCGTGATGGATTTTTAGAAATTGCACATGATGTTGCTGATGTAGTCGAAGAATTAGAAGCAGCTCAGATGGCTATAATGGCAGCAAGTACAGCAGTTCTAATTGCAGCAACAAGTTCAATCAATATATCATCTACTTAACAATTAATCCTTTTTCCACAACCTTTATTAACTATTTATTTTATCTATTTCTTTAATGGTCACAGAATCAGACTTGCAAAACATGTCTCCTGAGGAGATTGCTGAGTTTCAGAGAAAGCAGTGTGTTTTTTGCAAAATCATTAATGGTGAGATTCCAAGTAAAAAGGTTTTTGAAGATGATAAACTAATTGGTATTCTTGATATTAATCCTGCTGTTAAAGGGCATGCCTTGATGATGCCTAAAGAGCATTATCCTATTCTGCCTGTTATTCCTCTTGATGTGGCTGCTCATATGTTCAGGACAACCAAGCACATGGTTGAGGCTTTGAAGAATGGCATGGTTACCAACATTGCAACTGTGTTTATGGCTAATGGTGCTATTGCTGGCCAGCAAAGCCCTCATTTTCTTTATCACTTAATCCCAAGAGAAGCAGGTGATGGATTGGATAATTTCAGTGTTCCTGCTAATGATTTTAAAGAAGAAGAGATTAAGCAGCACTTAGCATCTCTTAAAGGAAAGATAGGATTAATGATGAGAGAGTACAAGGCAAAGAAAGGAGAAGAAACAAAAGAAGAAAAACCTCCTGAATACAAAGACCTGGCAGAATTCATTGATAAAAATCCTGAAATAAAAAATATGATTATTAACAACCCTGAGGAGTTTAAAAAACAATTAGAAGCTAATGCTGAGCTTAAAAAAATGTTTGAAGGCATTAATATTAATAAGTTATCAACTGCTTTAGGGCAAATAAAGAAATGATGCAAAATGGAGTGCCTTATTTGTGAAAAACTAAAAGAGAAAAAAGCTCTTATTGTTTATGAAGATGACACTCTAATAGCTGTTCTTCCGAGCAAACCAGCAGCTGTTGGGCATATAAGGATTATGCCTAAGCAGCACTTCTCAAAACTAGAAGAATTAGATGATGACTTAGTTCAGGACTTGTTCTTCCTAGCAAACTTCTCATCTGCCAGTGTTTTCGAAGCCCTGCAAGCCCATGGAACAAACATCATCCTTAATGAGAGTGATAATCACCTAGCCATTGACATAATCCCTAGAAAAGAGAATGATGGCTTAGACTTTACATGGAAGCCAAAGCAGTTAACACCAGAAGAAATGGATGAAACATATAACAAGATAAAAGACAAGGCTTTTGTTGTTGGCAAAGCAGAGCAAGAACCCAAGCCTGCTGAAACCCCTGCTGAAGCAGTTAAGGAAGAAGAAATAATCAAGATACCTGAAGAAGAAAAAACCAATTATTTAATAAAGCATTTGGAAAAGATTCCTTGAATTCTCATAAAAAATAAACCAACCAATTCCCCAGTGCAAAGGTTAATACATAAGCTATTAAAAAGCTGGGCACAAAAGGAACACCTATTTTAACTGTGACTTTTCTTATGCTGTGTTTTTTAAGCAGGGCTATTTGTTTAAGAGTGACTCCTATTCTTGTAGGCTTTAAAATTACCCTCTCCTTCCTGCCCTTTTTCTTGGTAACAGGACTAACAACCCAGTCTCCTTCTGTCAAATCCTTAACCTTAATCTGTTTTATCATGCAGGTCTTCTCAACAAGGCTCACAAACAACCACATATAAAAGAAGATGAACAAAGCCACTGCTAACAAGAATATCACAACAGATTCAACACTCATGGTTGCTAGGAAAAATATAAGAGCGCTTACACAGATAATTATAAGAATTATCCTCATCACCAATACTTGCCTGCTCCTAAGCTTTTTCTCAGCAGCAAGCTTGAAATCCCTGAAATTAAGAATTGCCTTTGCAAAGCTGAAGAGCAAGCCATAAACAGCTCCAACAATCATTATGTTGATAAAGAAAATCACAAGAAGAGGAAAACCATACTTTAAATCTGATATGCCAAAACCTATAAGGGCTGACAATCCTATAATCAGTTTGCTGTCACCCCCTCCCCACTGCCCTGTGTAGAACATTAACAGAGCAATTGCCAAGCCTATGCCCAATCCAACCAAAGAATTAATAAGTATATGGGTGTAGCCGTGATAAACAGCCAGTATAAGAGAGCTGCCAACAGCAAAACCTATCAGGCTGTAATTAAGCCAGTCAGGCACCTCTCTTGTTTTTATGTCAAAAAGAGAAGCAATCAGCACAGCAACAAATCCTACTATAATGCTGATAAGAGTAATGTTTATCATAGTATTTCCTAGAAGCGAAGGCTTTAAATATTTATCTATAATCGCGTTTTAAAAGGGTGAACAGGCAATGGTTGACATTCCAAAAGTAATACCTGGTGTTAAGCCTAAAAAAGCGCCTATACATATTGCTATTAACACCGGGGGAATAAAAAACTGGGCTGAGGAGAACAAAAAAGAATTCTCTCAAGGAGTAAAAAAGCATCTTACCTTACTAGACGAACTCGTGGATATGCAGTTAAGATACAATAACCAGGTGCTCACTATTAATCTGAGTGAATACGATGACATGCTGGAAGACCTGAAAGAGTTCTTCAAGCACTTAATAAGTGATGAGAGAATACATGGAAACCAGGTAAGAGTTTTCATAATAGGGCAGTGGTATGAGCTTGACTCAGAGCTCACAGACCTCTTTAAGGAATTAATGGAGAAAACCAAGAATTATGACAAGTTCTTCTTAAACTTCTGTGTTAACTATGACGGACAAGAAGAAGTGCTGGGAGCAATAAAGCTTATAATCAGAAAAATACTGGCAGACAAGCTAAGAGAAGAAGAATTAACAAATGAAGTGATAAAACAGAGCCTTTACACATCCTATTTCCCGCCTCCTCAACTAATAATAGAGACTGAATGGAAGTACTCAGGCTTATTACTATGGGATTCAAAAGGAGCCTTAATGTATTTTACAAAAAGACCATGGCTGCAGTTTGAAAGAAAGTATTATGAAAAAGCAATAAAGTTCTATAACAAGGAGATGGAGAAGGAAGAGGAGAAATGAAGAAAAAACCATTTGGACTCATAGTTACAATTATAATTCTTGTAATAATAATAATCGCTCTTGGCTTAACCCTGGTTTCAAAAACCAATCCCCTGGACAGCATAACAAGAATGTATGAGCGCACCTATCCTGATTCAGTGTTGTCAATCCAAAGGCTTACAGGAGAGAATGCAAGAACCCTGGCTCAGCAGATAAATACTTACTGCCCTGGCTTTAACCTGGAAGAATACTACCTTGCACAGATTGATAATCCTTTAACCCAGGAATCAATACTACATGTTATTAACCCTGCTAATGGCAGAACAGAGTGTGTTATTGACAAAAGCACAGACATAAATGTGAGCAAAGCAGCTCTTAGCCAGAACTTAATAGCAACTATTAATGGAGAAGCCGTCTATATGCCGGAAGTAACAGCTGTTTATAACAACATACCAGCAAA
>JAHWIP010000059.1 GCA_019322375.1 Candidatus Woesearchaeota archaeon
GTCAATGTCAGAGTCTTCTTTATTTGTTCCTTTTGTATAACTACCATATAGCCCGATTCCTTTTATGAAAGAGTATTTTTTAAATAATGATGGGTTGAAGGTGTTTATGTTCAATAATATTTTAATACTTTTAACAAATAAATTATCCAGAACTATGAATTTTATTTTTTGTTTTTTTAGAATTTTTTCTGATACTAATAAATTGAAAAATTTTGATACAAGTCCTTTGCTTAATTTAAGTTCCTTTGCTGTTTTGTTTACAGTAATAACATTATTTGAGTAAATTATTTTCTTTAAAATCTTTATTCTCTGAGTGGTTGATAATATTTTATGAATGTTCATAAAGGCACTATGAATTGTTCATGATTTATAAACTTTTCGTTTTCAAATTGTGAACTAACGTGTAGTTTTGGAATGTGTTTATCATTTATATCACTTTTATGTAGCCGTGTAGGACAATTCCGTTAGCAACAGCGTTCTTGAATTCGGTTCCGCTTTTATTAAGAGAGGTTAGGGTATGGATGTTAATATTTCTTCCTAGTTTTTTTTCGTAAATATTTATGAATTCCTGTAAATCTTTTGGGTTTTCATGATTTGAAATAACAAGCAGGTCTATGTCGCTTTTTTCTATGTCTTCTCCTTTTGCGTATGAGCCGAATAATATTATTGCCTGAGGATTATTAAAAATTTTAATCAGCTTATCTATAAATACCTCTTTTTTTAGCCTGTATAGACTGAACACTATTTTGTAAAAACTATAATTTTTTGATTCAGTGTTTGCTTTTATGTTTGATGTCAGGCTGGTTTTCTCTATGTTGATTAAATTATACGATTGCAGTTCATTAACAGCATCAATCACAGCTGTGGTGGAGAAACCTGTTTTTTTTTCAAGCATCCTTAGATGAAATACTTTAGTGGGATTGTCAAAGATAAAATCAGCTATCTTGAAAATGGGTTTTCTAAAAAATAATAATCTGTCTTTTTTTTGTGACATCTGTGTTATTAATAATACAACTGTTATATAAATATTACGGTTTTTATTTAGTTAAAGTTCTAAGGAACCTTCCTGAACCTGGTGCTTATCAAACCCCACTCAAGAAACAACAACAATAAAGCAATCAGCATTAAAACAGGGCTCAGCTTGATATCAATAAAACCAATCTTGGCAGCCTCAGAAATATCTTTGTAAGCCTGGTCAAGCTCATCCCTGTTCATAGCCTTAAAAAAATAGCCACCAGTGGTATTGCTAGCTTCCATAAGAATGTTCTCATTATAAACAGCAGAAACATTATAGTATTCAGGCAGATAACCAATAGGGCCTGTTTCAGAACCAACACCAATGGAATGAATCATTACGTGATGCTCAACAGCATAATCAACACTGCCCTTCACACTCTCGCTAATAAAAGCACCCACAGTATTACTGCCGTCAGTGATAAGCACAATAGTCTTGCCCTTCTCAGAATTCAAGAGCAGGTTAGTGCCAGTGATAATAGCACCAGCAATATCAGTACCGCCCATCCTGGCAATCTCAACATTTTCAATAGTTTTTTTTACACTGTTCTTGTTATCAATAAGCACAGAATCAATAAAAGTAGTGCCTGAAAAACTAACAACACCAATGCTGGACTTGGTCTTCAGATTATCAACAAAATTAACAGCTGTCTCCTTAGCAGCCTCAATCCTGGTAGGCTTAACATCCTGGGCACCCATGCTGGCGCTCACATCAATAGCAATCACAAAATCATTCTCATTAACCCTGCCTTCATACCAGAACACAGCACCACTGGCAGCAAGAATAACACATGCCAGGATAAGAATTCTGATGATAAGAAGGAGTATGTTCTTGGTAATCAGTTTTTCACCAGTAACCCTTTTAAGAGCCTCAAAATTAGCAAAAGCCATGGCTCTGGTCTTAGCATGCCTAAAAAAATAGAAATGAGTATAAGCAAGCAAAGGAATGCTAAGCAGATACCATAAATATATGGGATTGTCAAAAGTGAAACTAACCATTCTTTATATACCTCAAACACCCTTACTTTATAAGGGTTAATCTTTTTCTGAAATAATGCATAATAGGCTCCTGGAAATCCTCGTCAGTCCTAAGGCTTACAAAACCAAGCTTAGCCTTTTCAAAACTCCTCCTAATGAATTCCTCCTCTTTCCTAGCTTCAAAAGCATAAATCTTTTTGTACTGGTGAGAATCAATATAAAGCTTTTCAGCAGAATAAGGGTCCCTGACCAAGTACTGCCCAGCGCTCCTAGGCATTTCAATATCCCTTGGGTCGCGAACCATAATCCCAATAATATCATATCTGCCTGAAAGAATATTAAGATAACGATGCCACCCCTCTTTCAAGCCAATAAAATCAGATATAATAATAATAACACTTCTCTCGCTCAAGAAAGAACTGACATACTTCAGCACCTTTGTGAAATCAAAATTACCACCATAGTTCTTGGGATTACTAAGCGCTCTCATAATCTGGTAGTAAACCCCTTTGCCAAGGCTTGGAGGAATCTTAGCAACCAGCTTATCAGTGAACAAGGCAAGCCCAACAGCATCACCAGTCTGCATAATAGCATTGCAAAGACTAAAAGCCATCTCAGCAGCATACTCAGCCTTTAGTTTGCCAGTGGAAGAGAACAACATGCTGTTACTAACATCAACAAGAAAGAAAACATTAAAGCTATGATACTCCTCAAGCTCTCTCACAAGAATCTCATGAGCCCTGAGGCTGGCGCCCCAGTCAATCTTGCTGGCATCATCACCATAATTATAAGAACGGAAGCCAGCAAACTCCAAGCCCTGCCCCTTAAAAACAGTGCTCCAATTACCTTCAAGAGCCTTGTTAAGAATATCCCTTCTGGCCTTTAACTTAACCTTTTTTATATGAGGGGCTAAGTCCAGTTTGAGTTCTTTGATGGGCATTTTAATTCTCCGGAAGCTATAAAAATTATAACTTAAATTATAGGAACCTTTGCCAATATCTCCTTTATAATGTTCTCTGTTTTTATACCTTCTGCTTCTCCTTCAAAGTTAAGTAGAATTCTGTGTCTAAGACAATTATAAGCAACTTCTTTCACATCATGAGCCACAACATGGTCTCTTCCATTAAGCAGGGCATGAGCTTTTGCAGCAATGTAAAGAGCAATACTGCTCCTGGGGCTGCCGCCAAAATCAGCATACTTGCCCATCTTGATATCATACTTTGCAGGTTTTCTGGTGGCTTCAACAATGTTGATAATATAATTCTCAATCTTTTTATCAAGATAAATCTTTTTAACAAATTCCTGGACACGAATAATATCATCAGGTGTGAGCACTCTTCTTAAATCAAAATCCTCAAAGTCGTGCAGAGTGATATTAGTGTTCAATATTTTTATCTCATCCTCTGGCTCAGGGTACATCATGGTGAGTTTATACAGGAACCTGTCAATCTGTGCTTCTGGCAGTTTATAAGTTCCTAGCTGCTCAATAGGGTTCTGGGTTGCCATTACAAAGAAAGGAGCAGGAAGCTTAAAAGTCTCCTTGCCAATAGTAGCCTGTTTCTCCTGCATGCTTTCAAGCAGAGCAGACTGCACCTTTGGAGGGCTCCTGTTAATCTCGTCTGCAAGCACAAAATTAGCAAACACAGGGCCTTTCACAGTGAAAAAACCTTTGCCTTCCTCATAAGTTGTTATCCCAATAATATCTGTTGGTAACAAATCAGGGGTGAACTGAATCCTGCTAAAAGCACACCCAGTAATCCTTGCAAGAGTCTTAACCAGAAGAGTCTTGCCAATACCAGGCACTCCTTCTACAAGGGCGTGTCCATTAGAGATAAGAGCTTCTATCAAGCCATTAATAACTTCGTGCTGTCCAATAACAACCTTAGCAATTTCATTTCTTATCTCTTTGAGCTTAACCTGATAGAACTTAATTTGCTCCTCAAACTCAGGGTCCCTCACCTCTTTATGCATAGCAATAGTCATGCTTAAAACTAGCTTTGGAGATACTCATATAAAAACTTTTCTTATAACAATAAGATTTGAAACGCATTTCTGAATTTTTTACATAAACTTTATATACTTCTCTTCACAAGAATTTTTTTATAATGGCAGAGAAAAGAGGTGATGATGCTGGTTCTAGTACTTCTAATAAGCTTATCTTAAAAAAAGCAGTGCATAAAAGGATAAAACAGATAGAGTCCAAGGCTTTTGTCTCAGAACGGGAAATATATGACCTTATCCGGGGTTTTTTTAAGAAGTACCTGGGAGTTGATTACGAGTTCACACATGAGGAGCTTATAAAAGAATTAAGAAAAGTCTACCTGTCACGTGAAGTGCAGGAAAAGGTGAATGACCTTTTTCATAAAATCTCAGAAATAGAGCATACCAGCAAAGCCTTTCCCAGGGAGCACCTGGAGCAAATCCTTGCTGAGTTCAAAGTACTGGTGGATGAGTTAATAGTATCCCATTATGAGAAGGAGAAAGCTTTTTTTAGAAAAATAAGAGATTCTCTTCATAAACTATTCTCACGCAAGCACCACAAAATGCTGGAGGTTGATGAGAGTATATTATCAGAGCATGAGAGAATCATTGTTAAGATGAACATGCTCCTTGATAATTCCAAGCGCTTAATAGACAGGAATCTTGAGGAATCCAAGAAAATCTACCAAGAGCTCACTGATTTATACAACTCTCTTGATGAGAGCAGAAAACAAGCCTATTTTAAGCCTGTGCAGGAGCTTTACAACATGATTAGGAGCAAAGGAGGATAAGCTTTCTCAGGGTCGGAGCCAGTAAGGTTTTATTTCTTCTTGCTTGGTTTCTTTTCCTTGCTTTGGTTCTGCCTTGCCTTTTGCTGTTTTTCTTTTTTTTACCAGCAGAACTGATAGAAGTATTAATCCTACTAATCCTATGAATGTTAATAAGTATTTTAGGTTCTCTTTTTTTATAAACCTGGTGAGAATACTCTTGGGTTTTTGCTCTTCCTTTTTTGAGATGCTCACAAGATACTTGCAGCCCTCAATAACCCCGCTCACCATTTTTGAAGCTTCTTGCCGCGAACCTTTATCTAATTCATCAACAGCTTTAAGCAGGAGTTCGTTTAACTCCATACACTCAGGATTCTCATTAAGCAAGTCCTGGGCAAAGGTCACCTTGGTCTCAACATCCTCCCCTTCCTCTGCCTGCTCTATGGTGTTAAGCATTACAAGAGCAGAGTCTGAAGCATCAGGGGTGGTGACATTAGCAGTTATCTTAACTTCATA
This sequence comes from Candidatus Woesearchaeota archaeon, assembly GCA_019322375.1. Taxonomy (GTDB): domain Archaea; phylum Nanobdellota; class Nanobdellia; order Woesearchaeales; family SM23-78; genus SM23-78. The sequence continues at coordinate 5,256 of JAHWIP010000059.1, forward strand.
GTCCTCTCCAAGGCGGTAATTACTCACCATCAAGGTTATGTTTCTGTTCTCTCCCACACTTAGTTCTTCAAAATAGTCTTCTGTGAATTCAAGCTCAACATAAGAAGCATTTGTACTTGCATTTATAACAACTTCAAAAAGCGAACTGTTCCAAGTGTTTTTTATGGTTACTGGTATGATCACTGTTCTGTTTTCATAAATTGTGACTAGTTCAGGAACAACTATTTCTATTGCCTGAGGTTTTTCCTCTTCCTTTCTCATTGGAACCACAATAGATCTGGTTCTTCCGCCACCCCCTCCTGTGCTGGGCTCAGGATCCTGCACATCTCCTTCAGGCACATCAGTGACATTAATGAACACAGTATTGCTGGTGTTGCTTAAGCCTCCTGAATCTGTTGCTGTGAAGTTCACAGTACAGTTGCCTACCTCTTCAGGAACCACGCGGACTGAATGCCCGGTAATGGTTATTGTGGCAACATCGCAGTCAGTAATAGCATAGGTGAGGAGCGAGGTTTCACTTCCGTCAATATCATTATTATTGTTAAGGTCATCGTCCGGGTCTATGAAATGAGTAACACTGCTTTCTTTTAAATAATCAGTGTATACTGTTGTTGTGTTCACACTTATGTTATCCACTGGGTTAAGAAAAAGAGGTCGCCTGTTAATATTATCAACAGTAACATTCCAAGTCCAGGAAGCATTTTCAAGGGTATCGTCACTAACAACCACAGTCACATTGTAGCTGCTAGAAGAATGAAAATCATAGCTGATGTTAAGGCTACTATTAGTGCTGTTCAGGCTTGCATCTATATACCAGGCATAGCTGAGATTTTCCTGTGCTGTTTGATCATCAGTTACTGTAATATTATAAAACACGCTTCTGTTCTCAGAGAAATTAATAGATGTTAAACTGGAATTATAGTTGCTGGTACTGGTAGAACTGAAAACAGTCTGTGCACTATAAGGCCTTCCATAAGGTCTTATCTGGGTTATGTTAGGAGGATTTGTCCTGTTAAGCACAGTGTAGTTTTTTATCACAGAATCTGTTGCATTGTAGTAATCCCTTACACTGATATTCACAGAGTAGTCGCCTGCATCACCCAGTTGCGGTGTGAATAGAATTCTTCCGCAGGTCTGATTATAAGTGCTTATGTTGAACAAGTCTTTTCCAGTGAGATTTGTATCAGAAAAGGTCAGGTTTTCATAACTATTATTCAAATCATAGTCCTCATCATTAGCACACGCATAAAAGCTTACTGTATGAGTCTCAACAATTGTTGGAAAACTAAAAACCTGAAACACAGGAGCATCATTAGTATTGTTAATGGTGAATATTATTGTTTCAGTGTCAGAGGCGCTCTTGGGGTCAGCCACAGTAATAACTATGCTGTAATTCCCTACCTGGCTTTGAAGAGGGGTGTAATTGATGTAAGCGCTCATCACAGGGTTTTGTGATAAATTATCTGTAAGATTAAACACTGCTGTGTTGTTGCTTGTAAATGTGAGGTTGTCATTATCAGCATCACTTGCATTGATAATTATAAAGCACAGATTGTCTTCTGAACATGACAGGTTGCCTATGCTCATAAGAACAGGAGCAGTGTTGTTCTGAACCTCCAGGTTCATCACCTGGGTGTCAATAAGCCCTCCATCATCACTAACATTTATGAGTATTGTGTGGTTTCCAACTTGGCTTTGGTTGGGTGTGAAACTTATTAATCCAGTACTGCTGTTAATCTCAAACAAGCTGGTATTATCAGCATAGGCAAGAACTTCTCCTTCATATGTGTCCTCGTCAGGGTCAGTGGCATTAACCATGTAGATAAAGAGCGAGTCTCCATAACCTGTTAGATTTGTGATATTATTTCCGCCTGTATTATTAGAGTAGGAGCTAAGGACCCCAATGTTTGGGGGATCGTTCGTGTTAGAAATGTTCAAGAACACGTCTTGGGAATCCTCAGCTCCTGTGTCATCGATGACCGTGATGTTTACATTCCGACAAATAACATGATTATTAGTTAGGTTACTTATATTCACCAAGCCTGTTGCATTATTGCTTCCATTAACAGTGGTTATACTCCAAGGATTGCTAATAGAGCAGACTGTTGGCACAATAGTAAAGTTCAAGGTATCATTAACATCCTCATCGTCTGCATACACATAGAATGAAAAATTCTGTCCTTGTGTGCCGTTCTGAATAGTTATGTTTTCAAGAACAGGAATCTGGTTAACTTGTCTTATCTCAAGATTAAAACTGCTTGTGTTGCTGGCGCTCAGGTTGTCATAAACAGTGACATTAATAGTGTAGTTGCCTGCTTCATCATACTGCGCAGTCCTGTTATTTTCAAACGTTATGATGGCTGTGGTGTTGCTTGTAATGTTTATTATCAGGGCAAGGCTTGGAGTTACATTAATAGTAAAGTTAAGTGGAGTGTTATTCTCCTCGTCTGAGCCGTATATATAGTAATTAAGCACCTGGCTTTCATTAATAACCTGGTCTGTGAGTGCAGGGTCAAATTCAGGATTATCATTAACAGGTGTGACATTAAACAACACAGTGTGTCCTTTTGAGGTTGGAAAGAAAGGGTCTGTATCATCAGCCCAGAAGGTTATGTTTATCTGTCCTATTGTGTTGTTAGATCCAAGGTCTGATGCTGTTGGTGAACAAGTCACTGCTCCTGTGTTCTCATCAGTTACTGTGCAGAAAGATGCTGCTGGTGAGCGCCTGTATGTTAATGTGTCTCCGTCAGGGTCAGTAGAATTGATATCATACGTATATGCCTGGTCTTCATTGACTGTTTCAGAAGAGCCAACATCCTGGCCAGAGGTGTTATATACATATGGTTCTTGTGGAGGGCTGTTAGTAATGATTATTGAAGTTATTGCCCAAGTTGTGTTAGTGCCATTGGTTATGGTTACATTACACGTCCAGTTCTGGTTCTTACTGGTGTTCTGGTAAGGCAGTATTGACTCATTCTGGCTGGTTGATGCATTGCTGAATAATGCTCCGTCCTGATACCAGCTTACATTGGTTTGGGTTGTGTCTGCAGACGGTATCCAGCTGCAGTTAAGGTTGTCCTCTGTATAGGAAGGGCTGGGATTTATGCTTGGACTGCTTATGAAGGATAAAGAACCTATGGATATGCTGATTAATATTATTATACCTAAATAGATTAAGCATAGTGCTAATTTATTTTTTCTTACTTCTGTTCTTACATCTGACTTATCTTTTCCCATTCTTCACGCTTTCCTCTAATGCTTTTACAATCAGCTCTTTTATTGGAACTCCCTTCATAGCAGAGAGTATCTTTATCTTTTTGTGCACATCATCCGGCACCTCGATGTTTATGTTTACCATTTTGACATACCCCTCTTTGCTCACCCTATCTTTGTTCTGCACTCCTTTGCCTTTTTTTCCAGAACTTTGACTACATACTCTTTAAGTGTGATATCCTGCATTATAGAAGCCAGTTTTATCTTCCTATGAAGCTCCTCTGAGATTTTTATGTTTACATTGGTCATGACGATCCCACTTACTGTGCTGCCTTGGAGAACAACAAAAATCGAAGATTTTTGAGCAGGCAAATCCAAGATTTGCCTGAATCAGGAGCGAGGTTGATTCATGCAGACCTCGCGACGATTTCCCTGCGAGGTACGAGCAGAATAACCTCAGCAGCACACGAAATAACTTAACTAACTTAGTTAAGTAAGTTTAGTAAGATAAGTTAGTATTTATAAAGTTTTTGGTTAGAAGGGGTTTGGCTACAAACCCCAGAAGTCAATCAGAAATCTTCTCACTCCTTAACTTTCCCATGCCAGGAATTAACATAACTAATGTTATTATAAAGCCTTGCAAGGTCTTCATACACTTCTTCCTGCTCAGCCAGGTCAAGCTTCTCGTACTCCTCAAGAATTTGCAGGTACTTTTTCTTAGCAACATCAAGTTCAAGGAATTCCAAGGCAATGTAGGTGTTGGTAATCAGAACAACCATTTTATCCATGGGCTTGACTTGTTCAGGCATCTTAAACTCTTTTTCTTTCCTGGCAATGTCCTCAGGTTCAACCTTTGAAGTCTGGAGCACCAGGTTTCTGAGCTCCTCAATTAAAAGAGTAAGGTTGGTCTCAGTAATCAAATCTTTGTTCTGCTCTACCTTCAAGTATTTTGAGAATGAAAAAACAAATATTTTTCTCAGCACTTCTCTTATATTTCTTTTATTCTTATCCAATACCTTTTTAAGCTCTTCCAAGTCAAACTCAGGAGACAGCTTTTTGCCACAAACATTAATCAAATAATACCTTAGTAACTTAGAGTACTTATTAAGAGTCTCAAACAAGGGTATTGTTCCAAGCTCTTTTTCTAATTCACTAATCTTAATTAACAGTTTCTTCTTATCATCAAGGCTCAGGAGCACCTGCTTTCTTTTTCTTTTGGTGATAATCCATCCTGCTTTTGCAATCGCAGCATTAATCTCCTTGCGGAAATAATGATACATGAGAATAAGAGTTAATAATAACAATACGATGCCTGTTAATATATATATCAAGATGCCTTTTTCCTCAATAAAAGGATAAGGCACTTCTATGGCTTTACAAGGAAGACAAGGCCCTCCGCAATCAATACCTTCCTCGCAACTGCCGTTATGACAGTTCTTAATACCATCCTCGCAAGTTCCAATGTATTCGCATTCCTGGATAAGAGCAGGCATAAACTCTTTTGTACCGCACTCGTTCAAGTCAACACAAGTCCTGTACTGGGTGCTGTTAGGCAGACAAGGCTCCCAGTCAGAGCAGTTCCATGTCTCATTGCACTCAAGCTCCTCATCATAAATACAAGGCACTGTTAGATAAACATCAGGCTCACATCCGTGGATATCAACACATCTCTGAATCTTTACATTACTTCTGTTGCATTTATGATAATCATAACACTCATACTCTGGTATGCAAGGCCCGGCACTAGCAGCACCGCCTCCGCTGCCTTCACCCTCGCCACCTTCACCATCTCCACCAGGTTCATCTGAAACACACTTAAGAGCAACCAGGTTGCTGCTGTTGCTCTCAGCATAAGGATCAGTAGCAATGAATCTGGCATAAGTAGTCACATCACAAACAGTGGCAGTAATAACCACCTCGCTTGTTACATTATCAATAGAGATAGTGAAATAATTATTTGTTGTTACAAAACTATAAGTAAGGGCATCCAGGTCTGGGTCAGTGAAGTGATTATCAAGATAAAATGCATGAATAACCTCTCCTGCTTCTGAAAAAGCCTGGTCAGGTATATTCTGCAGGAAAACAGGAGGGTCATTAACATTAAACACAGTAAGGTTAAAGTATTCTGAGTCTTCACTGTTATTGCATCCAATACCATCATTCACTGTGAACTGAATTGTGAAGTTGCCAACGTCATTATTAGTAGGAGTAAAACCTACAAAACCATCTGGCATAACTGTGAAGAATGAAGCATTTGAATTATTAAAGGCCCTGTCAATGACAGTGAATACTGAGGAATAAGTAAAATTATTATTATTAAGATCAGATGCATTAAGCCAGCACTCATAATAAATTTCCTGGGTAGCATTAGGACTGCAGTCAGATATGTTAATACTGGGCTCTGTGTTAATACAGAGATTAACAATACCAGAACCAGAAGCCTTGGCAGTAGGCTTTATCATCTCCTTTTCAATAGCCCCTACTGTTTCATATGTTTTAAACACAACAAACAAGGATTGGAAAATAAGTAGAACTGCCACTATCAAGATGAAGATTTTACTAATGGTTTTCATTTATAAATCAGATATTTCTTTTAGCTGTATTTAAAAGTTTCTACTCCTTTCTTAAAGAGATGTATATAGATACAGAAAGATGTGCATGGTTTAAGAAAATTAAAAAAAATAGAATAAACACAAGAAAAATATGAAAAATAAAAAATGTATGAATTTAAAATATTTTCCTGCTTTGCTTATGTTGATACTTCGCAGCTGACGTATATGGTTGCTGTTTTGTTTCCTTGTGGTGTGCTTTCGTTTATTGTTACGTTGAATTCTATGCTTGTTTCGTCTAGGCTGTCTGAGGCGTTTTGTATTTGGCATACTGTGTAGTCTGTGAGTTTTTCTATGTTTGTCCATGAGCTTGCTCCTTCTGTTCCTGCGCATGCGTCTGCGCCGTCTGGTTCTGATACGTCTATTAGGTATTTGAAGTGGTCTATTCCGTGTGTTCCTCCTAACAGTTCTGAGCCGTTAACGCTTGAGTTGAAGGTTACGTTTATCGGTGTGTTTCCTGTGTTGTTGATGTATATTCCCCGGCATACTGATGCGCCTGTGCAGTCTGTGAAGTCATTGCCTGCGTTAGCGCTTTCTGTGCTTATTGTTATTGTGCCTGTTGGTGCACCGCTTCCAAAAAGAACATCACTGTCTACTGTGCATGATGTGTTTTGCACTATTGTCAGGTTTACCTGTCCGCTCCCGCTAGTAGCTCCTCCTGTTACAACAGGAGCCCTTAATACAACTATTCTATCAATGTTTTTTAGACTAAGAAATGTTCCTCCAAGACTGATTACCAGTGCTACAACCAATAATAATGCCAAGCTTTTATTAGACATGCTCATTTTTTATCCTCCCTTATTGCGTCTTCTTTTATTATTTTTTATCTTCTTCCTTTTTAAATTTTTTCTTTGATATAACCAAATAGACAATAAGAAGAATGATTATTAATAGGATTGCAGAGGCTATCAAAACATTTTTTGCAGTGAATATACTCTTTTTTTCTTTTTCACCAGGCGGTTCAATAATGCTTATTAACCTGTCATAATCCTTGGCAATGTCTTCAAATAACAGGGTAATTCTTATGTTGTAATCATTTATGTCAAGCATTTCTGTATCCAGATAACCTTTTAACACAGTACTTTTCCAAGCAGGAAGACTCACAGTAAGGGTTTCAAAAGAAGTAAGCTCTTTAGACTCGTTATCCAGAACAGTTACCTTTGCTTTTAGATTAGAGATTCTCTCACTCCATAAGCTCTCTACAAACAAGTCCAAAGGTTTTATTCCTCCAATAATAATCTCTTTGGTATAATTAACAAGTTCAACATCAAGCCCTCCAAGCTTAAAGCTGGTTGTTTTGTTAGTTTTTAATCCATCGTATATAACGTCAATAAAAGAATGGTAATGGCCTTTTTCATAAGTTCCAGAGTCCCATCCTGCTGTTAGTTCAATCTTATCGCCTGGCTGAATATTTATTAGTGTGTTAGTGCTTATTGTCCCAATAATTTCATCAAAGCGATTATATATATTTATCACTCCTTTTGCACTATTAATCACCTGGTCTCCTTTGCTAACAAGAACTGCTGTAAAGGGAATCTCTTCACCAGCTTCTTTATTAACTGCTTTAAAAGAATTGAATTTCAGGTACTTGCCAGGATAAGGAACCTCTACATCAATCAGCATGCTTATTCCAACAACAGTGATAATCATTCCTTCTCTTTTTTCATCAAAAATCTCGCCGGCCTTGATCTTTGCTCTGTGCAGCCCAGGAGTATCAAATGATTCTGGCATTATTACTGTATAATTAACACTGCAGGGCTCTTTATTGCAATATAATTCAGTTTTATCAATAATGACTTCAAACTCACCAGAACTGCTTATCCCAAGGTGAGGTGTTCTTCCTCCGGTTCCAAAATAAACAGTTCCTTTAAAAACACCATTTGGCTCAAAAGGAATAACAATTCTTCCAGGCCGAACACTTACCCCTAGAACTAGAGAAATGCCTGTTAAAAAAAAGAAAACCAGGCAAAGAATGATCAAGAACCTCTTTGTAGTAATCATCATTTTAATTTTTCTATAAACTGCTATTCTTATGCATATGGAAAATATGAAAAATAAAAAATGTATGAATTTAAAATATTTTCCTGCTTTGCTTATGTTGATATTTCGCAGCTGACGTATATGGTTGCTGTTTTGTTTCCTTCTGGGGTGCTTTCGTTTATTGTTACGTTGAATTCTATGCTTATTTCGTCTAGGCTGTCTGAGGCGTTTTGTTCTTCACATACTGTGTAGTCTGTGAGTTTTTCTATGTTTGTCCATGAGCTTGCTCCTTCTGTTCCTGCGCATGCGTCTGCGCTGTCTGGTTCTGATACGTCTATTAGGTATTTGAAGTGGTCTATTCCGTGTGTTCCTCCTAGCAGTTCTGAGCCGTTAACGCTTGAGTTGAAGGTTACGTTTATCGGTGTGTTTCCTGTGTTGTTGATGTATATTCCCCTGCATGCTGATGCGCCTGTGCAGTCTGTGAAGTCATTGCCTGCGTTAGCGCTTTCTGTGCTTATTGTTATTGTGCTTGTTGGTGCACCGCTTCCGAAGTCTACATCAGTGTCTACTGTGCATGATGTGTTTTGCGATATTGTCAGGTTTACCTGTCCGCTCCCAGCAGTGGCTCCTCCTGTTACTCCTACCTCGCCAAGCTTGTTCAGACTCATCAGTGTGCCTCCAAGACTGATTACTATTGCTGCTACTAATAATAAAGCCAGACTCTTGTTTGACATATCCATTTTTTTTCTCCTCCGTGTGTTTTAATAATTGGTTTTTTTATCTGCTCTCCTTATATGATTTCCAGAGTAACATAACCTATTGCACTATCGCTTTGTGGTTTTTGTTCGTTAGACAATATTGTTAGCCTTACCTCTGCTTTTCCACTGGTTCTGCTTGTGCTTACTGTTGGCGGTTCCTGGTTCAAAACGATTTGTGTACTGCTAACCTCGTTTAGTACAACCACTGTTCCAAGAATAGATATCAGCACTGTCAGAACTACAAGCACAACAATTGTTTTATTAGAAATGTCTTCTGCCATTTTCCACCTTCACCCTTATTTTTTATTGTTAAATATTATTTATTAACTTTCCTAAGTAGTTTAATCTATTTTTTTGAGTTTAAAATATATAAATCTTTCGTTTGAAAACCCTATTCAAGGGTGAATACGCAGAAGTAGTCCCAAAGCGGTAATATCAGAATTTTTATTTAGATTATTTTTTATTTACTTATATCTATTTTAAACTCTTTGCCCTGCTTTAACTCCAGCTCTTTTGTTCTGATAGTATTAACCAAGTCTTGTTTTAATCCTTTGAGATCAGCATCCTTTATTTTCTTTATATCAACAGGAGCTTCAACAACCACCTTGCTAAGCTCATCTTTTAAAGACATCTTATGGGTTGTTTTATATTTTCTTACCTCTGCTATAGCCTTCACACCTATTTCTCCTGCCTGCTCAGCAGCGTCATCCTTTAACTTCTTGTTATGCTCTGGCCAAGCACTTATATGAACACTCTTGCAGTTCTCCTTGTTTTTAGCAGCATAATAAGCATGAAAAAGCTCTTCTGTTATATGAGGCATTATAGGAGCAAATAGTTTTAATATGCCTAAAAACACTGTGTAGAGAGTGCGCTGGGCACTAAGCCTGGGTTTGCCTGCTTTTTCATCATCACTATAAAGCCTGTGCTTAACAATCTCAAGATAATAATCACAGAAAACATGCCAGAAGAAGTTGTCAACAGCCTTTTTTGGCTCACTAAAGTTATATGTATCATATTGCTCTGTTGATTTCTTAACAAGCTGGTTGAATTTTGATAAAAGCCACCTGTCAAACACCTCCAGGTCCTTGAATGCCAGCTTATCACCAGCCTGTTTATTATAATCTTCTAGGTGTGAGAAGCAGAACTTTGAAGCATTCCACATCTTGGTAATGGTTTTTTTGCCTGACACAAGCTCTTTCTCAGGGAAATTAAGGTCTTCTCCCAGCTTAGAGCTGCCAGCCATGTATCTAAGGGCGTCTGAACTGTATTTTTTTATCATTTCCTGAGGCTCAATAATATTGCCTTTGGACTTGCTCATCTTCTTGCCTTTTGGATCAAGCATCCATCCATTAATAAAGCAGTCATGCCAGGGCTTTATCTTGAAATGAAGCTTGCTCTTAACAACAGTGTTGAACAGCCAGAAAGAAATAATATCATGGCCTTGGGGCCTCATATCCATGGGATTCTTAACAAGATAATCATATGTGGCTTTGTGCTTGTCCTTGAACAGCTCCTTAACAATTGTCGGGGTTAGAGAAGAAGTTGCCCATGTATTGATAATATCACTCTCACCTTTTATTTTTTTGCTCTTGCATTTTTGGTTTGGGCAACTGCTCACAGGCGGCTTGTCTTCTAATGGGTCTACAGGCAGGTCTTTTTCTTTTGCAAGGATAACCTCATCACACTCCTCGCAGAACCATACAGGAAAAGGAACACCAAAATATATTTGTCTTGAAATACACCAATCCCATTTCAATCCTTTAACCCAGTTATCATACCTGTTCTTCATGTGCGCAGGGAACCATTTGAGTTCAGCTCCCCATTTAAGCATGTCTTTTCTTAAGTCTAAGTATTTGATGAACCATTGCTTGCTCTGGATAAATTCTATAGGTGTTCCGCATCGTTCATGGCAGTTAACTTCATGTGTAATCTGTTTATGCCCTTTTAGCAGGACTTGAGAGTGCAGGTCCATCACTATCTTTTTCTGGGCTTGTGCAATGCTTAAGCCCTTATAGCCTTTTGCAAGCTCGGTCATCTTGCCGTCCTTTGTGATGGCTTCCTTAACAGGCAGCTTGTGCTCTTTTTGCCATTCCATGTCTGCCTGGTCTCCAAAAGTGCAGCACATAACAATGCCTGTTCCTTTTTCAGGGTCTGCGCGCTCATCTTCTAGGATTGGAACTTCAAAATCAAAAAGCGGAACTTTTGCTTTTTTGCCTTTCAAATCTTTGTATCTCTTGTCATCTGGGTGGTAGAACACTGCAACGCATGCAGGCAATAGCTCAGGCCTTGTAGTAGAAATAATTAAGTCTTTATCCTCAATCTTGAACACAACATCATTAAAGAATTCATTCTTTTTTTCATCAACCAGTTCAACCTGAGATATGGCTGTCTCGCACTTAGGGCCCCACATAGCAGCAGCTTCTGTTCTATAAGACCTGCCCATCTTGTAAAGTTCAATAAAAGACCATTGGGAAACCTTTTGGCTGTGCTTGTCAATGGTTGAGTAGCCAACATTATAATCACAGCTAATGCCCAGCTTTTTCCAGTCATTGATATAGCTTTGTTTTAAGCCTGCTTCAAGCACTTCCAAGCAAAGCTTTCTAAAAGCCTTTCTTCCCATATCCCTGGCTTTAACACCTTTTAATTCTTGAACCAAGGTCTGGGTTGGCAGACCATTATCATCAGTTCCAAGAGGCTGAAGAACATTAAAGCTTCTCATCCTCTTGTATCGCGCAATAAAGTCCTGCTGAGAATTGCCAAAAGCATGGCCCATGTGCATTTTTCCGCTAACAGTAGGCGGAGGAGTATCAATACTATATATAGGCTTCTTAGTGTGAGGGATGTCAGGATCAAACTTGTAGATATCCTGTTCTTCCCAGTACTTCTGCCACTTCTTCTCAACAGCCTCAGCATTATAAGATTTGTCTAACATGCTATGTATTTGGGGAGAATAAGGTTATATAAAGTTTATTGTTAGTTAAGTTAAAAATGATGTAAGAGAAAAATTTATATATCTATAATAGATAAGACTGACTATGTTAAAGAAAACATTAATATCTCTATCCTTAGTCTTTTTATTAATGTTTTTCATACCAGAAGTTAGTAGTTGCTATTTTGGAGGCAGAGATTACTTTAACGAATCTAAGATTAGCCTTTTACAAACAGATTATTATTTTGATTTGGAGAAAATAAAAGACAATCTTGGGGAAGATTATTATTTGGAGGATAATAACTCCTTGTTTTTTAATTGTGTTGACAATTCTCCTTGTAGCCTAGTTATTTCCCAAAAAACAGCTCTATTTCAATTTAAGAACTTTTTAGATGCGGGGTACTGGAGAGGCCAATTAAAATATACTTATGAACAATACTTAGAAAAATATGAAGAGTACAAGGGAACTCTTAGGAATTCTTGTTTATTTAACTTGGCTTGGATGCATAAAATAAGTGCTACAAGCTTGGGTATGGAAGATATAAACAAAATTTGTGATGTTATTGATTTAAAGGGCTATGTTGGTTATGGAAAACTAAATTCATATATAGCTTACCAGAATTGTATAAAAGAAGATTCTTGTGCTAATGATTGTTCTGAATCGTTTTCTCAATGCACATATGTTTGTGAGGGAGAGTACCCTCTCAGTGATAGGGATAGAAATCTCTCATTAATGAATAAATTGAATGAGTGCAGAGAGAGCTGTAAAAGAAAGAGAGAGTACTGTCTAGATGCTTGCACTGAGTTTAAACAATGTATAGAAGCTAGTGAAGCAAATCAATGGTTATTTGCGCGGAATAGTTGTGCTTTCTTAGAAGACGGCTTGATTTGCTATGAATGTGGGGGTGAGGATATTAAGGAAGCATCATTTAAGTTTCCTGAGATGTCAAGGAATTTTTATAATGAAATTAAGCCGTTAATAGATTCTAATATTGATTTTAAAGAAAAAGAAATAAAAGGGAAAAATTACACTAACCTGATTTTTATTCTAATTTTCATTTGTTTATTAGCAATAGTTTTAGCAGTTGTTATTATCAAGAAAAAGAATAAACAATATTAATTTTTTTAAAGTTAAATTTTTAATTACTTATTTCTTCTGCAACATCTCATCAACCCTCTTTAGATATCTCATCAACACCTTGTTCTGGTGCTCAACCTGAGCTAGCTTGTCATGCAGTTCTTTTCTTAAGGTTTTTAGGTCATTATGCCCTGCTTTTTTTCTATGAGTCTTGCGTATGCGCTCTAAGTCTTCTAAAGACTCTTTGACCCCAACAAACCTGTCCTCGCATTCCTTTTTACTAACATGCTCTTTTGCCATTACCTGACTCCTTGTCATTCTATGAGATTCCTTTATCTTGCCTAGCTCATTAACCAGCTGTGTCATGAACCTGGCATTCTCTGCCAGCACTTCTTCGTGCTTTTCAGACTTCTTTAAGTCCTTTCTTAGCTCTTCCAGCTCATGCTTTGAAACCAGTTCTTTCAAGTCCTCCTCAAACTTGTTCATGTCAGCTATTTTCTTTGCAAGAACCACTTCCTGCTGAGCAAGGCTTTTCTCAAGCCTTTCCAGTCTTTCAAGCTCTTTTTCCTGCTTGTCAGCTCTTTTCTTTAAACCAGAAAGCTCTTTTGCCAGGTCTTTTTCAGGATTTTTTTTAAACAAGGTTACTCAGCCTCTTTTTTATAATAAAATAGGTTTAGGAGTTTAAATATTTTTCTTACTAATGAACAAATTCAATAATTATATATACTTTAAGTTCTTATCTGTTCTTATCATGGCAGAGACCAGGAAGAAGAAAAAAAATAAGAGGGAATCTAAAAAATCACAGAAACCTGCAAAGGCAAAGAAACAAAAATTTGGGAGTTTTTGGACATCAATCATTCCTCTTGACAAGGATGACAAGGTAAGGCTTGACTTGGTGCAGGAAGTGTTTGAGCCTTCAGAAGTCAAGGTTTTAAAGCACTTGTTAAAGTCTCATAAAGCCAGGTTTGCAGAGGCAGACTTTGATACAAGCACTGGTTTTCTTCAGGACTCAAAATACCTGTCCCTGGTTTGCAATGTTGTTGATGAACAAGTAAAGAAAAAGATTGGAGAGCTTAACACAAAATTAGTCAGGAGTGAGAAGCAGAAAGTGTTTGAGCAGTTCTCTAACCAGACAGAAGAAAAGATTCTTAGCTTGATAGCACCTAATATTATTGGGTTGGAAGAAGTTAAAAAAGCAGGGCTTATACAGCTGTTTGCAAGGGAAAAAGCGCACATACTTCTTCTGGGAGACCCAGCCACAGGCAAGACAGACATATTAAGGTCTGTTGCAGAGCTTGCGCCTGTAAGCAGCTTTGGCCTTGGCAGTGGTGCCAGCAAAGCAGGCTTAACCCTTGTAGTCATGGGCAAAGAAGTGGTTAAAGGGCTTCTTCCTCTTGCTGATAAAGGAGTTGCTTGTATTGATGAACTTAACCTGTTAAGAAATATTGACAGGGCTGGTCTGCTTAATGCCATGGAAAAAGGCTTTGTGACTTATGATAAAGGCAACACTCACCTCAAGCTTGATGCTAATGTTAATGTGTTTGCAACTGCTAATCCAGATGGTGACAGGTTTGTTGGCAGAACTATTGGTGTGCTTAAAAAACAGGTTCCTTTTGACTCTGCCCTGCTCAGCAGGTTTCACTTAGTTTTTCTAATAAGAAAGCCTGGCACAAGGGAGTTCTTGCAGATAACTGACAAGATTATCAAGGGAGAAAAGAAAAAAGCTCATGAGAATGATGTCAGGTTTGTAAAGGAATATGTGGCTTATGCCCTGGCTAGGAAGGTTGAGTTTGACAAGAACCTTAGCGAGCTAATCCAGGGCTTTGTACAGGATGTTAAAAAAGACGAGGATAAGTTCTTGGTTGAGATAAGCCCAAGGATTGTTATTGGCATTATGAACATGGCAAAAGCAGCTGCCAGGATGAGATTAAAGGAAAAAGTTGAAAGAGAAGATATTATCAAGGTTTTGAAAATATTTAATTCTGCATTGTATGTTAAGAAAGATGAAAGAGAGTGATAAGTTTAACAAAGCAGTTCTTGTATTAATTCTTATAATAATTATTCTTATGTTGGCTTCCTGCTTAGAGTATGTGCCTGAAGAAGAGCTGGAAGAAATAGAAGTTGAACCAGATATTATTGAGGAAGAAGTTGAACAACAGAAATCAGAGATTTCTGAGGGTTCCTCCGGAACCGAAGAGGAAGAGTTAGTTGAAGAGACAGAAAAACCTGAAGAAGTTGCAGAGGAAGAAGAAGTTGAGGGAGAACCTATAGAGGAACAAGCAGAACAAGTTGATGAAGAGCAAATCCCTGCAAGAGTGAGTGAAGTAGAATTTTATTTCCTGCTAAAAAAGAAAGCTTATTTCAAACATATTCTTAAAGAGAATGAAAAGAAAACATATAATGTATCAGGCTTTATAGTATCAATAGAGCCAATATTCATAGCTCAGAATGAAGTGAAATTCAAAATCAACAACTTCACAACCAAAGCCCTGGAAGAAAAAGACTCTGATTCTACACAGGAGTTTGAGATAATTGTGAAGGATATATATTATCGGCAGTGATTCTTATTATTTCTAACAAAAAACTATATAAACCCCTCTTATTTCCAAACTTCCATGGTATTTTTAGACACTATGCTCTGGGGAAATACATATTTACAGTATTTAATTTTAATTGTATCAATTATTCTTGGTATTGCTGTTGGCAAGGCTTTTTACTGGCTAAGCACCAAGTTCATAAAGGTGTTTACTGCCAAAACCAAGACCAGGCTTGATGACCTGATTATATATCATTTGGAAAAGCCTGTTGTTTTTCTTATCATCCTTGGAGGAATCTATTATGGAGTTAACCAATTAACTCTTTCAGCAAAGATTCATGATTTTATAAGCCAAGTTTTTCTGGTTCTTTTTGTTTTATGTGTAACCTGGGTTGTGATTAACCTGATAGAATCATTTATTGAATATTATCTAAAGCCAATGGCAGAGAAAACCAAATCAGACCTTGATGACCACTTAATACCAATTATTAGGAAGCTTGTTAAAATTGTGCTTTGGATTATTGTGCTAATTATGCTCATTAAAAGGTTTGGTGTTGATATTTCTGCACTACTAACTGGTGTTGGTATTGGTGGTTTAGCATTTGCTTTTGCAGCCAAAGACCTTTTGGCCAACTTGTTTGGTGGTGTAGCCATACTAACTGACAAGCCTTTTAAGCTGGGTGACAGGATAAAAGTAGGGGATAATGATGGGTTTATAACAGAGATAGGACTTAGAACCACCAGAATGAGAACCTTTGACGGCACCCAGATAGTGATACCCAACTCCTTGATAGCTGATTCTGTTATTGAGAATGTTTCAAGGGAAAAGGCAAGAAGAGAAAAAATAGTTATTGGAGTTGAGTATGGCACTCCTCAAAAGAAAATGCTTGAAGCAGAGCAAATACTAAAAGATGTTATCAAGAAGAACAAAAGCACTGATGATAATAGCATTGTCACCTTTAAAGAATTTAGTGATTCCTCACTTAACATACAAACAATTTACTGGATAAAAGACATTAACAAGATTCTTGATACCCAGCACGAAGTAAACATGGCAATAAAGGAAAGATTTGAGAAAGCAAAGATAGAGATGGCTTTCCCAACCAGGACAGTGCATCTTGCTAAACCAACACCTAAGCCTAAACAAAAAAAGAAAAAGAAATGAGTGCAAAAAAGATTAGCAAAAAAAAGAAAAAATCTTCTTCTCCAATTTTTGTAGTGCAAAAACATGCAGCAAGCCATCTTCACTGGGATTTTCGCCTTGAATTAGACGGTGTTCTAAAAAGCTGGGCAATACCTAAAGAGCCGAGCATGGATCCAAAGGTAAAAAAATTGGCTGTGCAAGTAACTGATCACGACCTTAGCTACGCATCCTTCCAAGGAACAATCGAAGAAGGACATTATGGCGCAGGCAAAGTAGAGCTCTGGGATAATGGAACTTATGAAATGGAAACTCGCAAAGATAACAAGATGGTATTTTTTCTTCATGGCAAAAAGTTGAAAGGCAGATTTACAATTCTGAAGTTTGAAAAAGCAGGACCAAAGAACTGGTTGTTTTTTAAAACTAAAGAGGAGCATAAAGTAAAGGAATAATCACAAAACACACAAAACCTTCAACAAAAATCAAAAACGATTTTTGAGAATTTTTTGCAAACACACAAAAAATTTATAAACCCTCCACTAATTCTCGACTTTATGCCTAAAAAGAAAGAAGAAACCAAAGCAGAGGAGAAAATACCAGAGCAAGCTATTGCTCAGGAAAAATGCATGTCCTGCAATACAAGTGTTGTTAATGATATAGGCACTGTTAGGTTTCCCTGCCCTAACTGCGCTAAACACACAATTATCAGGTGCTCTAAGTGCAGGAAAACAGTTGCAAAGTATAAGTGTCCTGAGTGCGGGTTTGAAGGGCCCAACTAATCATTCATTACTCCATTCTTGTTTTATCTTCTGACCACCAGCTTCTATTTCAAAGTAACCTGATTCTCCGTCTTCACTAAAATAATAATCCATCTTGCCTGTCTCGCCTTCACTTTCAAAAGTGTATTCTACATGGCATAAGCCTGCGTATTCACCAGAAGATATCAGTCCCTTAATAATCCATCTAGCATCTCCTTGTTCTTCAGGTTGTTTTGAGGTAAAAGTCCATTCAGCGCCTTCCTGGCACCACTCATCATTGTCTGTTCCTGTTACTTCAACCGTTCCTTCTTCTGTTTCTACTGTTACTTTGTCCTTGCCAATATCAACATCTGCTTCTCCGCCCATTTCCTTTTCAATCCCTTTCTCAACAACTTTTTTTCCACATCCTGTTAAAAGGATAAGAACCACTAATAAACCAATACAAATAACCAAATAAGATTTTTTCATAAGATCACCCCTAGAGAAAGGCATCTTTGTTACATATTTAAACTTTTTGGAATAAACTTTATAAATACAACCTTAACCCAGATAAACATGGCCAAAGCAATCATCACACTCAAAATAATGCCTAAGAGCCCAGACACAGACCTGGATAAAGTCCAAGAAGCAGCTCTGGAGAAAATCAAGGGCTTTGCAGGTGAAGGAGAAACAAAGCAAGAGATAGAGCCAGTAGCATTTGGATTAAAAGCCCTGAAAATAATCTTTGTAATGGATGAAGCAAAAGGCGCAACAGACCCGCTTGAAAAAGAAATCGAATCCATAGAAGGAGTTAATTCTGTAGAAGTAGTTGATGTAAGGAGAGCTATTGGGTGATCACTCTTCTAACATTATTATTTTTCCATCCTTTACTTCTTTTATCACGAATTCTGCTCCTTTTAATCCTTGCAAGCTGTCAAATCTGGTTTTGCCGTAAGTTATGGTCTCAAAATCATTGTTCCTTAACTCTTCAAGTAGACTTGTTCCTTTGTCCTCGCTTTTCTTTATTGCTTCTAGCAAAATATTTGTTGCGTCATAAGCATTTGCTGCTGAGAACAAAGGTTTTTTTCCAAACTTCTTGAAGTATTTAATAACAAACTCATAGTCAATATCTGCAGGCCTGATAAACCTTATTCCTTCCATTAATGGTTTGTGCTCGTCTTTTTTCACATATTCGCTTATGGATTCTGTGCTGTAAATGACAAGGTCGGGACTGATTTCCAGTCTTTGCCTTAGAAATGCTAGGTTGCTTTTGCTTTCTGACACACCAAAGAATACTGCGTCAGGTTTTTGTTGTTTGATTTTAGTAAGCGATGTTCTAAAATCTGTTTCTCCATAAGTTGCAGTGTAGTCATCAACTATTTCTAGATTGAGCTTTTCTGAGTGTTTTTTGAAATGCTCTTTTATGTCCTGCCAAAAGGCATCGCTTTCAAAAAAAAGCACAATTCTTTTTTTATTTGTTTTGGAAAAGTGTTCTGCCAGGGATTTTGTTTCTGCATCTGTTCTCCAATAAGTTGAAAAAACATAAGGATAGTCGCCTTGCTTCTTGATAGCTGTTATTGAAGCACTAGGCGTTATCATCACAATCTTGTGTTCATCTGATAAAGGTGTTGCTCCTGAATAAGTATCCATCCATGTAGGACCGATTATCGCTTCAACATTATCAATTGATATTAGTTTTCTTACTGCTGTTACAGTATCTTTTTGATTTCCTGCAGTGTCTTCAACATCCAGTCTTACTTTTTTCCCATTAATTCCTCCTTGAGCATTTATTTCTTCTATTGCAAGAGTTGCTCCGTTTCTTTCTTCTTCCCCCCATCCTGCTGCAAATCCTGCTCCTAGTGCAAATGCCCCCCCTATTTTTATTTCTTCTTGATCCTGCACTACTTCTCCTGTTGGTGTTGTTGTGCTTGTGCATGCGCTTATCAAAATCAAAGCCAATAAGGTTATAGCTATCGCTAGTTTGATTCTTGGTTTCATTTTCCCCCCGCCTCAAATATTTTGATGCTCGGGATTTTAGAGTTTTCCCGAGCATAAAGGTCGAGACAAACCTCTTTTTAACTACTGTACAGTAATTTCTCTATATAAATATTTGTCGCAATAAAATATTACGACAAAACAAAGATTTATATATGCATGTGAACACCACAAACAC